>NZ_JAZKTR010000020.1:0-23913 GCF_036625485.1 Natronomonas sp. | reverse complement strand
GGCGGCCGCAGGCCGCCCTGTGCAAAAAGTGGGTTCTAGAGCCCCTGACTCATCAACCGACTTCGGACGATGTCGGCGTCCTTGTTCCCGGTGCCGGTGTTGACGATGACGACGGTATCGTCGTCGTCGAAAGCGCCCTCGTCGTGGAGGTCCCACGCGCCGGCGGTGGCGACGCCGCAGGCGATGCTGATCTCGAGGCCCTCGTGTTGGGCGACCGTCGCGGCGCTGTCGAGGGCGTCCTGGTCGTCGACGGCGACGCCGTCGCCGCCGCTGGCGCGGACGGCCTCGGCGGCGGGCAGGCCGCCCTCGGGGTCGGCGATTTCGAGGCTGCCGACGACGGTGTCGGGGTACTCCCACGGTTCGGGGTCGCCGCCGGAGTCGATGGCCTCGACGACGGGCGCACAGTCCTCCGGTTGGGCGGCGTAGACTCTCGGCGTGTCATCGGCGAGGCCGAGGTCGGCGAACTCCCGTGCGGCCTTCCAGAGGCCGGCGGCGACGGCGCCGTGGCCGACCGGCACGACGACGGCGTCAGGGGCCTCCCAGTCCAGTTGCTCGACGGTTTCGTAGTAGAGCGGCTTGGCGCCCTCGTGGCGGTACGGCGAGTCGAAGGCACCGGCGGGGAACCAGTCTTCCCGGTCGGCCGCGGGCATCTCCTCGCGTTCGGTCTCGTAGGCCTCGCGGGCGTCGCCATAGCGGCCCTCGACGACGCGCATGTCGCCGCCGTGGACGTTTATCATCGCCTTGTTGACGAAGTTGGTGCGACTCGGGACGAAGGCCCGCGAGAGGAGGCCGGCACGGGCGGCGTAGGCGGCCGCCGACTGGCCGCCGTTGCCCGTCGTCGGCAGCGCGAGCGTGTCGGCCTCGGCCCGGACGGCGGCCTCGGCGACGAGGGCCTGTCCGCGGTCGGTGACCGTCCCGGTCGGGTTGTGCGCCTCGTTCTTTATCAAGACGCGTCCGACGCCGAGTTCGTCGGCGAGTCGCGGCGCCTCGATGAGCGGGGTCGTCCCCTCGCCGATGCCGTTGGGCGTAAACGGCAGGAGTTGACCGTACTTCCAGTCGCCGTCGCGGTCGGCCAGTTCCTCGCGGGTGAGGTCGACTGCGTCGTAGTCGTAGCTCGCGTCCAGCGTCCCGCCGCAGTCGGGACAGCGGGTAGCGCCCTCGTCGGTGACGGTCTGCCCGCAGTCAGTGCAAACGAAGCCCTCGAAACTCGTCATTACTTGGTGTTGGGACGCCCCCGGCAAAGCCCTGTCCTTCGCGGTTCGTGAGGTGGTATTCGAAAGAAGAATTTTTCACTTTTCAGCGAGCGACCGCACTGAACAGCGTCTCCGAAGCCCTCACGCTCTCGACTCCCGGGACTCGCTGCGCGCGCTCGCTCCGCTCGCGTGCTTGCTTCGTCCGGGTTCGTCGAGAGCGTTCGCCCTTCATCCGCCAGGGATACCGAAAGGGGGCCAGTCGACGGAAACGGGTTTGGTGGAGCCGCTTGAAGGGGCCGTATGCACGTCGTCGTAGCCGGCGGGGGTCTGGCCGGACTGGTCGCCGCGCGCCGTCTGGCGGAGGCGGGCGCCGAAGTCGAACTGTTCGAGGAGAACGACGAAGTCGGCGGCCGGGTCCGCTCTCGTGAGGTCGACGGGTTCACCCTCGATAGGGGCTTTCAGGTCCTCTTCACGGCGTATCCGGCGGCACGCAGGGAGTTGGATTTCGACGACCTCGATTTGCGGACGTTCGCTCCCGGTGCGACCATCGCCGAGCCGAACCACCGGTCGACGCTGGCCGACCCGCTGAGAGACCCGGGCGCGACCCTCCCGACCCTCCTGAACCGCGACGTCCGGACGAGCGACAAACTCCGGCTGTTTCGCCTCCAGCGCGAACTGAAAGGCCGGGAGTTCGAGGGGTTGCTCGATGGCGAGAACAGGACTGTCCGGGAGTACCTCGCCGAACAGGGCTTCTCGCCGGCGTTCATCGATCGCTTCGCCGAGCCCTTCTACGGCGGCATCACCCTCGACCGGGAATTGGGGACCGACAGCGGCGTCTTCGAGTACACCTTCAAGGCCCTCTCGGAGGGGAAGACGGTCGTCCCGGCCGAGGGGATGGGCGCGATTCCGGCCCAGTTGCGCGACCGGGCCGAGGCGGCGGGCGCGACCATCAAGACCGCAAAGGCCGTCACGAACGTCGCGCGGGACGAGAAACTGAAAGTCGAGGCGGGCAACGAGATGGTCTTTCCCGACGCCGTCGTCGTGGCGACCGACCCGAAATCCGCGGGCGAGTTGACGGGCATCGAGACGCCGACCGATGCCAAGAGTTGTGTCACGGTCCACTGCTCGATTCCGGACCACCAGACACTGGATACCGGCTCTCGGATTCTACTGAACGCCGCGGATGACCGGCCGAACACCGCCGCGCCGATGTCCGCGGCGGCACCCGAATACGCGCCCGAGGACCGCGAGTTGCTCAGCGCGACCTTCCTGGGTCAGCAGGACGCGAGCGACGAGGAACTGGCCGCGGAAGTCCGCGAGGCGCTTGAAGCGTGGTATCCGGAGAACCACTTCGGCGAGTTCGAACTGGTCGGCGTCGACCGCATCGAGTTCGCGCAGTTCGCCCAACCGCCGGGCTTTCGCGAGTCCCTCCCTGCGGTCGACGCGCCCGAAGGGTCGGTCTACCTCGCAGGCGATTACACCCGCTGGTCGTCGATTCAGGGCGCCATGGAGAGCGGCAAACAAGCGGCCGATGCCGTACTCGCGGAGTAGTTAGTCGAGAATCTCTTTGATGCGCCGCGGTTCGCCGGACAACGAGGGGTTGTCCTCGATGATTTGGAGGACTTCGTGGTCGGTCACGTCGGGGTAGTCCTTGCAGGTGGCCTCCTCGATGAGGTCCTTTTCGAGTCGGAACTCGGTGCCTTCGTAGATGACTTCGACACCCTGTTCGTCGAACGAGAGAACAGTCATACAGCGGTTTGGAGAGTCCCCGGTATAAGTACCACGTTGCGGCGGTTCGAGAAGTGCGACGGAGCGTTCCCCTCCCCGTCGCGTGGGGTGCGCCCAACGGCGCATCGACGGCCCCGACGGCTGGTAGTCGCTCGGATGACAAATGTCTGCCGGCCGTCTGACGCCCGAGGAGGTTTTAATAGGAGCGCCGCGCAGGTGTACACCGTGCTTGGGTCGGACCCCCTCGAGGAACTCGCGGTTCCGGACGGCACTCACGTCCAGGAACACGACCTGGTTACCGACGGCGACGTGCTCGTCGGCGGCCAGAGCGTCGTCGAGTTGGGCGTCCGCGGCGGCAACGTCGTCGCCGGCGAGCGCGTCCGCTTCGGCGGCGACATCGAGGCCGACGGCGACTGCCGCCTCGACATGTGGTGTGACGTCGAGGGTAACGTGCTCGTCGGCCAGGACGCCTACCTCGGCGAACGGGTCCACATCACCGGCCAACTCATCGTCTCCGGCGACCTCGATATCGGCGACGACGTCGACATCGAGCAGGGCTTCGAGGCCAACGGCTGGATCGTCATCCGCAACCCCATGCCGACCATCGTCTTCCTGTTCGTCTACCTCTCGCATCTCCTCCGCATCGGCGAGGAGGAGGCCGCAGAGGACGTCGCCGAGGAGTTCCTCACCTCCGACAACGAGGCCGACCCCGTTCTCATCCCTCGCGGCGCTCGCATCGACGACGACGCGTGGCGCGTCTCCGAACCCGCGACCATCGGCGACGACTGCCGGATGCACGGCAACATCCGAGCGACCGACATCGAGGTCGGCAGCGAAACCGAGATCTTCGGCAGCCTCCGCGCCAAGGAGGACATCACGGTCGGGCCGAACACGGTCGTCCACGGCGACGTGACGACGAAGGGCGGCGACGTGACCGTCGCCCCCGGCGCTCACGTCCGCGGCGACATCTCCTGTGAGGACTGCACTCTCTCGGAGGCCGCCGAAGTCGACGGCGCCATCCGCGCCCGCGGGGAGACGACCTTCACCAACGCGCCCGACGATTTCGAAGCATCCGAACCCGACGAGGACGTCGAGGCGGCCGACGAGGAAACGGCCTCGGAACACGATTCCGAGCCGACGACCGAACCGGAACCAGCCGTCGTCCCTCTTGGTGAAGGTGAACTCCCCCAACCGGCCCCCGAGTCGGCCTTCGTCCGCCTCGGCGACGGGGAGTTGGACGTCCGCGCCGAACCGGCCGTCCGACCCATCGACGAAAGCGACTTCGAGTGGGACCGCGCTGGGGACGGCGCGGACCCCGCCACAAACGGCGACGGCGACCTCTCGGGCATCATCGCCGAGGCCGAAAAGCAGTAACCCCTTGATACGGCGTCTCACGCCGGCGATTGATACATAACATAGGGCCGACAGCAACCGGTAATGAACGCGATATTCTTCGACCTCGACGGGACCCTGCTCCATACCCCGGATTTCGCGACCCTCCTGACGGAGACGTTCCACGAGGTACGGGGCGAGGCGCGCGACGAGTGGCTAGAGGAGTACAGCGAGTCGTTCTTCGAGGCGTTCTGGGACTGTGAACCGAACCCGTACCGACGGGGGTTCGGCGCGTTCGGCGATGATGCTGAGGCGCTGGCCGAGACCCTACAGCGGCGGGAGATCGAGAGCTGTTACCCGACCGACGGCCTCGAAGGCGACCTCGACCGACTGGCCGAGGAGTACCGGCTCGGCGTTCTCACGAACGGCGTGCCCGAAGTTCAGCGCGCGAAGCTCGATACCAGCAGCCTCACCGACTTCTTCGAGGCAGTCGTCTCCTCCTACGAGGTCGGTTCCCACAAGCCGGACCCCGAACCGTTCCGTACGGCCGAGGAGCGTCTGCCCGCCGACGCTTACGCGATGGTCGGCGACAGCGAGGACGACGTCGAGGGCGCCGAGGGTGTCGGTTGGGAAGCCCACCGCTACGACGGCGGTGGGTTCGGCGACCTGCCCGAGGCACTCGACTGGTAGTCACGCAACCGAAAGGCAATTCGGCGCCCTCGCCCCAGAGTCGGTATGCTCTCGGTCGCGCTCGCCGGCAAGCCCAACGCCGGCAAATCGACGTTCTACAAGGCCGCCACGATGGCGGAGGTGGACGTGGGCAACTACCCCTTCACGACCATCGACCCGAACCGTGGGGTCAGCCACGTCCGAACCCGGTGTCCCTGCCTCGATCTGGAGGAGCGCTGCGGAAACGAGAACTGCCACGATGGCAAGCGCTACGTCCCCATCGAACTGCTCGACGTGGCCGGCCTCGTTCCCGGCGCCCACGAGGGGAAGGGCCTCGGCAACCAGTTCCTCGACGCACTGTCGAACGCCGACGTCATCCTGAACGTCGTCGACGCCTCCGGCGGCACGAACGCGGAGGGCGAACCCGTCGAGGTCGGCAGTTACGACCCCGTCCAGGACATCGAGTTCATCCAGGAGGAGATGGATCTGTGGCTCGCGTCCATCATCGAGGGCAACTGGGAATCGGTCGAACGGCAGTCCCGGTCGCCGGAGTTCGACTTCGAGGAGGTCCTCACCGAGATGTTGACCGGCGTCGGCGCGACCGAATACGACGTGATGGCCGTCCTCCGGGAGATAGACTACACCAGCGACCCCTTCGAGTGGAGCGACGAGGACAAGGAGGAACTCGCCCGTCTCGTCCGCGAGCGCACCAAGCCCATCGTCGTCGTCGCCAACAAGGCCGACATCGCCCCCGAGGAGAACATCGAACGCCTTGAGGAGGCCGCTGGCCACGTCATTCCCTGTACCGCCGAGGGCGAACTCGCCCTCCGGCAGGCCGTCGAGGCCGGCGTCGTCGACTACGACCCCGGCGACGAGGACTTCGAAATCGTCGGCGACATCTCCGACTCACAGGAGGAGGGCCTCAACCGCATCCGCGACGTGATGACCGAGTGGGGCGGCACGGGACTCCAGCAGGCGCTCAACGAGTCCGTCTACGACCTGCTGGAGCACATTACGGTCTACCCCGTCCAGGACGCCTCGAAGTGGACCGACGGACAGGGCAACGTCCTCCCCGACGCCTTCCTACTTCGGGACGATGCCACCCCGAAGGACCTCGCCTTCGCCGTCCACTCCGATATCGGCGAGGGCTACCTCCACGCCGTCGACGCCCGCGAGAACCGACGCATCGGCGAGGACCACGAACTCGACGAGGGCGACGTTATCAAGATCGTCTCGACGGCGTCCTGACGAGGAGAGTCTCCCGGGGCCCACTGAGTGAGATATTAGTAGCTGCAATCCGTGCTAACAAATGCCATGTGCCACGGCTTCGACATCCGTGACCGGCGCGAGTTCGAGGCAGAAACAGAGGACGACGAGGAGGTCGACGAGCCATCGTTCGTCAACGAGGAAGCGACCGTCGAAAGCGAGATTCTGACCGACGGCGGCGACGAGGAGTAGTCCCGAACACCCCCTTTTTATCGCGGCTCGAGACCATCGTACAGCGGTTCGTACACCGTCCGTGTTCGAGGTCTTCGAATCGGTCGTAGACGAATCGACCAGTATCGGGCCATAGACTGGCCGTGTCATCGACGATACCGTTCAGGCGTACCTTTCTTTCTGTGTGCCGTCGACGTGGATGGTGCCGTCCCCAACGACCTCTACGGTGTGATCCGGGAGTTCGAACTGAATCGTCCATGAATCACTCTCATGTTCGTCCAGACGCTGGATAGCCTCCGTAGAGATGTGGTCAGCGAGGACGATGTCCAGTTCTACCGGCTCCTTGCCCTTCGCGTCCGCGACCGCCTCGATGATTCCATGTAGAAGCGTCATTAGTAATGTGTCAATTCAGCCCAACTCGGAAGTCAATTTGGATGCGTATCCGTCTACGCCGTTCACTCGATACAAACACCGGTTCTAACGACTGACTCACCGATAGAGCGCCGCAAAGGCCCTCGCGAACCGCCGGGATACCGCCCGCCTCACCCGCCAAGCCACACGGCCGCGACCAGCACCGCGAGAAACAGATAGGAGCCCCGGATGAGCAGTTTCGTCGCGAGGCCATCGTTCTCGCCGGCCCGCCACGCGAAGCCGGCGACGAGGGCGAAGACGATGGGAGCGGCGGCGCTCGCGGGTGGAAACACGCCGACGACGGCGAGCCCGATGACGACGGCCATCCCAGCGGCCATCAGCCCGTAGGCGAACCGGCGAGCGCGCTGGCGGCCCAGCACGACTGCGACCGTCCGCTTACCGATGGAGCGGTCGTATTCGTAGTCCTTGGCGTCGTCGACGGTCTTGATACCCGAGAGAACCGCGAAGAAGACGACGGCGAAGGCGACGACCGTCGTCGACAGGGCTTCGGCCTGTACGTAGTTCCCTCCTAAAAGGGCGAAGGCGATACCGGCCGGATAGCCCGCCGTCGCGCCGACGGGATTGAGGTCCAACTGCGGCGCGTGCAGGTAGCCGATAATCCAGCCCGGCAACGTGAGCAGGGCGGCCCAGACATCCACGAGCAGGCCGATAGCCAGCAGGCAGGCGAAGAAGAGCGCCGTCGCGCCCGCCAGCGCGGCCCGACAGCCGAAGGCCGTCAGCGGGTGGTCGTCGTCCTCGCCGCGCTGGTGGAAGTCAACGTAGCCGTCCTTGATGTGAGCGGTGTACAGCCCCGCGAAGGCGGCGGTCAGATGGAGGGCGAGTAACGCGACATCGAGTCGGTCGGCCAGCACCGCGCCGAACGCCGAGGCCGCGAGTGGCGGCAGCATGAAAACGGGATGGACCTGCGATACCAGTGCTCCCACGTCCGCCCGAATCCCCGTGCCGTGGCGTGCAAGTGCCATGCGTTATCAATGGCCGGAAGCACCATTATTGTAGGGGCAGGTAGGCGTCGTTTTCTTATAACAGAGACCCAGGAACTCCCAGACTGTAGACAGCCAGAACTCCTCGTCGTGTTCGCGAACGAAGCCTTGGCAGAGCAACACGCTCTCGGTTCGCTAGCGGTCGTTGAAGTGAGTATATAAACACTACCGGCCTCACGACTCGGCACGGAGGTTACCGAACAGCTTCGGTCGCCTCGCGCATGATCTCCAGTGCTTCCTTCAGCGTCTCGACGTCGGCCGCATAGGAGATGCGGGCGTGGCCTTCGCCGTGCTCGCCGAAAGCCTCGCCGGGGACGACGACGACGCCGCGGTCGATGACCTCGTCGACCCAGCCGTCGGGTACGCGGGGCATCGCGTAGAAGGCACCCTGTGGCGTGGGCACCTCGAGACCCATGTCCTGCAGGCCGTCGAGGACGATATCTCGGCGTTCTTCGAAGGCCTCCCGCATCTTCTCGGTGTGGTCCTGCGGGCCGGAGAGGGCGGCCTCCGCGGCGTACTGGGCTGGCGCGGAGGCACAGGCCTGCACGTACTGGTGGACCCGAAGCATCCGCTCGATGCGCTCGTGGGAACCGGTCACCCAGCCGAGGCGCCACCCCGTCATCGAGTAGGCTTTCGAGCAGGCGTTGACGACGACGACGCTGTCGGTCTCGGCGAAGTCCATCGGCGAGTGGTGTTCGCCGTCGAAGACGAACGGCTCGTAGACCTCATCGGAGATACAGAGGACGTCGTGCTCGTCGGCGATGCGGGCGAACTCCTGCATATCCGCCTCGCTCTGGACGGCGCCCGTCGGGTTCGCGGGGCTGTTGACGACGAAGGCGGCGGTGTCGTCGGAGATGGCCGCCTCGACGGCTTCGGGCGACAGCGTCAGGTCATCGCGGAGGGCGACGGGGTTCGGTTCGCCGCCCGCGAGGTGGGTCAGCGCCTCGTAGGAGACGAAGCCGGGGTCGGGGTAGATGACCTCCTCGCCGACGTTCACGTGGGCTTCGATGGCGATGTGAAGCGCCTCGCTGCCGCCCGCGGTGGCGATGACGTTGGCCGGGTCCACCGAGAAGGCGTTGTCGCGGTCGTGTTTGGCCGCGATGGCCTCCCGCAGGTCCTCGGTGCCCTTGTTCGACGTGTAGGCGTCCGTATCGCCGGCCTCGATGGCCTCGATGGCTGCCTGCCGGGCGTGGTCCGGCGTCGGGAAGTCGGGTTGGCCCAACCCGAGGTTGATCGCGTCCTCGCCGGCCGCCTCGAACACCTCGCGGATGCCGCTGATGGAAACCTGCTCGACGCGCGATGAGAACTGTGGCATAGGCGAGAGGGGGACCGCCGTCGCCATAATTCTGCCGTGTCCCGCCGGAATAGCTCGGATTTCGGCGCTGTTTTAGGAGTATATTGCCGGTACCTGCGACAGGTGTACGCGGCCACGATGGCGGGATGACGCTTCTGTTCGGCGATTTTCGATTTCAACCGTCGAATCCGCCGTCAAACGTTCGGGTCGGAATTACCGTCACCTCTGGGGGGATAAGGCACGGACGACAACGGAGAGTAATGAGTGGAGATTCGCTTTCACGACGTGCGTATCTGGCCGGTGCCGGTGCGACCGCGACCGCCGGACTCGCCGGCTGTCTCGGCCTCGGCGGCGGGTCCGGCGGCGGCAGTCTCGACGAACTCACCGTCGCGCACATGCCCATCTTCCCCGACCTGCAGTACTACGTGATGGAAGAGGAGGGGTACTTCGACGGCGTCGACGCGACCATCGACGGCCGAGAATTCACCGACGGGCCCGCCATCATCCAGGCCTACGGCGGCGGCGAGATCGACATCGCGATGTTCGGTGTCGTCCCTGCGATGATCGTAATCGACCGCGGCCTGCCGGCACAGGTGACCGCGACGAACATCAAGGAGCCGATGGGCATCATGGTCCACGATGACCTGCAGACGATGTGGGACGAACACGGGGCCGACGCCTTCGGCGTCTGGGAGGAGGAGAAAGGCGAGAAGTTCCAGTTCGGGACGTTCCCGCAGGGGTCGGTCCCCGACGTGCTCCTCCGGTACTGGCTTTCCGACATCGTCGGCGTCGACCCCGAATCGGCCGTCGAGATCACGGAGATAAACGGCGCGAACGCCGTCTTCCAGGCCATCGTCAACGACGAGATCGACGGCACCTCCATCATGGAACCGGTGCCGACCCGCACGTCGAGCACCGATTCGCCGGTGAGCATGTTCCGGACCGCCGCCGAGATCATGCCCGGCCAACCGGCCGCCGTCACGCTGATGAGCGACGAGGTCCGCGAATCGGATCTCGCGACACAGTTCCTCGAACAGCACGTCCGGGCGACCGACTTCATCGACGAGAACCCCGACGAGACGGCCGATATCGTCGAGAGCGGCATCGGCATGGACCGCGATCTGGCCCGGGAAGCACTGGACAGCCCCCTCTCGAACTTCGTGACCGACCCCGCCGAGATCGAAAACGGGACGGAGATCTTCGCCGAGTTCGCCTACGACAACGGCCAGATCGACCAACAGCTCTCGCTGGACGGGATATTCGATTACAGCGTCTACGAGAACCTCTAAGGAGGACGCCAGATGGCAACCGAAACCGACCTCGGATACGACGGCGCCGACGAGGGCATCGAGTCGTTCATCGACGCACTCGACCCACAGCGAGCGCTCCTCGGTACCGCCGGCATCGTCGGGTTCGTCGCGTTGTGGTGGGTGACGTCGCTGTTCCAGCCGGCGTACATCCTGCCGTCGCCGCTCGCCGTCGCCGAGACCTTCCACGCGGAGGCCGCAAGCGGTGAGATGCTGACCGCCATCGGCCAGAGCATCCTCCATTGGGTTCCGGGCGTCATCGCGGGCACGGTTCTCGGCATCGTCGCCGGCGTCGGCCTGGCGTGGAGTTCCATCGCCGACGACGTCTCGGCGCCCCTCGTTCGACTCCTCCGGCCCGTCCCGCCGCTGGCGCTCATCGGCTTCGCTATCGCGTGGTTCGGCATCAATCACGCCGGCGCCGCGTTCATCATCGGCGTCGGCGGCTTCTGGATCAACTTCTATGCCGCCTACGGCGGCGTCGAGGGCGTCTCCGACGACCTGCTGGACGTCGCCCGGAGCCTCGGCGTCGACGGCGACCTCGAACTCCTGCGGTCGGTCGTCGTGCCCGCCGCCTCCCCGGAGATCCTGACCGGTGCCCGCACCGGCATCGGTCGCTGCTGGATGCTCGTCGTCGCCTCCGAGATATTCGGCGTCCCCGGCATCGGCCGGCGCATCCTGCGCGCCTCGAACAACCTGCAGGTCGATGCGGTCATCGCCTACATCCTCGTGTTGAGTTTCATGTTCCTGCTCGTCGACGTGGCCTTCCGGGCCCTCCAGCGGAGGGTGCTCGTATGGCGCTGAACGACCCCTCGCTCGACGCCCGCGTCCGGGTCGACAGCATCTCCAAGCAGTATACCGGGCAGGACGGGCCGGTACAGGCCCTGCAGGACGTCTCCTTCGAGGTCGAGGACGGCGAGTTCGTCTGTATCGTCGGCCCCTCCGGCTGCGGGAAGACGACGCTGTTCCGCATCATCGCGGGACTGGAATCGGCCACCAGCGGCGAGGTGTACCTCACCGGCGAGCGGGTCGAGGAACCCACCCCGAACATGGGTGTCGTCTTCCAGGAGTACCACCTCTTCCCGTGGCGGACCGTCAGCGGCAACGTCGCCTTCGGCCTCGAAAAACAGGGCACGCCGGAGGCCGAGCGCCGCGAGCGCGTCGACCACCTCATCGACCTCGTCGGCCTCGAAGGCTTCTCCGCGAGCTACCCGAAGGAACTCTCCGGCGGCATGAAACAGCGGGTCGCCATCGCCCGCGCGCTGGCGGCCGACCCCGAACTCCTGCTCATGGACGAGCCGTTCGGCGCCGTCGACGCCCAGACCCGCGAGATGCTGCAGGGCGAACTGCTCGACATCTGGCAGGAGACGGAGAAGACGGTGCTTTTCGTCACCCACGACGTCGAGGAGGCCGTCAAACTCGCCGACCGCGTTCTCGTCATGGCCAAGGAACCGGGCCGCATCCTCGAGACCGTCGAGGTCGACCTGCCGCGGCCACGCGCCCGTTCGGACGCCGAGTTCGGCGAGTACTACGAGCGCGTGCTCGATTTGATCCGCAGCTAGGGCCGGATGTAGGCGTAGCCGTCGTCCTGTTTTCGCGTCAACTCGGCCATCGCCGAGGAGACGAGTCGCGCCCCGTCGACGAGGTCGCCGGCGTCGGAATCGGCGCCTTCCAGCGTGTTCCGACAGACACAGACCTCGACGCCGTCGTCGAGTAACTGCCGGACTCGGTCGGCCGTCGGCGCGTCGGCCCGCACGTGGTCGAGGCCGCCCCCGTTGACGACGATGGCGACCGCCGAGTCGATGGTGGTGTCGGCGAGCAGGTTGGCCGCGTTCCGGAAGACGCGCTTGCCGTAGTCGTTCTCGCCTTCCGGCAGGTGGAAAACCGTCTTCTCAGTCATTTTCGTGGGTCTCCCGCAGGTCCTCGATGTGCTGTTTCAGGCGCCGAAGCGTCGCGTCCGCGTCGGCGTAGCCCTGGTCGTACTCGCCGTAGGCGGTGTCGGCGTTTTCGAGGAACTCCTCGACTGCCTCGTCGGTATCTGACATATCGGAGAATCGTCCGGCCGCCTCATAAGGCCGGCGAGGAAGCGGTTTCGAGGCCGCCGCGGTTACTCCCGAACCGCCGCACGCTGGTCGGGGATGATGTCGAACGACGAGTCTATATCGCCCAGCACCAGCAGGGCGTAATAACGGAAGTAGGCGACGACCGGCACCTGCACGAGGGCCCAGACGACAAGCATAGTCAGGGCAAAGCCCGCCGCCAGTAGCCCCAGCAGGACCGTCCCCGTAGTCGACAACGAGAGGGCCACGTAGACGATGGCACCGATGATAGCGAACGGAATCAGGACGACGACGGCCACGAGGCCGACGGCAATCGAGGTGATGAAGCCGACCACGAGGGAGAGAACGAGCAGGAAGACGGCGAAGGCGCCGTACTGTTTCCACTCGCGCTTCATAGAGGGCCAGAGACGCCGCCAGCCGGCCAGCACGCCCGAATCCCGCTGTATCATCAACGGGACCACGAAGAACGTCGTGAAGGCGTTGATGACGGCGAAGACGAGGCCGGCGAGCAACAGGACCGGGAGACCGAACAGGAAGACGCCGGCCGAAAAGGCTGGCTGCTGAACGTTCGTGACCATCGGCAGGACGAACAGCGCCATCCAGCCGACGACGAGTGCCAACAGCGGCAGGCCGATGACGACTCGGAAGCCGAACAGGCGGAGGCCCTGTCGCCACCGGTCGCTCCAGTACTGGCGGACCCGGACAGCGTCGTTGCGAAGCGATTCGATGAAGACGAACTCCATGACGGAGCCGACGATGCCGAAGACAAGCGCGAGCAGAACGACGACGGCGACAGCCACGGCGATGAGCGTCATCGCCTCGACGGGAAGCGAGGGGAGCGAAGCGGGGAGTTCCCCGCCACCGCCCGGTCCGGGTGACCCGCTGGGGCCACCGGAGCCACCGAACTGGCCCGATGGGGTGTTCAGACCGCCGCCGACGAAGAAGGCGACGAGGGCCAGTTTCAGCCAGCGGCGAAGGTCGAACGGGAAGAGGAACGCTCGCGTCGCGTCGATGGCGTCACCGACGTCGTCGATAGCATGGAGGGCCATACAACCCGATTCGACGACCCGCTTCTTAAAACATCAACCCAGAGTGGGCCCGGATACCACAGCAGTCGGCGTGACGATTGGCGGGAAAATTCGAACCGGCCGTTAGTGCTGGAAGGCGCGGTTGCCGGTGAAGGCCATCGCGATGTCGTGTTCGTTGGCGGCCTCGATGACGTCCTCGTCGTTGACGGAGCCACCGGGCTGGATGACGGCCTCGATGCCGGCCTCCGCGGCCTCCTCGATGCCGTCCGGGAAGGGGAAGAAGGCGTCCGAGGCCATGACGGCGCCGTCGGCGTCCTTGCCCTCGGCGTGTTCGTCGGCCTTCATCGCCGCGAGGCGGACCGCGTCGACGCGGGAGACCTGTCCCATGCCGACGCCGACGGTCTCGGTGTCCTTCGCGAGGAGGATGGCGTTGGATTTGACGTGCTTGATGGTCTGCCACGCGAATAGCATCGTCTCGACCTGCTCGTCGGTCGGTTCGCGCTCGGTGACGAACTCGAGGTCGTCGGCGGAGAGTTTCTGGAGGTCACGCTCCTGAACGAGGCGGCCGCCGACGAGGTCCTTCTCGACGAGCGTCTCGGTGATTTCGTCGAGGTCGCCCACGTCGAGGACGCGGAGGTTGTCCTTTTCGAAAAGGACATCGAGGGCGGATTCGGTGTAGCCGGGCGCGACGACGACTTCCTTGAAGGAGTCGGTGATCTGCTCGGCGGTGGCGGCGTCACACTCGCGGTTGAGGGCGACGATACCGCCGAAGGCGCTCATCGGGTCCGTCGAGAGCGCGTTCTCGTAGGCGGTCGCGAGGTCGTCGGCGGTCGCACAGCCGGCGGGGTTGGTGTGCTTGATGACGGCGGCGGCGGGTTCGTCGAACTCCTTGATGAGGCTCAAGGCGCCGTCGGCGTCGTTGTAGTTGTTGTACGAGAGCGCCTTCGCGCCCTCGTTGAGCTGGTCGGCGTCGACGACGCTTGCCTCCTCGGCGGAGCCATCGAGATAGACCGCGGCGTCCTGGTGGGGGTTCTCCCCGTAGCGGAGTTCGCGGCCGCGATCCTCGCCGACGAAGCGGCGGGCGGGGAACTGGCCGCCGTCGTCGCCCTCGACGGAGACCGTACCGTCGTCGAAGTCGACCGCCACGCGGTCCTCGGCGAACCACTTGACAGCGCGTGGGTAGGCGGTGAACTCAGCCTCGTAGAGGACGCGCTCTTTTAAGTCGGACGCGTCGTCGCCGTCGTAGACGGGGACGGGTTCCTGCGTGACGATGGGGCCGCCGTCGACGGTCTCGTCGACGACGTGGACGGTACACCCGGTGACCGAGACGCCGGCCTCCAGCACCTGCTCGTGGGCGTCCATGCCCGGGAACGAGGGGAGCAGGGCGGGGTGGACGTTGAGCGTCGTCGGCGCCTCGTCGAGGAACTCCTCGGTCAGGATGCGCATGTAGCCGTCCAGACAGACGAGGTCGACGTCGTAGCCCTCCAGTCGCTGGAGGATTCGACGCTCGTGTTCCTCCCGGGAGTCCTCGTCGGCTTTCTCGACGACTTCGGTCGGGATGCCACGCTCGGCGGCGTCTTCCAGCACGGGCGCGCCCTCCTCGTTGGAGAGGATGACGGAGAACTCCGCGCCGCCCGGCGCGGCGTCCGCGAGATGCAGCAGGTTCCGGCCGCGGTTCGAGGCCATACCGGCGATTTTCATATCGAAGACGGGCCCCGCCGCGGGCAAAGTAGTTGCGATTACAGACCGCCACTTATCCACATTTATGCTTAAATATAGTTTCAGAACCGATACGTCTCCTTTTAGTATCCACGTACGTGCCTAAACAAGTGGTCTTAACGTACTCTGCTCGTACCACAGTTCCGACAAACAATGTTAACAGGACGCGGGACAAGCCTCGGCATATGACAGACGAGAGCATGGCGGACCTCATCGAGAAGGTCCGACAGGCGAAACGTGCCGTCGAGGACGCAGGCCGGCCCGAGGCCGTCGAGAAACAGCACGCACAGGACAAACTCACCGCCCGCGAGCGGGTCGACTACCTCTGTGAGGAGTTCGACGAGATCGGCCAACTCGCCGCGCCCGCACCGACGACGCCCGAAACCGCCGACTGGGAGCGTGAGGACGCCCCCGCCGACGGCGTCGTTGCTGGCGTCGGCGACGTGGACGGCCGGCCGGTCGCCGTCGCCGCGACCGACTTCACCGTCAAGGGCGGCTCCATCGGCCACACCGGCGGCCGCAAGATGGAGCGCGTCATGGAGCTGGCCCTCGAACGCGGCTTCCCCTTGGTCCTGCTGCACGACGGCGGCGGCCACCGGATTCAAGAAGGCCTCGACGCCCGCCCGACGGCACAGGGCGACGGCGGCATCTTCCGGACGCAGACGAAGCTCTCGGGGTGGGTGCCAATCGTCTCGGCGATGATGGGGCCCGGTTTCGCGGCGCCGACCAACTTCTCGGCGATGGCCGACTTCGTGCCGATGGTCGACGGCTCCACGCTGGGCGTCGCCGGTCCCTCGCTCGTGAAGGCCGCCCTCGGCGTCGACCTCTCGAAGGAAGAACTGGGCGGCGTCGATTTCCAGACCGCCAAGACGGGCATGGCCGACCGCGCCTTCCCCGACGACGAGGCCTGCCTCGACGGCATCCGCGAGTTCCTCTCGTATCTGCCCCGGAACGCCCGGCGTGACCCGCCCGCAGTCGACGCTTCCCCACCCTCCGAGGCCACCCGGACGGACCTCGAAGACGTGATGCCCGCTGACCCGAAGAAGGGCTACGATATCGAAGCCATCATCGAGGGCGTCACCGACGCGGACAGTTTCTTCGAACTCAAGCCCGACTTCGCCCGCAACATCGTCACCGGTTTCGCTCGCGTCGACGGCGAGCCCGTCGGCGTCATCGCGAACAACCCCCGAGCGATGGCCGGGACCATCGACGCCGACGCATCGATCGCCTCCGCCCGGTTTGCCTCGCTGTGTGACGCCTTCGACCTCCCCATCCTGACGCTGGAGGACGTTCCCGGAATTCTGCCCGGCCCCGACTCCGAGAAAGACGGCGTCGCCCGCGCGGCCGGCAAACTCCCTTACGAACTCAACCGGGCGACGGTCCCCATCCTCAACGTCGTCCTCCGGCGCGGCTACGGCTTCGGCCACGTCGCGATGGGCGGCGGCGAGTCCGTCCAGAACGTCCTCACCGCCGTCTGGCCGACCGCCGAGGTGGCGGCGATGGGCATCGAAGGCGCCGTCGACGTGGTCCACGGCCGCGAAATCGAGGCCGCCGACGACCCCGAGGCCAAACGCGAGGAACTGGTCGAATTTTATAAGGACCGCACCGACGCCATCCGCGCCGTCGAAGGCGTCGGCATGGATGCCGTCATCGAACCCGCCGACACCTACGGCTGGATAAAGCGCGCGCTGGACCGCTACGACGAACCGCGCGAGGACGAGTGGCCGCCGAAGAAACACGCCATCAATCCGTGGTAATCGGCTGACGGCGTTACCGAGACCAGTGATTTGAATACGGCCTCCGAACTGTGCGAGATATGAGCGACGATTGGTTCACGACCGAAGGGGAAACCGGGACCCTCGCCATCGAATACCGGGATGATGGCTGGTTCGTGGCATCTCCAGGCACCGTCGGCGAAACCAGATGTATGTTCGATGACAGCCTCGAGCCCGGCGATGAGACGGATCGCCAACGAATTCAGGTGATAGTCTCGTCATTTCGGGAGGGACTGGACGGTGGGGTGAACTTCCTCTCGTTGGCCGCCCCAAATGATGGCGCGTCCGAGGATGCGAACGGCCGGACGAATGAGACGAAAGCCGAAAATAACGGAACGGTCGGCGGGACCAATGGGACGAAAAGTAGCTCCAATGAGCAATGGAAACTCAAGGACTTCAACGGCTCCGGCGAGTACGTCGATGTCGAAGCGACGATTGATGCGGTGTTCTACGTTCGGGACGACGAGTCAGGGATTCCAGATATGAAGGGCGAACTGCTCGATTCGAGCGTGGTCGATCCCGTCGTTTTCATCGTCAACGACGGCGTCTCTCATCCATATCTCGGAGAAGGGAACCGATTTCGCTTCGAGACCGTCAAGGACCACTACTACGACAAGAACGCCGAAATCCAGGTCGTTATCAACGAACACACCGAATTCGTTGAACTCGACTGAGACACCAATACTAGACACGTATTTGCATATATATCGCTTCTATTCCCCGAGTATCGACACCCTTTTTCAACGCCTACACCCACCATCGCGTATGACCGACCGGGGCCCACTCTACGCCGTCTCGCCGCTTGACGGCCGCTATGCCCGCTATACGGAACCGCTGACCGACTACGCCAGCGAGGCCGCCTTGATGCGCGCTCGTGTCGAGGTCGAAGTCGAGTACCTGCTCGGGCTCGCCGACCTCGATGCGACGCCGCTGGAGTTGGCCGACGACGAACGGGCCGACCTCCGCGCCCTCTACGAGGAGTTCGACGCCGAGGACGCCGAAATCATCAAACAGCTCGAAACCGAGGGCTACGACGGCTATTCGGCGACGAACCACGACGTCAAAGCCGTCGAGTATTTCATCCGCATGCACCTACCCGACGAGGACGAGCAGGGCCCGTGGGTCCACTTCGGCCTCACCAGCGAGGACGCCAACAACCTCGCCCACCGCCTGCTCGTCAAGCCCGCCGTCGAGGAGGTTCTGGCCCCGGAAATCCGCGAAATCCGGGACACGCTGGCCGCCGAGGCCCGCGAATACCGCGACCTGCCGATGCTCGCTCGCACCCACGGCCAGCCCGCGACGCCGACGACCTACGGCAAGGAACTGGCCGTCTACGCCTCACGGCTCGGCACGGCGCTGGGCCGCCTCGAAGCCACCGCGGCCGATATCTCGGGCAAACTCGCCGGCGCCTCCGGTACCTACGCCGCCCACCACGCCGCCTACCCCGAGCTCGACTGGCGGGCCTTCTCCGAGGAGTTCGTCGAGTCGCTCGGCCTCCAGCATACCGCGCTGTCGACGCAGGTCAACCCCTGTGACGACCTCGCGGCGGTCTTCGACGCCCTCCGCGGCGTCAACAACGTCCTTCGGGACCTCGATCTGGATATGTGGCTCTACGTCTCCGACCGCTACCTCGGCCAAGAGACCGTCGAGGGCGAGACGGGATCGTCGACGATGCCCCACAAAGTCAATCCCATCGACTTCGAGAACAGCGAGGGCAATCTGACGAAGGCCAACTCCGACCTCACCTTCCTCGGCGATTACATCACCACCTCGCGGCTCCAGCGTGACCTCTCGGATTCGACCGTCAAGCGCAACATCGGCGCCGCCTTCGCCCACTGTCTCATCGCCTACGGCAAGACCCAGAACGGTCTCGCGAAGGTCACGCCCAACGAACACGTCATGCGCGAGGAACTGGAAGCCAACCCCGAGGTCATCGGGGAAGCCGTCCAGACCATCCTCCGCCGGGAGGGAGACACCGAGGCCTACGAGCGCATCAAGGAACTCACCCGCGGCCAGCGCGCCACGCTGGCGGACTTCCGCGAGCTGTTCGACGACCTCGACGTGGACGAATCGGTCCGCGAGGAACTCCGCGCCCTGACGCCCGCGACCTACACCGGCCTCGGCGACGAACTGGTCGACGAACTCGACTGATACGGATTGTTGTAACAAATTACCGGCGAGCACCGAGCGGTCGGCGCTCGCCGGTAAAAGACTACAACAATCCGTATGACCCCTATTCGCGGTCGATGTGCAGCGAGACGCGGCCGACCGCGACCGTCTTCTCCTCGCCCTCGAACTCCGTCGTTACCTCGACTTCGACGACGGCCATCGACGTCCCCGAGCGGACGACCGTCGCCTCGGCCGTCAGATCGCCCGAGGCGGGCCGAACGTAGCTCACGTTCAGTTCGGTCGACGCGTGCGGCGTCTCGGCGGGGTCCTCCAGGGTCGTCCGAAGCGCCGCGCCGCCGCCGTGGTCGATGAGCGTCGCGACGACGCCACCCTGCATGACCCCAGTGCCCGGGTTCGCGAGGGAATCATCGAACGGCAACGAGAGGCGGACGTATCCCTCCTCCTGGGCCTCAATGGCGATACCGATATCCTGTAGGTGGTCGTGGTCGTTCAGAAACTGGCGATTCACGTCGGTCATAGGCCTCGTTGCACCGACCGCGTTAAAATTTCTCGTGAAGGGGCGTTATCTGGTACCCGGCGCCTCGTCTTCGAGTCGCGTCAGGTCCTCGAAGGTCTCCCGGCGTCGCGTCAGGCGCGCCTCGTCGCCTTCGATGGCCACTTCGGCCGGCCGTGGCTGGGAGTGGAACTGGCTGGTGAGGTTGATGCCGTAGGCGCCGACGTTGCCGATGGCCAGCAAGTCCTCGGCCTCCGGTCGGGGGATCGGCCGGTCGGTACAGAAGACGTCCGCACTGGTACAGAGCGGGCCGCCGACGCTGGATTCGACTGCCTCGCGGTCGCCGCCCGTGACGTTCCGGATGTGGTGATAGGAGTCGAACATCGCCGGCCGGATCATGTCGGTCAGGCCCGCGTCGACGCCGACGACGCGCGTTTCGGGCGTCTCCTTGATGGTGTTCACGCGGGTCAACAGCGCGCCAGCGTCCGCGACGAGATACCGACCCGGCTCCAGGGCGATAGTCGCGTCGACGTCGGCGGTTACCTCCCGAACCATCTCGGCGGCTTCCTCGATGTCGAGAGGCGGTTCATCGGGCCGGTAGGGGACGCCGAAGCCGCCGCCCAGGTCGACGAATTCGAGGTCGCCGACGCGCTCGGCGAGGTCCGCGACCTTCCCGAGGGCGCGTCGGTGGTCGTCGAGGTCCTCCGAGAGGACGCCGCTGCCGACGTGGGCGTGCAGCCCGACGAAATCGAACCGCTCGCGGGCCTCCTCGGCGACCCGCGGCACCTCGTCGTAGGGCAGGCCGAACTTCGCGTCCTTGCCCGTCGCGACCTTCTCGTGGTGGCCCGTCCCGATTCCCGGATTGACCCGGAGGGAAAGGCGGCCGTCGAAGCCCCGTGCTTCGAGACGGTCCAGCGTCATCTCCGCGCCCGCCGTGATGGTCAATTCTGGGGTGTCCTCCCACAGATCGACCGCGTAATCGAGGTCGCCGTCCGGCGGGTTGACCGCCGTATACTGGAGGTCCTCGGGCGCGACGCCGGCTTTCAGCGCGCGGTCGAGTTCGCCGGCGGCGGCACACTCGACGTCCGCGCCGGCGTCGTAGAGCGTGCGGACGACCTCTCGGCCCGTGTTCGCCTTCGCGGCGTACATCACGTGAGCGAAATCGAAGGCCGCGTCGAACCGGTCGAAGTTCTCCCGCAGGCGGTCGTGGTCCATCACGTACAGCGGCGTGTCGTGCTGCTCGGCCAGCCGTTCCAACCGCTCGCCGTCCCAGTCGGCGAGGCGCTTGACGGCTGGCGAATCGGCGTCACTCATTGACACTATTCGGGGGTTGGCCGATAACAAGGGTTCCGCTTCTAGGACTGTTTGATGGTGATTTTGATTGGTAATAAGGCGAGGTCGGGAACAGTTTGACTGCGAACAGCCGGAAAGCCCTCGGCCCGCCAGCCGGCTGAGGGCTTCGGAGGCGGTGCAGTCGAACCGATTCCCAAGCTCATTTTATAATCAAAATACACACCCAGCTAGCAACACTCACGCGGACCGAAACGTTTCAACGCGCTGGGCGCGGAAGAACGGATATGAGCGACCAAAAACGGGACAACGAGTCTGGCCCAATCGGCACGATGATTGGGGCGAGCCTCGGCCCACTCGGGGCCGCCGTCGGCACCGTCGTCGACGAGAACCGCTTCGCACTCAAGTTCTCCATCGGGACGAACGCCGACGATGACGACGGGATGGACGATGCAACGACTATCGAGATCGAGGACAGCGATGAGGAGAAGGCCGACGCCGAGGGCGAGGAAGCCGAAACGGACGCCGAGGACGACGCGTAGAGCCTGTCATCGGTCCGAATCGACGTTCTGACTGCCGGAGGCGGAAGGGTTTCCTTTCTGAACCCCGTATCAGGTGGTATGACACACCACAAGGAGGGCGCGTGTAAGAGTCTCGAAGACGTCGACCCGGAGGAAGCCGCGGCACGGACCGCCACCGCGAGCGGGTTCGCCGGGTCCGTCGTGGGCGCCATCGGCGGACCGGTCGGCGCTGCCGCCAACGGCCTCGTCTGGGGGACCACCGGCTATCTCGCCGGCTACACCGCGGCGAGCATCAAGGAAGCAATGGAGGGGAAAGAGGACGACACCGACCACATCGAAATCGAGACGGAAGACGAGGAAAGCGAGGAACACCACGGCGGGCACGACACTGAACACGATAGCGGGCACGACGACGACGAAGCCGACCACTAAGCGGTCGGTCATCAATTCGAGAAATCGAGCCGCAGCGAGCCGTTTTCGTCAGTTTTCGCGCAGGGCGTCCTCGCGCTGGGTCGCCTCCAGGGTCTCTTCTTCGACGTCAGTCGCGACGACAGCCGGCTTGTAGGCGCCGCCCTCGAAGAGGTCGTGGTCGCCGACGCTCGATTCCACGAACCGGGTGAAGGCCCGCCGCTCGGGTGGCAGTTCGCCGTAGAGGACTTCCTCTTCGACGAGGTCGTACACGGGGATGCGCGGCGTCAGCAGGGTGTTCTCGCCGACGATACTGTTCTCGCCGACGACGAAGCCGGAGGTGACCCGACAGCCGGCACCCAGCGAGACGCCGTCCTCGACGACTACCGGCGCGGCTTCGACGGGTTCGAGGACGCCGCCGATGAGCGTGTTCGCGCCGAGTTTGACGTCATCGCCGATCTGAGCCGCCGACCCGACCGTATCACACGAGTCGACGAGCGTGCCGTCGCCGATGTGGGCGCCGATGTTGACGAAGGCCGGGCTCATCAGGATCGCGTCGCTGCCGACGTAGGCGCCGCGGCGGATGACCGTCCCGTCGGGCGTGTTCCGGGTGCCGCGCTCCGGCAGGTCCTCGGTTTCGCGGAGCGGCAGGACGTCGTGGTAGTCGACGCCACCGTAGTTGTGCGACTGGATGTCCCGGAGGGTGAAATTGAGCAGGATACCCTGCTTGACCCACTCGTTGGCCTGCCACTCGCCGTCGCGCTTCTCGGCGGCGCGCACCTCGCCGGCTTCGAGGGCTTGCAGGAACTCTTCGAGGACCGCGAGTTCCTCGGGGCCAGCATCTTCGGCCGTCAGTCCGTCTTCCTTGCGTCGCTGCAGTTCGACGATATCGTTTTCGAGCGCACTCATTGGGCGTATCCTCGGAAACGCGGGACTTGGCTCTGTTGGAAGACGCGCGTGTGCGGTCCCGACCGGACGGGAGCCGCTCGGCAGTCGGAAGTACGGTCCGGTTCGAGCCGCGCTCCGCTACCCTTTACGATATGTCGAGTCTCGGAGATTCGAGCGACCGCTCCGAAACGGAGACGCACCGACGCCGGAGACGGTCCCTAGAACGTGTGAACTCGCCGTACTGCTCATCCTATGACATTACTTATGTGACGACGTGGCATAGAAGTTACATGGAGACTGACTTGTATCGGAAACTCGTCGAGGAATCCTCCGACATCGCGACGATTATCGATTCGGACGGGACGATTACGTACGTAAGTCCCTCGGTGGAACACACGCTGGGCTACGAGCCGGAGGAGTTGCTCGACGAGACGGGGTTCGGGTACCAACATCCTGACGACCGTGAGGCGGTCGCCGAAGCCATCGAGGACCTCCAGACGACCCCCGACGACACACAGGTTATCGAAACGCGGTTTCGGCGTGCCGACGGGTCGTGGTGCTGGATTGAGGCGACGCTACAGAACCGTATCGATGATCCGGACATCGGCGGCATCTTGGTGAACAGTCGCGACATCTCCGAGCGGAAACGGCAGAAACAGCGGTATCAGGAACTTGCCGGGGAGTACGAGACGCTACTCGAGACAGTAGAGGATGGCATTTTCTTCATCACCGTCGAGACGGTAGACGGCGACTACGAGTTTCGGTTCGAACGCCTGAATCAGGCCTACGAGGAACAGACCGGAATCACGACCGACGAAATCCGGGGAAAGACGCCTACCGAGGTGTTCGGTGATGAACTCGGGTCGAAGCTCCAGGCGAACTACCACCGGTGTGCGAAGGCCCGCGAACCCCTCACGTATCAGGAGGAAGTGCCCGTCGAGACGGGCGCGCGGTTCTGGCAGACGAACCTTGCCCCCGTCATCAGGGACGGTGCGGTGACACAGATTATCGGCATCACGCGGAACGTCACCAAGCGGGCCAAACGGGAACGGCAACTTCGAAGCCAGAAAGAACAGCTCGACGAGTTCGCGAGCGTCGTCTCCCACGATCTGCGGAACCCACTCACCGTCGCACAGGGGCGTGCGGAACTCCTCGCCGAGGACTGCGACAGCGAACATCTCCAACCTATCGTTCAGGCCCTCGACCGGATGGAGGGACTCATCTCGGATACG
>NZ_JAZKTR010000174.1:0-4601 GCF_036625485.1 Natronomonas sp. | reverse complement strand
GTCACGTCGAAGGTGACCGTCTCGAAGGCTGTTTCGGTCTCGGCGTTCTGCGAGCCGACCACGTCGACACGGAGGGTGAGTTCGACGGTGGTCGTCACGACCTCGCCGGGGTCGAGATCCGTCCCGAAATCGCTCGTCGTTACCGCGTCGCCGACCGCCGTAATATCCACGCGGTCGAAGGCGAGCGCCATCGCTCCATCCACGGCACCGAGGCTGTCACCGTCGGTGGTCACGGTTTCGGCTTCTGTCGTCCCATCGAACAGGAGGTCGTAGCCGGGTTCGCCGTCGAGAGCCGCGGAGAGGGTGATGCCGATCCGGTCGAGGCCACCGCCGAAATCCGCCCATTCGACGGCGAGTTCGGGCGCGATGCTTACGGCGTCGAGTTCGCCGTCGTTGCGCTCGATTCGGACGTCGGCGGCGTCGAGAACGTTCTCCGTCTCGACGGCGACGGACGGCTGGGCCGCGAGGTAGCTCCCGCCAGCGATAGTCCCACCCGCTCCGGTGATGGCGGCGAGGCTCTTGAGAACGGTGCGGCGCGAGGGAGTAGGTCCCGTCATGCTACGACGGGATGGCCCCGGTTTCGTATATAAACCTTAGCCGAGGGTCGCCTCGGCGTGGGCGAAGACGAACGTCTGGAGGAGTTTACCGGCTAGCGAGGCGGCCTGTCCGTCGTCGCGGTCGTTGACTTCGACGACATCGAAGCCGACGGCGTCGGGAGCCACGCTCCGGACGACATCGCGCATCTCGCGCGGTTCGAGGCCGAACGGTTCCGGCGTGCCGGTCCCGGGCGCGAACCCGGGGTCGGCGGCGTCGATGTCGATGCTGAGGTACGCGTCGCCGTCGAAATCAGGGGTCCAGTCGGCAACCTCTTCGGGCGGAACGACGGTCACGTCGGCCTCGGCGGCGCGGTCCCACTCGTCTTCGCTGCCCGTGCGTGCGCCGAGAAGGACGGTCTCGTCGACGATATCGAGGGCGTGGTTCGTGACCGTCGCGTGTGCGTACTCGTCGCCCGCGTAGGCCTCGTAGAGGTCGAGATGGGCGTCCAGACAGACGTAGACGTCAGGGCCGGCGGCGCGGATGCCGGCGACGGTGACGGTGTGTTCGCCGCCGAGCAACAGCGGCAGGCGGCCGGCGTCGTGGTGGTCGGTCAGTTGGCCGGTCAGAAACTCGAGGTAGTCGGGAACGTCACCCCACGGGGCAACGTCACCCGAGTCACAGGCGAGGTCCGAGAAGTGATGGCCCGTGCGCTGGTCGTATTCGTCGAACGGGCGGGCGAAGCGACGGACGCGGTCGGGCCCGAACCGGGCGCCGGGGCGGAAGGTGGTAGAAACGTCGAGCGGTGCGCCGACGACCGCGTAGGCGGCGTCGTTCAGATCGGCTCGCGCACCGGGAAACTCGCCCATTACCGTCGTGCCCTATTTAAACAACCTTGCGCTGTCCTTCCCACTCGAGGTACTCAATCTCGTCGTCGGGGCTGGGGTCGAGGTCCTCGGGGATGCGCATCGTGATGGTGTCGTAGGTATCGAGGTCCATGACCTGCATGTCGTCGCCGGAGACGGAGACGACCTGGCCCTGCTTGCGCTCGACGATGGGGACCCAGACCTTCTGGTCGACGGGCTGGGTGAAGTTGCGCTTCTGACCGTCGAAGACGCCCGTGCCCTCGACGCGAGCCTTCGCACTCCCGTGCTTGCCGGGCTTGGACGTGCTGTAGGCAGTGATCTTACACGGCACATCGTCGATCAGTACGTAGTTGCCTTCCTGAAGGTCTCGGACCTCAGTCTGCTCTTTCGGCATACTCACGGCTTCCCGTCGGGGCAGTATAAACCGTTTGGATGCGCCCGAGGGTGTTAGGCCGCCACGTAGCCGCCATCGGTGCGTTCGGCCAACCCGAAGACGACCGTCCACTCCAGAATCCGGTAGGTACGTTCCCGCCAGACGGCCTCGGGGTCGGTATGCCGGAGCTGCTCCCATTGCGGAAGCCGGTCCGTGAGTCGGTCGAAAACCGCGTCGAGATCGAGCGGGGCGTCGGCCGCATCGAGCAGATTCACCACGTCCTCGGCGAGATAGATTCGTTCCAGAAACGCCTCACGAAGGTCTTCGGGATCAGCCTCACGCTGGAGACGATGATACTTCCCGTCGTCTTCCTCGACCAGCCGCAGGGCACGCAGGAAGGTCAGCCACTCCTTGGCGCGGTCCTGCGAACCCACGTCGGTCCGCTGTATCACCCTCGCACAGCAGGACGTTTCCTCGTCTGGCACCAGCGGCACCGCCGCCTGCATCTCGACGACCGTTTCGACGGACTCGACGGGTTCGGGGACTACCTTGAACTTCATTTACAGGCCGAAGCTCTCGGCGAGCAGGGCCTCGTCGGTGCGGCCCACCACTTCGACGCCCTCGCCGACGATATCGATGGTCACCTGCGCGGGCGCGAACACCTCGACCGGAAGGTCGTAGAAGTCCCACTCGTGTTCTTCGAAGACCTCGACGAACGGGTGGCCGAACTCCTCGCGAGCCGTCGAGGCGATCTCCTCGAAGCGGTCGAAGTCGCTGTCGACGGTCATGTGGACCTGTCCACCGTAGGCCAGCGCGTCGTTGGTCCGGGCCATCGCCAGTTCGTCGCTTTCGGCGACGGGCGCGACGGGTGCCGAGGCGGTAACGGTAAGCATCTCAAGGGGGTCGTAGCCGAGTTCCGACAACCGGAAGGCGGCGAGTTCGGCGGCGCGAGCGGCCAGGGCGACGCTGCCGGTCACGCTTGCCGTCGAGAACGTCGGCAGGAAGACGCTGGAGACGGGTACGCCCGTCATGTCCGCGACGTGTTCGGCGACTGCCTCACCGGGTAGTTCCTCGCTTTCGACCGCCAGCACGGCGAAATCCGAGGCATCGCGGTAGCCGATTCGCTGGAACTCGTCTTCCTCGGCGACGAGTGCGCGAGCGGGGCCGCTACCGAGGCCCTCGAAGCCGTCGACCGACAGCTCCCAGCCGGCCTTCTGCGCACAAAGCAGGGCCATCGCGGGGTGGTCGGTCGATATCTCGACGTGGGTCAGCGGTGCGTCCTCGATCTCATCGATGCCGGTCTGGACCGTCGCCAGTCCGCCGGTCTGGATCTCCGCCAACAGCAGGCCGGCCTCGATGCCGCCCGGTGAGTTGACGCCGAAATCCAGTACCATCGCGCCGTTGTCGAGTTCGTGTACCTCGATCGCGAGTTCGTCGGCGAAGTCGATGGCCTCGTCCGCGAGTTCGAGGGCCATCCGATTGAGACTCTCCATACCGAACGTGGGGCGGTTTCGGTCAAAAGACTTCGTGACTCGGCGGCGGCCGAACGCACTTCGGCCTACTCCCTATTCGCCAGCGACGGCGCGGTTCGGAGAGGCATCGAGGCTCCGACTCCGACTGACCGCACCGAGGGTGAGGCCGAAGGCCGCAAAGGACAGCGCGAGGATGAGCAACTGGCCGCGACTGCCGAAGGCCTGCCGGGCGATGATGAGTTGGCTGATGACCGCGAGTGCGGCGACGCCTCCGGCCAGCGAGACGCCGCGCGCGTCTAGTTCGCGGCCCCACAGCGCCACGGCGACCAGCCCCGCGAAGACGGCGAATCCGAGGCCGTAATAGAGGAACTGCACGACCTCGCCGAAGGTGACGAACAGGCGCGGCGTCAGCGCGACCATGACCGGATAGCCGAGCAACGCGATGCCGCCGGCCTGCTGGACGCGGTCGAGCGAGACGGGGGTGGCTTCGGCGTAAGCCCACACCGTTGCGGCGACGAGTAGGCCGAGGATGGTCGCCGCGAAACTGAAGTGCAGCGTCAGCACGACGATGGAGTAGCCGAAGACGAGTTCGTGGACGAGCACCGTGAACGCGCCGAAGACGATCTGAACGGGCGTGATGATAAGCGCCGCGAGCGTCGCGAACCGGATCCGGCGGGGGTGGCCGCCCCGCCACGCGGCGATCGTCGAGCCGATGATCAGGAATCCGGTTATCATCGCCACCAGCCGGTGGGACCACTCGATGAACGACATGAAGTTGGCCGGGAAGAGGCCGAAGACGGCGCCGTCGCACAACGGCCACCGTGCCTCACAGGTCAGTCCAGCCCCCGAGGTGGCGGTCAGCACGCCCACGAGCGCGGTGAGCGCGGTCGTGATGGTCGTGACGAACAACAGCCGGCGGAGGTCCATGATTGACGCTGGGACCCGCGGGAGTAAATACCCCCCGAAACCGGCTGTGTCGCCCGGAGCGAGGCTCCGAAGGCGGGGCGGCGGCGGTTCGGGCAAGGCCTGCCGGTCCCGTCGTGTTGGGTACCTTTTTGAGGCCGCTGTACGGGGTACCGGTATGGGACTGGACGAGGACTCACTCGAGTACCACCGGCGTGAGCCACCGGGTAAACTCGAGATTTCGACGACGAAACCGACCAACACACAGCGGGACCTCTCTTTGGCGTATTCGCCCGGGGTCGCCGCGCCGTGTAACGAGATCGCCGACGACCCCAACGAGGCCTTCACCTACACGACGAAGGGCAACATGGTTGGGGTCGTCTCCAACGGGACGGCCGTCCTCGGACTCGGGGACATCGGCGCCCAGGCCTCCAAGCCCGTCATGGAAGGCAA
>NZ_JAZKTR010000173.1:0-4634 GCF_036625485.1 Natronomonas sp. | reverse complement strand
GACGACGGCCCGGCCGTGGTTCGGGCCGTCGCGGAACTGGACGCATCGACCGAACCGCTGGCGGCCTACGCCGCGGTGACGGGTCGGACGACCGACGCCGAGGCCGGCGACCACGCCTTCCTGCTCGAAAGCGCCGAGAAGGTGGCCTCCAGCGATCCGGACGGAGCCTTTACGGCCGGCCACGGTGCCGACCGCCACGCCCGGTACTCCTTCGTCGGCTACGACCCCGCGGCCGTGGTGACCGTCGAGGCCGACGAGCCTCCAGCCATCGACGTGGTCGACGAACGGTACGAGGGCCTCTTGACGCCCAACGGCGGCGACACGGTCGACAAGCTTCGGGCGTCGCTGCCCGACCTGCCGCTGCGGAACTTCCCGGAGACCGACCGCCAGCAACTGCAGGGTGGCCTGGTCGGCTTTCTCGCATACGACGCGGTCTACGACCTGTGGCTCGATGAGGTCGGCTTAGAGCATCCCGATTCGCGGTTCCCCGATGCGCAGTTCGTCCTCAACACGAAGACACTGGTCTTCGACGATGCCGCGGGGACGGTATCGCTGGCGTTCACGCCGGTCGTCCGCGAGGAGGACGACCCCGGCGCGATCTACGACGAACTTCAGGACGAGGTCGAACGCGTCGAGGGCTTGTTGGCCGACGCTGACGGCATCGCGACGGGCGGGTTCCAGCAGGTCGACGAACGCGCGGGCCCGCAGGACGACTACGAGAATGCGGTGCGGACCGCCAAAGAGCACGTCCTCGACGGCGACATCTATCAGGGCGTCATCTCCCGCACGCGGGAACTGGACGGCGACATCGACCCGCTCGGACTCTACGAGGCGCTTCGGGAGGTCAACCCCTCTCCGTACATGTACGTCCTCGATTACGACGACCTCACGGTGGTCGGCGCCTCCCCGGAGACGCTGGTGTCGGTCCGCGGCCGTGAGGTGATGAGCAACCCCATCGCGGGCACCTGCCCGCGCGGGAACAGCCCCGTCGAGGACCGACGGCTTGCCGGCGAGATGCTCGCGGACGGCAAGGAGCGGGCCGAACACACGATGCTCGTCGACCTCGCACGCAACGACGTCCGCCGCGTCTGTGCGGCCGGCAGCGTCCGCGTTGAGGAATTCATGAACGTCCTCAAATACAGCCACGTCCAGCACATCGAGTCGACGGTGACCGGGCAGTTGCGCGAGGACCGCGACGCCTTCGACGCGACGCGGGCCTCCTTCCCCGCCGGGACGCTGTCGGGCGCGCCGAAGATTCGCGCGATGGAGATCATCGACGACCTCGAGGAGCGACCACGTGGCCTCTACGGCGGCGGCGTCGGCTACTACTCGTGGACCGGCGACGCCGACTTCGCCATCGTCATCCGGACCGCGACGGTCGAGGACGGCGCGGGCGTCGACGGCACCGACCGCGTGACCGTACAGGCCGGCGCCGGCATCGTCGCGGATTCGGACCCCGAAAGCGAGTTCGAGGAAACGGAAAAGAAGATGGACGGCGTGCTGGCGGCGCTGGACCGCATCCGTGAATCCGCGAGCGCGGATGAGGATGAAATCGGGGAGGTCTCCCGATGACGCGCGTCCTCTTCATCGACAACTTCGACTCCTTCACGTACAACCTCGTGGAGTACGTGAGCCAGCACGAGGGCACTGAAACCGAGGTGCTTCGGAATACGGCCTCCCTCGAAGAGGTTCGGGCCGTCGACCCGGACGCCATCGTCATCTCGCCAGGGCCCGGCCACCCGAAGAACGACCGCGACGTCGGCGTCACGATGGACGTTCTTCGAGAGATCAGCCCCGAGGTGCCGACCCTCGGTGTCTGCCTCGGGCTCGAAGCCGCCGTGTACGAATACGGCGGCTCGGTCGGCCGCGCGCCCGAGCCGATCCACGGCAAGGCGTTCCCGGTCGACCACGACGGTGAGGGCGTCTTCGCGGGCCTCGACGATGGGTTTCAGGGCGGCCGGTATCACTCCCTCATCGCCTTGGAGGTGCCCGACGTCTTCGAGGTGACCGCGACCACCGACCACGAGGGCGAAGCGTTGGTGATGGGTATCCGGCATCGGGAGTATCCGATCGAGGCCGTCCAGTTCCATCCCGAGTCGGTGCTGACCGGCGTGGGCCACGACCTCATCGAGAACTTCTTGGCAGGCGTCGAATAGCTCTTTCCCACAGGCCGGTCCGTGTCCCGGCTGGATTTCACGCGTCGGCGACAGGAGAGGCACTGCGACATTCTAGTAACAGAAACTGGCCGAAAAGAAGATAGACGAATAGCCTCAGAAAAAATATGTGTGTCGAGGTTTTCGGCCACGGGTTCGTTTTCGTGTTGTGACCACACGCCGATGTGCAGGCTGGTCACAAAACCCCACACGAATCGTTGCAACTGTACAATAGCTGATTCTAACCCCCTCTTATTTCCAATGGAAACACCGCTTCTATCCTTCGGTTTCGGGGGCTCCGATTACACTTTCACTACGGTCTGACCAGCCTTATAAGAGTTCCAGCGAACAACACAGGTCGTACGCGCTGGGGCACGCGCATGGCCGTCGTAGCTGGAAACAACTAGTGCCCACAATCGGTATCGGAATATCGACAAGAACCCTTCCGAGATGCCAAGGGTTATTGGGCATCCCACAGTACGCAAACTCCGTCATAGATGACCCGCGCCATCACTTTCGTTAGCCGAGGAATCGTAGGGGAACACGCCGCTCGTGGCCGGAGGGCCGAGTAATGTCCGGGGCCGACCTCTCCGCGGACGAGATTACACTCCCAGTCAAGCGAACCGAGGGTGACACCCTCGAGGATCGCCTCACGGGCAACGCCTATCACAACATCCTCCCGGCCCGCTACCTCCGGAAGGACGCCGACGGCGAACCTATCGAACAGCAGGAAGACCTCTTCGACCGCGTCGCCAAGAACATCGCCCTGGCCGAGGCGGTCTTCGAGGCCGAAAAGCAGGGCGTCGACATCACGGTCACGCCCGACCTGCTGAAGCCCGACCACCCGCGGCGCGACGAACTCGCCGCCGAGGTCTTCGGCAAGGGTGTCACCGCCGAGGACGACGCCGAGACGACACTCTCCATTTATAACGTCAACAAGTTCGCCTACGAGACGCTCGTTCCCGAACTCCCCGACGACATCCGCGAACACGTCAAGGAAACCGCCGACGAGTTCCAGGAGCTGATGGAGCGACTCTCCTTCATGCCGAACTCGCCGACGCTGATGAACGCCGGCGACGAACTCCAGCAGCTGTCGGCGTGTTTCGTCGACTCCCCGAAGGACGACATCGACGACATCCACCAGACGGCAAAGGAGGCCGCACAGGTCTTCCAGTCCGGCGGCGGCATGGGGTATGCGTTCTGGCGGCTTCGCCCCTACGGTGACGCGGTCGGCTCGACCGGCGGCATCGCCTCGGGGCCCATCACGTTCATGCGGACCTACGACCAGATGTGCGAGACCATCGCCCAGGGAGGCGCCCGGCGCGGGGCGCAGATGGGCGTCATGCGGGTCTCTCACCCCGACGTCATCCAGTTCCTCCACGCGAAGAACAAGGACGTCTCGCTGGCGGAGACGCTGCGGCTGAACGACCCCGACGACTTCACCCACAACTCCTTCGCGGAGGCCCTGGAGGAGGCCCGCGAACTCATCGACGACGAGGGACGCGTCCCCAAGCACCTCCGGAACGCCGTCGAGGGCCACCTCTCGAACTTCAACATCTCCGTCGGCATCACCGACGACTTCATGCAGGCCGTCCAGAACGGCGAGGACTTCACCTTCACCAACCCCCGGACCGGCGAAGCCCACATCGCCACCCCGGAGACGAAGGAACTCTACGACATGTTCGACATGGGCGAGTACGTCGAAGTCGGTGAGGAACTCTCGGTGCCCGCCGAGGAACTGTGGGAACACATCGTCGAGGGCGCCCACGAGAACGGTGAACCCGGCGTCATCTACCTCGAACGGGTGAACAAGGAGCACTCCTTCGACGTCGAGGAACACCCCGACCACCGTATCCTCGCGACGAACCCCTGCGGCGAACAGCCCCTCGAGGAGTACGAGGCCTGTAACCTCGGACACATCAACCTCTCGACGCTGGCCGCCGAGGACTCGCCGGACTGGCGGGTCTGGAACGAGCGCCACGGCGACGAGTTCGACTCCGAAGAGGACGCCGTCGCGGCGTTCCTCGAAGAGGCCGTCGACTGGGACGAGTTCGACTGCCGCATCGAGATGGGCACGCGCTTCCTCGAGAACGTCGTCACGATGTCGGACTTCCCGGTCCCGCAGATCGAGGAGAAGGTCCGCGAGATGCGGAAGATCGGCCTCGGCGTGATGGGACTGGCCCAGCTCTACATCCAGCTCGGCATCAAGTACGGCAGCGACGAGGGCAACGAGGTCGCCCGGCAGGTGATGCGGTACATCAACCACGGCTCGAAGCAGGCCTCCCACGAACTGGCCCAGGAGCGCGGCAGTTTCGACGAGTGGGACAAATCGAAGTACGCGAACCCCACCGAGTACCGCGAGTGGTTCGAGAAGCAGACCGGCCTCGACGCCGACGACTGGGCCGAGGGCTTCCCGATTCGGAACCACAACACGACGACCATCGCGCCGACGGGCACCACCTCGATGGTCGGCAACACGAC
>NZ_JAZKTR010000172.1:0-4636 GCF_036625485.1 Natronomonas sp. | reverse complement strand
GGCAAACAGGACCTCTCGGACGACGAGTGGGAGGTCTACGAACTCGTCGTCCGGCGCTTCTTCGCCACCGTAGCCGAACCGGCCAAATGGGAACACCTCAAGGTCGTCGCCGACGCCAACGGCGCGCTGTTGAAGGCCAACGGCAAACGACTGCTGGAAGCCGGCTACCTCGACGTCTACCCGTACGCATCCAGTTCCGAGAACATCGTCCCCGACGTCGAGGAGGGCGAGGCCCTCGCGATCGACGACCTCGAGATGGAAGCCAAGCAGACCCAACCGCCCCGTCGCCGGGGCCAGTCGCGACTCATCGAGACCATGGAGGACCTCGGCCTCGGGACGAAGGCGACCCGCCACAACACCCTCCAGAAGCTCTACGACCGTGGCTACATCGAGGGCGACCCACCCCGTCCGACGAAACTCGCGATGGCCGTCGTCGAGGCCGCCGAGGCCTTCGCCGACCGCATCGTCGACGAGCAGATGACCGCGCAACTGGAGGAGGACATGCGCGCCATCGCCGAGGGCGAGAAGAACTACGACGAGGTGACCGCCGAATCCCGCGAGATGCTGGGGAAGATCTTCGAGGAGCTACACGACTCCCGAGAGGAGATCGGCGAGCACCTCCGCGATTCGATGAAGGCCGACAAGACGCTTGGGCCGTGCCCGGAATGCGGCGAGGACCTGCTCGTCCGCCGCTCGCGTCGGGGCTCGTACTTCGTCGGCTGTGACGGCTTTCCCGACTGCAAGTACACCCTCCCCCTGCCGAATCAGGGCGAACCGACCGTCCTCGACGAGGAATGCGAGGAACACGGCCTCCGGCACGTCAAGATGCTCGCCGGACGCAACACGTTCGTCCACGGCTGTCCGCGGTGCAAGGCCGAAGAAGCCGACGAAGCCGAAGACCAGATCATCGGCGCGTGTCCCGAGTGTGGCGAGGAACACGGCGGTGAGTTGGCCATCAAACAGCTCCGTTCGGGCTCGCGGCTGGTCGGCTGTACCCGGTATCCCGACTGCGAGTACTCCCTGCCGCTGCCCCGCCGCGGCGACGTCATCGTGACCCCAAAGCGCTGTGATGAACACGATCTGCCGCATCTGGAGATCGCCGACGGCGAGGACGACGACGACCCGTGGGAACTCGGCTGTCCCATCTGCAACTACGCCGAATACCAGGAACGGCAGGCCGCCTCGGAGATCGAGGACCTCGACGGTATCGGCGCCAAGACTGCGGAGAAACTCGCCGCCGCTGGCGTCGAATCGCTGGACGATCTCCGGACGGTCGACGCCACTGCCGTCGCCGGCGAGGTACAGGGCGTCTCGGAGGACCGCATCCGCGAGTGGCAAGCCGAGGCGAACGCTGGCGCTACGGCTGACTAAGGGTCATTTCATGGACGGACCCACCCGCAGGTTTTTATCAGGGTGGGAATGACACACGCACTGGTGGACGCATGATCGACGCCGAGAGGCCGCGGAGCCGCGGCCAGATGATGATAATCACGGCCCTGCTACTGGCGGTCCTTCTCGTCGGCCTCGCGCTGGTTCTGAACAGCGCCATCTATACCGAGAACCTCTCCACGCGGGAGGCAGGGGGGTCGTTGGAGCCGTTATCGAGCGATGTACCAACCGAGAGACGGCTAACTGCTTCATTAGCTCACACGAATTACAACGACGAAACCGCAACCTACGACGAACGGGTGACACGCGTCAGGAGCAATGTCTCCAGATGGGGGGAGATGCAACGGGAGAGCAGTACACGACAGGGCCAACTCGTCTCCTCGGATTTGACGGCAGTAAAGAACGGGACTCGGGTGACACAGACGAATCACGGTCACTTCGAATCCGCAAATTCGAGCTTATTGGAGGCAGACATACTCAATCTGAGCGCGGATACCGACTGGCAAGCAGCGCCGGAATCCGAACGCCGTGGCTTCCGGATGGCCGTCCAGCGTGACTCGCTTAGAGAGACCAATCCGAATTTGACGGCGACGATCACGAACCTGCTCGATGCGGCTCTAACTGGGACTGACACCTTCTGGACCCGGTTCGAGGCCGGCGGCAACACGTATCGGATGTATCTGCTCGACGACAGCACGAACGACTCTGTCGCCGCCGTCGTCACCGAATACGAGGACGATGACAACGAAGAAGTCATCGGGACCTGTTCTTCTGAGGCACCTGACCCCACGGATAATGTAACGATAAACGTCTCGACAGGAACGCTATACGGCGCTGACGGCGAAACCGATTGCCCTGCTTTGAAAACGGCAAGCGGGAATCACGGCGAACTATACTTCGTCGGAGCGGACCACGTCGAAGGGACCTACCGATTTATCGCGGACCGCCCAGAAAGCGAGTTCCGGGACGCGCTAACCGATGAGTATGATGGACTCGTAGGCGGCCTGATTGATACGCTCACAGGGGATGATATCTACGAAGACGACCCCGCTGACGGTGAGCCGTACACGACGACTGCGGTGTACGCCGTAAGTGTCGAATCGACCTACGCCGACGACCGAGTGACCCACACCCGGAACCGAACACTCGCACCAGTGGGCCGGTAGCACCGGCCGAATGGGCCCATTTCACCCACGGAAAGCCGAAGCGGTTTTAGCCGGGCGCGGGCTTCGAGAGGGTATGAGCGCTCCCTGGGCCGAGTGGGACCACATCGTCAAAATCGACCCCGACAAGACGCTCGTGGAGGGAGAGACCTTCGAGGACGTCTGTGCGACGGGGACCGACGCCCTCGAGATCGGCGGAACGACCGGTATGACCGAAGAGAAGATGGCCCGCGCCGTCGAGGCGGCTGGCGCCTACGACATCCCGATCTACATCGAGCCGTCGAACGTCGCCTCGGTCGTCCACCGCGACGAACTGGACGGCTATCTCGTCCCCGTCGTTCTCAACGCCGGCGACGTCTTCTGGACGGTCGGCGCCCACAAGGAGTGGGCCCGCCTCGACGACGACATCGACTGGAGTCGCACCTTCACCGAAGCCTACGTCATCATGAACCCCGAGGCGTCGGTCGCCGAGTACACCGAGGCCGACTGTAACCTCGAAGCCGACGACGTGGCCGCCTACGCCGAGGTCGCAGAACAGATGCTCGGACAGGACATCGTCTACATCGAGTATTCGGGCACCTACGGCGACCCCGAGGTCGTACAGGCCGCAACCGACGCGGTCGACGACGCGACGGTCTTCTACGGCGGCGGCATCGGCGATTACGACACCGCCTACGAGATGGCCAGCCACGCCGACACCGTCATCGTCGGCGATCTGGTCCACGACGAAGGTGTCGACGCGGTTGCCGAGACGGTTCGGGGAGCCAAGGACGCCACGGCCGACCGCGACGACTGACGCTTTATTGCTTTAGTTTTCGTTTTATATATTAATATCTCAACATCTATGAATTTATAAGCGGACGCCGCCGAATCACCAGACGATGAGTGTTATCGCGGAGTACGCTGTCGCCCCCGACTATCTCGCGCTCGCGGATTCTATCGAGGCCGTCCCGGAGGCAACCCTGCGCATCGAGCGGACCTACGCGACGGACCCGGAACGGCCCATCGCGTTCATCTGGGTGTCGGCACCGGACATCGAGGCGTTCGATAGCGCCCTCGCGGCGGACCCGTCGGTCGCTGATTTCGAGCGGCTACGCGATATCGACGGCGAGTGTCTCTATCGTATCCAGGCCGCCGCCGGGCGGGCCGTCATTACCTACCCGAAGTGGGTCGAGGTGGGCGGCGAACGGCTCAAGGCCTACTACGACGACGGCTGGTGGCACGCACGAACTCGGTATCCGAGCCGGGAAGCCCTCTCGGAGTATCGGGAGTATCTGCAGGACAAGGACGTCACGTTCCGGTTGAAGCGACTCTACGATTCGGGCCACCGCGACGGCGACGGGCCGACGTTGACCGACGAACAACGCGAGACGCTCGAACTCGCCTACGAGCGCGGCTACTTCGAGGTGCCGCGGTCGATATCCACGAGCGAACTCGCCGACGAACTGGGCGTGTCGAATCAGGCGGTCTCCGAGCGACTGCGCCGGGCCAGCGCACGACTCGTCGAGGACGCGCTCAGATAGCAGGCCGCGTTCGCGGGCTCCGCGACGAAAAGCCGCGTTTAAGTCGCGCCGACGAGAATCGCGGGTATGGAGAACCGAACGTACACGGCGGACGCCGAGCCCGGGACGGACGCCACCGTCGCCGGCTGGGTCCACGAAGTCCGCGACCTCGGCGGCATCGCGTTTCTCATCCTGCGCGATAAGACGGGTCGCATTCAGGTCAAATTCGAGAAAGACGAGATGGACGACGAGCTGGTCGAGACGGGGCTGGGAGCCTCCCGCGAGTCGGTCGTCTCCGTGACGGGCGCCGTCGAGGAAGAGGAACGCGCCCCGACCGGCGTCGAGGTCGTCCCCGAATCGATCGATATCATCGCCGAGGCGGATACCGAACTGCCGCTGGACCCCTCGGGGAAGGTCGAAGCCGAACTCTCGACCCGACTCGACAACCGGACGCTGGACCTCCGCCGTGAGGAAGGTCAGGCCATCTTCGAGATCCGCGCCGAAGTCCTCCGAGCCGTTCGGGAGGCCTTCCGCGACGCCGACGCGACCGAGATCAACACGCCGAAGATCGTCGCCACGGGG
>NZ_JAZKTR010000171.1:0-4583 GCF_036625485.1 Natronomonas sp. | reverse complement strand
CAGGTCTCTCCGAGTCCATCCTCGACGGTATCACTCGCGATACCGTCATCCAACTGGCCCGCGACATGGGCTATACGGTCCACGATGACACGGCAATCTCTCGCGGCCAGCTCTACACCGCCGACGAGCTGTTCTTCTCGGGGACCGCCGCCGAGGTGACGCCGATTCGGAGCGTCGACGACACCGAGATCGGCAACGGCTCCCGCGGCCCCGTCACCGAGGAGATCCAACAGCAGTTCTTCGACCTCGTCAATGGGGAACTTGGCGGCTACGAGGACTGGTTCCACTACGTCTAGAACGCCCACTTTTTGCACGCGAGCGCGGGGGCTCCCGCTTTGGGGCGCTTTTCAAGCACCCCGCTCGGCGGATGCTTGTATGTAGATCGATTAATAAATCGAGAACGAGTCATATGACGGCTCTCGTACCTTCTCATTGCTCCCCGCTTCGGTTGATGGAGAGGACTGAGTAAGCCATTCGACGACAGGATACTCAGGATCGAGGTGATGTAGCCGGCCACCAGCAAATCAGTGCGGAATGGGGGGCTACCGATTTATGAATCAGTTCTCGGCCGCGAAGTGAAGCGATCCACCACTCCCGGCAGTCAATGCTTTTTGATTCCGGCGGGAATCAATCGCCATTTCACAATTAGGACACTCGTAGGTGAGAGAATCGGCGAGTACGTGGATGGTCCAATCCCCATTAATGCGACTATCGTGACCGCATTCAGGGCAATAGAGTGTCGCCTTGTCGGCCGGCTGGCGCTCAGTAGTGGAAGTAGAGGGCGTCATTTCCGTATCTTCGCTCCGGACAGGGATAACCACGTCGTACTTCAGCCGAGTACTGATTCGTCAGTGACGGTAGACATGATAGATTCGGAGACGAAATTGAGCAGTTCGCAAACCGTTCTACGAGGTCCTCAAACGATAGCCTGCTTCAGGCCTTCTCGGTTTCCAACGCTTGTTCGATTCTACGGTCCGCCTGTTCGAGGCGGTTCTGAACGGTCGCATCCAGCGTCTCGTCGAAGTCGTTTTTCGCCAGCGCCTCGCCGACCTTCTCCAGTCGCGTCCGTGCGGCTTCCAGCGCGCGGTCGGCGCCCTCCGTATCCGACTGTTCGGCGCGTTCGGCGGCCCGCTGGGCGGACTCGGCGACCGCCTGCAGCGCGCGCTGGAGGCCGTCGAGGCCGCTCACGTCGATATCGTCCGGGTCGTCGGTCGCGCCACCGCCGTTCGTCGGCGTTTCGGTCAGGTCGTCATCGTCGTCGTCGGAATCCCCGTCGTCGCTGGTGTCGTCATCGTCGTCTCCCGCGAACTCGGGGGCTTGGCCGGCCGTTTCGGTCGAGATGTTCGCGACGAAGGACGCCAGCGACGCCTTGCCCGTCTGGGGGTCCTCGATAGTTCGTCGCTTCTCCCCGCTTGGGTTGACCCGGTAGGCGCCGGGGGTGTCGTCGGTGTCCCTAATTTCGGTCGTGTAGGCGCCGCCGCCGTGGACGTAGGCCGCGAACTGGTCGGGCGAATCCGGCTTGAAGTCGAACATGCGGCCGCCGAAGTCGTCCTCGATGGCCACCCGCTCGATGTCCGGGCCGTCGCTGGAATCTCCGTCGATCTTGACGGCGTTCTCGTTCGCCACGAGCGTGACCCGGCCGTCGGCACCGAGGGATGTGGGCGCCTCGCTTTCCCCGTCGACCGAGAGTCGTTCGCTGTAGGGGGCCGTCCCGGGGGCGTTGACCGTCAGGCGGTGCTCGCCGGGATCGACGTCCTGCATCACGACGGCGCCGCCGACGCTCGGGACGGCCGTCGGGTCGCTTTCCAGCAGACAGAACGAGAGCGTGCTGGTGGCCGTCGTCGTCACGCCGTTGCCGTCCGGGGCGTCGGCGTCCTCGACGGCCTCGCCGAGCGCGCCCGCAAGCGAGGTGGTCGGGCCGCCGTAGTCGATAGCATCGTAGCGGTCCGCCAGCACCCGCCGGTGGTTCGGGTCCGCGATGTCCGCCGCGGGATTCTCGTAGCGCGGCTGGTCCCACGGGACGCCGGAGGTGGTGAGGTGGCCGGCGATGGCGTCCTCGGCGAAGTCGGGAATCGAGAACTCGAAGCGAAGCATCGGGCCCGTGACGTCGTCGATATGTTCGAGTTCGGTCGAGGGTTCGAGTCGGTATTCTTGGTCCGCGTCGTCGCTGGGGTTCGCGGCGGGCGTGAACCGCAGCCCCGTCTCCCGGGTCGGGAAGTCCGTCGGCGGCGAGGATAGATCCGAGAAGGACCGCACCGTCAGATCCGCGGAGACGAACGACTCCTCGCTCACGTCGGGTAGGCGGTCGTCCTCGTAGAGTGGCTGGTCCTCGAGGGTCGGCATCGCGAAGGCGAGCGTCAGGCCCTCGTCCCGCGGGAGGCCGTAGGCCAGCGGAATCTCGGCGAGTTCTTCGACGCCTTCGATGAGTTGGTTCGTGATATCGGCACCGAGGTCGCTTGTCGGGAACCGCTGGAAGCGGTCCGGAGATGCGTTGACGCCGAGGCCGCTGGCGTGGGCGCCGAGTTCGGTGATGATCGACGGCGAGGTCTCGGGGTCGAGGAACTCGTTGTTCGGAATGTTCCGGCTGTGGGCGCTGGCGACGTAGAGCTGGGCTTCCTCGGTTTCGGTGTCGACGAAGACGTGCAGCACCTCCCAGTCGTGCCAGTGGAAGTTGGTCGTGAACTGGTCGAACACCGAGTACATCCAGAACTGGATGACCGCCAGCGTCGAATCCTCGTACTGGACGGCGTTGTAGAAGACGACCGGTTCGGGGGGTTCGCCTTCCTCCTCGAAGGCGCGGGTGTAGTCGTTGAGTGCCGAGAACCCGTCGACGACGGTCTGGCCGTCCGCGTCGGTCGTGTAGGGACGCGGGTCGGTCATGAACCACTTCTCGTAGCGGTCGAAGTAGACCTCGGGCGCGAACTGTTCGGCGAGCGCACGGGACTCTTCATCGTCGACCGAACTCGTCTCGGCGTCCTCGGGGTCGCTGAGCATCCGGCCGCCGACGGCGGCGCCACCGATGCCGAGGCCGCCCGCAGCGAGGGCCGCGAGCAGTCGTCGTCGGGACCACTCGCGAGGGTCCGCACGGGCGTTCAGGGACGCGTTGGAGCCCGATGTCATCGTAACCCCTGTTAGCGGGAGCCAGCAGAAGTACCTGCCGGCCAACCGCTCCCGACCGCTACCACCCGAACGGCACACCGAAGCGGGTTTATCCGCGCCGCCGCTTGCCTCGGCTATGTCTCTGTGTGTGACCTTCCTCGGGACGGGTGGGGCCGTGCCGACCACCCAGCGGAACACGAGTTCGGTCTTCGTTCGCCGGGAGGGCGACCGCTTCCTCTTCGACTGCGGCGAGGGGACCCAACGGCAGATGATGCGCTTCGGCACCGGCTTCGCCGTCGACGAAATCTTCGTCACACACCTCCACGGCGATCACGTCCTCGGCATTCCCGGCCTCCTCCAGACGATGGATTTCAACGAGCGGGAAGCGCCCATCACCATTCACGTCCCGGTGGGTACCCAGCCCGACATCGACCGCCTGATCTCGGCGACCGGCACCAACCCCTCGTTTCCCGTCCACATCGACCCCGTCACCGACGGCGACGTGGCCTACGAGGCCGACGACTACGAGATTCGTGCCTTCGAGACCGACCACGACGCCCGGTCGGTCGGCTACGTACTCGTCGAGGAGAAACGCAAGGGCCGGTTCGACCGCGAGCACGCCGAAGAACTGGGCGTTCCCGTCGGTCCGAAGTTCCAGAAACTCCACCGCGGCGAAAGCGTCGAACTCGACGACGGCACCGTCGTCGAACCCGAACAGGTCGTCGGCGAGCCCCGCCCCGGACGCAGACTGGTCTACACAGGCGACACACGCCCCTCGGACCGTACCATCGAGGTCTCCGAGAACGCCGACCTGCTGATCCACGATGCAACCTTCGCCGCCGACAACGCCGGCCGCGCCGGACAGACCGCTCACACCACCGCCGCCCGCGCCGCCGAACTCGCCAACGAGGCCGGCGTGAAACAACTGGCGCTCGTCCACGTCTCCTCTCGGTACGCTGGCAACGTCTCACCCATCGAACGGGAAGCGCGTGAAGTGTTTGAAGGGAAGCGTGCTTTCGTGCCCGACGACGGCGACGACATCGAGGTTCCGTTCCCGGAGTAGTTGCAGGTTCTGCTTCTGTCGATTAGTTATAAGTGGAGTTCAGCAACTGCGTGACCACAAGCACCTCGAAAGCCCTCGGCCCGCTGGCGGTCGCTAAGCGGGATACGCTCGCTACGCTCGCGTAGTGCCCGCTTAGCGACTATATAAACGCCAGACGGCCTCACGGGTCGCTTCGCTCCCCGTTCGGCCCTACCGAGACGCTCACTCCGTTCGCGTCTCGCGCGCCTCGCCCTTTCATTCCTCCAAGGACTGCACAGCCCTGCCCTTCCCCGGGTCGCGCGACGGCCCAAGGGGCCGCACGCGCTCCCGGCCGTTTGGTTATTTAAATGGCGCGCGCTGGCCGACCGCCGCGAACGCGGCCGTGAGCGGCGGTCGGACGAAATCCTGCGAGGGACGACCGACTAAGCGAAGCGAAGGAGGG
>NZ_JAZKTR010000170.1:0-4740 GCF_036625485.1 Natronomonas sp. | reverse complement strand
ACGTCGAGCACATCTTCGCCGTCGGCGACGTGGCCGGCGAACCGATGCTCGCACACAAGGCGTACAAGGAGGGCCACGTCGCCGCGGAGGTCATCGCGGGCGAACCCGCCGCGCTCGATTATCAGGCCGTCCCCGCCGCGGTCTTTACCGACCCCGAGATCGGAACGGTCGGCATGACCGAAGGCGAGGCCGAGGAGGCGGGCTTCGACCCCATCGTCGGCGAGATGCCGCTGCGTGCGTCCGGCCGCGCGCTCACGCTCGGCACCGACGAGGGCTTCGTCCGCATCGTCGCCGACGAGGAAACCGAGTTCGTCCTCGGCGCCCAGATCGTCAGCCCCGATGCCTCCGAACTCATCGCCGAGGTGGGACTGGCCATCGAGATGGGCGCCCAACTGGAGGACATCGCCGCCACGATTCACACCCATCCGACGCTGTCGGAGGCCGTCGCCGAGGCCGCCGCCAACGCTCGTGGTGAGGCGACGCACACGCTGAATCGGTAGGTCGACGCTGCGGCTTTTTCATCTTCAATCGTCGCCAGCGAGCGCCTTCTTCTCCCAGCGCGGTCCGGCCCGTCGATAGAGAGCGAGGCCGACGAGGCCGGCGACGGCGGCATAGCCGACGCTGCCGAGCGCCAGTCGCGTCGGCGCCAACTGGAAGGCGATAGCGGCGATGATAAGCGGGATGAGAACGACCATGTTCGCCAGCGTGAACCCGACGAAGACGGGCGTATCGAAGAGAAGTTCGGTCGGGTCGAGGCCGGCGAGATACGTGGTGATGCCGAAGATGTAGAGGCACAGCGGCGCGAAGACGGCGATGCCGACGAGCATCGTCCCCGTGCCGAAGACGACCGACCCGAGCGCGAGGAAGGCAAAGCCTGCGGGCAGCGCGAGCAGACAGAAGCCCAGCAGCTTCGCCCGGAAGACGGCGGGCAGGGAGACGGGGAATCGGAGGTAGAAGGCGGTATCGTCGAACTGGCAGAGCCAGTTGTAGGTCGTAAAGGAACCCAACGCGAGCACGGCGGCGATGGTGAGACCGGGTTCGGGTCGGACAGGCACCACGTCGGGGAGGTAGGCCAGAAGCACCGCGAGGACGGCGAAGACCAGCCCTTGCGAGAAGACGACCTTCCAGAGGCCGCCCGACGAGCGGGCCACGTCCAGTAGCGATTTCGCGAGCAGACCCTGTTCGTCGACCCCACCCAGTTTCGCGTGGAGCGCCCGAAAGCGGTCGACGGCCGTCCGGGAGGGCGTCCGTCGGTCGAACTCGAAGAGCGCGGCGCCGACGACGCCGAGACAGAGGGGTAGCGCGAGGCTGGCGACGACGGTGAGCGGCCGAATCCCCGACAGCAGGCCGTAGGGCGTGAAGACGAGGACGCGACCGCTGTCGACGACGAGTGCGGCGACGGTTCCCAGCGCGATAGCGAGCGCGGCCGTCCGCGAGCGGGTGTGGATGCCGACGAGCGCGAAACTGGCGGCGACCCCGACGGCGAACATGCCCGACGTCGTCAGGAACAACAGCGGGAGACGACTGGCCGGGAGGTCGGCCATCACGACCAGCGGGACGAGGCCGACCGTCAGCGGCAGCAGAAAGAGGACGGCGTAGTAGCCGACGTCCTTGACGAGGAAGGCGACGAGCAGTTTCTTCGCGGAGACGGGCAGTGTGCGGGCCGAGAACAGCAGCAGCGTCGTCTCGCCGAGCAGGTCCTCGAGGGCGTCGCGGCCGACGAGGCCGACCGTGCCGACCTGCAGGCCGAGGGCGGCGACGACGAGGTGGAGCCCGGACACGAGCAGGTCGGTATCGGCGTCAGCGAGGGCGAAGAACGCGGCGGTGCCGGCGGCCACGAGCGCGACGAAGACCGGGAACAGCGCGAACCGGCGGCCGCCGAACAGGCGGCCGTGAAGGCGGAACTCCTCGACGGCCATGATCCGAAGCAGGTAGCGCGTCGAGAGGCTCATTGCTGGGTGAGTTCGGCAGCGGCCATGTCCTCGTCGACCGACTGGAAGAAGCGGTCGAGCAACGCGTCGCCGTCCATCCCGCGGGGCCGTAGCTCCTCCAGCAGGTGGCCTCGATTGATGATGCCGACCTGCGTGCAGACCTCGGCGGCCGTCTCGACGAAGTGCGTCGACAGGAAGAGCGTGTTGCCGGCCTCCCGATAGGTATCGAAGAAGCGTTTGACCCGCTCCTGCATGATGGGGTCGAGATTGGTCAGCGGTTCGTCGATGAAGACCACCTCGGGTTCGTGGAGGAACGCTTGCGTGATGAGAACCTTCTGGCGTTCCCCTTGCGAGAGGTCCGTACAGAGCGTATCGAGTTTGTGGGCGAACTCGAGGCGTTCGGCCCACGTCTCGACCCGCGTTTCGACGGTGGCGTCGTCGAGGTCACGCGTCGCCGCCGCGAACTCGAAGTACTCGCGGACGGTCAGAAAGGAGGGTGGGCGGCCGCTCTCGGGGAGGATACCGACGTGTCGGCGCGCCTCGACGGGCGTCTCGACGGGGTCGACATCGACGACGCGGGCCTCGCCGGAGTCGGGCACTAGCTGGCCGGTGAGGATGTTGATGGTCGTCGATTTTCCGGCGCCGTTGGGGCCGAGAAAGCCGTAGCACTCGCCGCGGTCGACCGAAAGCGAGAGCGCGTCGAGGGCGACCACGTCGCCGTAGCGTTTCGTCAACTCGCGCGTCTGAATCGCCGCCATTCAGGGAGGAGTTCGCCCTCGGGGGGCCTATACCCTGTGGGCGTTACGAGAACGAAGTCGGAGGTGCTTCAGGGCCGGTTCGAGTGTTCGAGTGCGTCGTTGTGCTCGTCGCCCTGGCCATTGTTGCCGTCGTCACCGTTCCCTTCATCGCCGTTACCGTTCTCGGCGTTCCCGGGGTTCTGCTGGCCGTCGTGTTCCTCGACGGTGACCGGACAGGGGTTCTCCGCCGAGGGGTCGTCGTCCAGTTCGCAGGTGAAGGCGACGACGGCGCCTTGGTCGTCGACGGTGACGACGAAGTGGTCGCCGAAGGCGGACTCGCGTTCCTCGGCGCTATCGTCGTTGAACCCCTCGTAGTCGACGCTCGCGGGGCCGGCGTCGAGGTCGCCTTCCTTGTCGCAGTCGTGGTCGGTGACGGTGCCGGTACAGACGAAGCCGCCGTCGCCGCCGTCGTCGCCGACGGTGACGCCGGTGTCCGCGCCGACGGTCGTTTCGTTCGTGACGCCGTTGGCCGCGGCGACGCCGCCGAACGCGCCGGCGGCGAGACACACGACGGCAATCAAAATCGCCAGTCGTTGGGACGCAGGCGGGTCCTCGTTCAAATCGGCCTTGCGCCCCACATTACCGGGTGTATAAGCCAGCGGCGGGCGTTGCCCGCCTCCGAAGACGTAACCCGCTGGCAGTCGAGGTGCCGGTATGAGCGCGTGGACCACCGACGAGATGCCCGACTGCACCGGCAGAACGGTCGTCGTCACCGGCGCCAACAGCGGCCTCGGCCTCGAAGCGACGCGGGACTTCGCCCGGAAGGGTGCCCACGTCGTGCTGGCGTGCCGAGACGTCGACCGCGGCGGCGAGGCCGCGAGCGACGTTCGCGGGGACGTCCCCGGTGCTTCGCTCACGGTTCGGGACTGCGACCTCGCCAGCCTCGATTCGATACGGGAGTTCGCGTCGACGGTCGACGAAGAACTCGGCGCCATCGACGTCCTCTGTAACAACGCCGGCGTGATGGCGATTCCGCGCGGCGAAACCGCCGAGGGCTTCGAGCGGCAGTTCGGCATCAACCACCTCGGTCACTTCGCGTTGACGGGCCTCCTGCTGGATTCGCTCGAGGCGGCCGACGACCCTCGCGTCATCACCCAATCAAGCGGTATCCACGCCCGCGGCGAGATAGACTTCGACGACCTGCAGAGCGAGGAATCCTACAACAAGTGGGACGCCTACGCCCAGAGCAAACTGGCGAACGTTCTCTTCGCCTACGAACTCGACCGCCGGCACGGCGACGACCTGACGAGTGTGGCCTGCCATCCCGGCTACGCGGCGACGAACCTCCAGTATCGCGGCCCGGAAGCGGAAAGCTCGCGGGTCAAGAAGGCGCTGATGGGCGCTTTCAATCGACTGTTCGCCCAGTCGGCCGAGCAGGGTGCGCTACCGATGCTGTATGCGGCGACGATCGAGGATATCGACGGCGGCGAGTACGTCGGTCCCGGCGGCCTCTTCGAGATGCGTGGAGCGCCGGAGGAACAGTCGTCCAGCGGCCGCTCCTACGACGAGGAGACGGCCGCGCGGCTGTGGGAGCTCTCGGCGGAGTTGACCGACGTCGAGTATTAGGTTCGGACTTCGGTGGCAGGGGCGACGCGCGCCCACGCGTTCGCGTTCTCGCGGTCGTAGACGACGAGCGTCCCGTCGAGTCGGAACTGTCCGTAGCGGTCGCCGTCGCCGGTATGCAGCATCGTCATGTTCATCGTTCGCACGCCACAAGAGCCGGTGGTGGTATAAAAATCCCCCGCCGCCATCCGGCGTCAGGCGCCTTCGACGAGTCGTCGGAGTTGCTCCGGCGGGACCGCGCCGCGGGCGGCGTGGTCGTCCTCGGAGACGAACGTTGGTACGCCGGTAATGCCGGTCTGCTGGGCGTTCCGGAAGGCGGTCTGGAGGTCGGCCTCGCTCGATTCGTCGGCCAGCGTCTCCTCGACGAACGATTCGGGGATGCCCGCCTCGCTGGCGAGGTCTTTCAACACGTCGACGTCGCCGATGTCGCGGCCGTCCTCCCAGAGCGC
>NZ_JAZKTR010000169.1:0-4825 GCF_036625485.1 Natronomonas sp. | reverse complement strand
CGATCTCGTGGCCGAGCCACTCGACGAGCAGTTCGATGAAGTTCCGTTCGTCGTCGGTGAAGGATTCGGTCACGCCAAGTCGGGTCGCCTCGATGGCCACGTCGCCGTCGGTCCGCTCGGTGTACAGCAGAAACGGGACGGACTCGTTTCGCTCCCGAACCGCTCGGAGGACATCGAGCCCGGTCTCCTCGTCGCCGCCACCGAGGTCGTACTCGCAGACGACACAGTCGACCTCGCCCGCGTCCAGTCGCCGAAGCACTTCCCGGCTCGTTTCGACCCGTTCGGCGTCGATGGAATCGCCATCCAACCCGGAGTTCTCACCAGCGACATGAACGGCCTGAACCGACGTTTTCCTGATTTTAGCCTCTTGGTCAGCATATACTTTCGTCTTACTTCGGTCCGAACCACCCACCTGACTAGGGCTTTTTTGGTATCTCCGGGAGAGATACCGCCATGTCCCTGCTGATCTACGGCGCCTACGGTTACACTGGCGAACTCATCGCCGAGGAAGCCGTCGACCGCGGCCTCGACGTCGTGGTCGCCGGCCGCAACGAGGTCCGAACCGACCACCTCGCCGCACGCCTCGGCGTTCCCGGCCGGGGATTCGGGGTCGGAGCGGCCGACGACCACCTCGACGATGTCGACGTCTGCCTCAACTGTGCCGGTCCCTTCGTCGAAACCTACGAACCGCTCGTCGAGGCGTGTCTGGAGACGGGAACCCACTACCTCGATATCACGGGCGAGTTGTCGGTCTTCGAGGCCATCGCCGAACGCGACCGCGAGGCCGAGAAGGCGGGCGTCTGTCTGCTCCCCGGTGTCGGCTTCGACGTGGTGCCGACCGACTGTCTGGCGGGCCACCTCCACGACCGCTTGCCCGAGGCCGACGAACTCCGTCTCGGGTTCGACCCCTCGGGGACGATCTCGAAGGGTACGCTCGCCTCGGTCATCGAACACGCCGACGCGGGCGGGAAGATCCGTCGCGACGGTCGTATCGTCGACGTGCCGACGGCTCACGAACGCCGACGGATCGACTTCGGTCGCGGCGAGCGCAACGCAGTCACCATCCCGTGGGGCGACGTCTCGACGGCCTACTACACGACCGGTATCGAGAACATCGAGACCTACACCGCCGTCCCGCCGCTTGTCGGGTCGGCCATGAAGCTCAGTCGGTTCACCGCACCGCTTCTCGGCATCCCGCCGGTCAAGGAAACCCTCCAGACGCTCGCCAGGACGTTCGTGGACGGACCGAGCGAGCGCCAGCGCGAGGAGGGCGCCTGCTACGTCTGGGGGGAGGCGACCGACGGCGAGACGACCGTCACCTCGCGACTGAAAACCCCCGAAACCTACGCGCTGACGGTCGATTCGGCGACGACGGCGGCCGAGGGCATACTGGAGGACGCACCGACCGGCTTCGAGACGCCCGCGGCGGCCTTCGGCCCGGAGTTCGTCCTCGACCTCGACGGCGTCGAGGGCTTCTTCGACGAATAGTCTCTCGACGCTCCATGTACTCGGCTCTCGTACCCTTTCGATAGCCATGGGAAAAGGCATACATCCGACGCCGCCACATGACCGGGTATGTATCGCCGGCCGCTGGTCACCGCCCTCGTCGCCCTCCTCGTCGTCGGCCTGTTCGCGCCGCCTGTCGTCGCCGCCAGCGGGGCCGACGACGAGGGGGCCACTCTCACCGCTCCCGTCGGCTTCGAATCGCCCGAGATCGACCGGTATCGCTCCGTCGTTCTCTCGTCGGGGCTTTCGCGAGCCGACACCGAGGGCATCCTCGAACAGCGCACTCGGAAGGCGGTATACGCCGCGATTCGTGAATCGCCGGGCGCGGACCTCGCGACGCTGGCCGACGCCGTCGGCGTGACGAAATCGACCGTCCGTTATCACGTCGACCTCCTCCGGGACGCTGGCCTCGTCGAGGCAGCCGAAGCAGGAGGTGCGCTCCGCTTTGCGCCCGCCGAGATGAACGCCGACCTCGCGGCCGCCACGAGTGCCGAACCGACCGACGCCGTTCTCGAAGCCGTCGCCGAGGCCGAACCCGCGTCCGTTCGGGACGTCGCGGCGGTGACCGGTCGGGCACAATCGACCGTTTCACATCACCTTTCGACGCTTGCCGAACGTGGCCTCGTCGAGCGCGAACGTACCGGTGAGGCAGTGGTCACTCGACTGACCGACGAGACGCGGGCCGTGGTAGCCGACGCTCCCATCCCCGCCGACGATTGATACGAATTGTTGTAACGAATTACCGGCGAGCGCCCGGTACGGTTCGGCGCTCGCCGGTAAAAGACTACAACGATCCGTATGAGCCGAGCTAGTCGGCCCTCGCTCAGCGGTTCGACGGCGCCAGTTCTTCTATCGTCCGCGTCGCCGTCTCGTCGTCGGCGTTGCTCGGAATCGTCACCATCGGGCGCGTCACGCAGTCGATGTCGGCGATCGCTCGGAGTCCGTCGCGTGCTTCCTCCGGCGTACCGGCGACGCCGAGCGCGTCGACCATCTCGTCGGTGACGGCCTCGACCGCGGTAGAGCGGTCGCCGGACCGCCACGCCGTCGCGACGGCCTCAGCTTCCTCGGGGAACAGTTCGGCGACGGCCCGCTCGTAGCCCTCGCCGCTGCCGACGTAGTAGGCGACGTGCCCGCGGATCACGTCCCTGGCGGCCTCGGTATCGTCGGCGACGGCTGCCGGGACGTACGGCACGACGTCGATGGTCGTCTCCCGGCCCGCCTTCTCGGCGTGCTCGCGGATGTACTCGTAGTTGTCCTGCAGAACGGGAAAGGGGATGTTGTGCGGAATCCACCCGTCACAGAGTCTCGCGACGACGCGCCTGTTGGCCTTCCCGAGCGCCGCGTGGTAGACCGGGACATCGGCTCCGAGAGCGGGGAAATCCTGCACCTCGAAGACCTCGCCCTCGTATTCGACGCGCTCGTCGCCGTCGAGGTAGGCCTTCGTCAGTTCGATGGTCTCGTGGGCCCGCCGGACCGGGTTCGGGTCGTCCCACTCGGCGCCATGGAGGTCCTCGATGGACTTCTTCGTGGAGGTGCCGACCCCCAGTTTGAACTGGCCGCCGGCGACGTCGTCGAGCGATGCCGCTGTCATCGCCAGCACCGCGGGCGTCCGCGAGAAGACGTTGAGGATCGCCGTCCCGAGGTCGATCTCGTCGGTTCGCGTCGCGATCTCGGTAAGTCGGACGACGCTGCTGGCACCCCACAGTTCGCCGAGCCAGAGGCCGTCGTAGCCGAGGTCCTCGGCCCGGGCCGCGAGGGCGCCGTCGTCCATCTCCGATACCATCGGTAACAGCAGGTCTGTCGGCATACCTGCGTCAATCCACCACGGTAGATATAAAATGACAGGCCGGTTCGCGGCCGACCGTCGCGGCAGATCACTCGCGTGCCCACCCTTTCGCTCGCTCGACGGCCTCGCTCCACCGTTCGTAGCGTCGGTCGATGTCAGCGGCGGAATCCGGCGAGAACTCCCTGTCGATTCGCCAGTTGTCCCGGAGTTCGTCGACGCTCTCCCAGTAGTCGACCGCCAGGCCAGCGGCGTAGGCCGCCCCGAGGGCGGTCGTCTCGTCGACGACGGGACGGACGATGTCGCTTTCGAGAATGTCGGCCTGCAGGCCACAGAGGAAGTTGTTCTTGACGGCACCGCCGTCGACCCGAAGGTCGGTGAGTTCGAGCCCGCTGTCCTCGACCATCGCCTCGACGACGTCGCGGGTCTGGTAGGCGATGGCTTCCAGCGTCGCCCGGACGATGTGGGCGCGTTCGGTCCCGCGGGTGAGGCCCACCATCGTCCCGCGTGCGCGTTGATCCCAGTGTGGCGCCCCGAGGCCGGTGAAGGCGGGCACGAAATAGACGCCGTCGGTCGAATCGACCTCGCGGGCCAGCCGTTCGGTCTCGGCGGGGTCGTCGATGAGGTCGACGTCTTCGAGCCAACCGATGGCCGCGCCGGTGACGAATATCGAGCCCTCGAGGGCGTACTGGACGGGTTCGCCGGAGCGCTGGAAGGCGACGGTCGTCAGGAGGCCGTGGTCCGAATCGACGGCCGTCTCGCCGGTATTCAAAAGAAGGAACGAGCCGGTGCCGTAGGTGTTCTTGGCGTCGCCGGCATCGAAACAGGTCTGTCCGAAGAGGGCTGCCTGCTGGTCGCCGAGCGCGGCCGCGACGGGGATTTCGGCACCGAAGGTCTCCTTGTCGGTGTAGCCGTAAATATCGGCGTCACTGGACGGTCGTACTTCGGGCAGGACGGCCTCGGGGAGGTCGAACTCCGCGAGCAGGTCGTCGTCCCATGCCATCTCGTGGATATCGAAAAGCAGGGTTCGGGAGGCGTTCGTGACGTCTGTGACGTGCTCGCCGGTGAGCTTCCAGACCAGCCACGAGTCGATGGTGCCGAACCGGAGGTCGCCGGCTTCGGCCCGCTCGCGCACGTCAGCGCCGCGGCCGCGGTCCGGTGCGATGGGGTCGGCGTTCTCGAGCAGCCACTCCAGTTTCGTCGCCGAGAAGTACGCATCCGGTTGAAGCCCGGTCTTCCGTCGGATGGCGGCCGCCCGGCCCTCCTGTTCGAGGCGCTCGACGCGTTCGGTCGTCCGCCGGTCCTGCCAGACGATGGCGTCGTGGACCGGTTCGCCCGTCTCGGCGTCCCAGAGGACGGTCGTCTCACGCTGATTCGCCACCCCGAGGGCGGCGATCTCGGCGGCGTCGATGCCGGCGGCGTCGATGGCCGAACGGAGTGTCGAGACGGCGTTTCCGTAGATCTCCTCGGGGTCGTGTTCGACCCACCCCGGTTCCGGATAGAACTGCTCGTGGGTCTCGTAGGCCTGCCCGTGGA
>NZ_JAZKTR010000019.1:0-24712 GCF_036625485.1 Natronomonas sp. | reverse complement strand
GGTCAGTCAGCGCCGGCGCATTCCCGCCAGCCACAGTCCGCACAGTAGCGGTTGCCGGCGACGAGCGCCGTCGGCGCGCCACAGCGGAGACAGGCTGCGACCTCCGTCGAGACGGCCATCAGTCGTCCTCCGTCTTGATGTCCGCCGACAGACCCTGCGCCATCTCGATATCCGAGGAGTTGTTCAGCGTCCACGCGGTGCGTTCGGTGACGGCCTCGATGACCTCGCGGGCGGAGGGGTAACCGTTGCCGGATTTCTTGACGCCGCCGAACGGCAGCTGGACTTCCGCGCCGATACACGGCAGGTTGCCGTAGGCGAGTCCGAGTTCCGCGTGGTCGCGGTAGTAGTTGATCTGCCGGTAATCCTCGCTGATGATGGAGCCGGCGAGGCCGTACGGCGTCGCGTTCTGGAGTTCGACGCCGCGCTCGATGTCGCCGTCGTACTCGATGAGGGCGACGTGGGGGCCGAAGACCTCCTCGCGGATACAGCGGAGGTCGGTGTCGTAGTCCACCTCGTAGACGAACGGACCGACCCAGTGGCCCTCCTCGTGGCCGTCGGGAATCTCGTCGGAGGGGAGTTCCGTGCGGTCGACGAGGACGTCGACGCCCTCCTTACGCGCGAGGTCGTTGTATCGCTGAATCTTCTCGACGTGTTCGGCCTCGATAGCCGGGCCCATGAAGGTGCCCTCGTCGAGAGGGTCGCCGACCGCGACCTTCTCGGCGGCGGCGACGAACCGCTCTTTGAACTCCTCGTAGACGTCGGTATGGACGATGAGGCGCTCGCTGGAGACACAGCGCTGGCCCGTCGTCTTGAAACTGGAAAGCGTCGCCGCGGGCACGGCGAGGTCGAGGTCCGCCTCGTCGGTGACGAGGACGGCGTTCTTGCCGCCCATCTCACAGGCCGCGAGTTTACCGGGCGTGCCGCCGACCTTGTCGGCGATGGAGTGGCCGACCTCGGCGCTGCCCGTGAACAGGACCGTCTCGATATCGCTGTCGACGATGGCGGCGCCGGCGTCGCCGAAGCCCTGAACCATGTTGAAGACGCCGTCGGGGATACCGGCGTCGACCATCAGTTCCGCGATGGCGTGAGCGCACTTGGGCGTCTGTTCGGCGGGCTTCCAGACGACGGTGTTGCCCTCGACCAGCGCGACCGCCATATGCCAGAAGGGGATGGCGATGGGGAAGTTCCACGGCGTGATACAGCCGACGACCCCGCGCGGCTTCCGGCGCATGTAGGCGTCCTTGCTCGGAATCTCGGAGGGGACCACGTCACCGTGGGGGTGGCGACCGTTGCCGGCGGCCCATTCGACCATGTGGGCGGCCTCGACGATGTCGGCTTTGCCCTCGGAGATCTCCTTGCCGCACTCCCGGGTGACGAGTTCGCCGAGTTCGTCGGTGCGGGCCTTCAGTTCCTCGTAGACGTCCCAGAGGTACTCCGCACGGTCCGGGTAGGACAGTTCGCGCCACTCCTCGAAGGCCTCGTCGGCGGCGTCGACCGCCGCTGCCACGTCCGCTTCAGTGCCTTGCGGGAACTCGCCCAGCGACTCACCGGTCGCCGGGTTCGTACTCTCGAAGGTCTCCTCGCCGGATACCCACTCGCCGTCGATGTAGTGTGCGTGTGACTCCATGCATGCACGTTCGTCCGGGAGACCCAGTATCCCGTCCCGTCCATGGACGGGTCGGGGCGAATCCGCTACGGAGCGCCGATTTCGGCCCTAAAGAAGGATTACCCTACCATGGTCGGGTCGCGTTTCAACAGTCGGCAACCTCATAGCGGCACCTAGCCTGAACACTACAATGAGTGACGCACAGCCGGGATCCGGGACGCGACTCACGCTCGACCTGTGGCATCCGAACTGCTGGGCTATCGAATCGACCTCGGAGGTACCGGGCGGCGTGTTGGCACACGCGATCTACAACACGCCGAAGGCCAACATCGAACGGGATTCGGTCAACGGCCTGTTTACCGCCTTCGCCGACAGCAACGAGGAGATCGACGAGTTGCTGTCGACCATCGAGGACTCGCCACACAGCGGCGAGTTGCTCGAACTGCAAGAGCGGTTCGGAGCGGGCCACGCCGCACCGGGCAACGTCGTCCGGGAGTTCTTCCTCGAATACGACCCCGCCGACATGGTCTGTCCGGTGTTGCTCGAACACGGCTTCGTCCACAGCCAGCCGGTCCGCATCGAGAATGGCCGCGAGTACTGGCAGGTGAGTTTCGCCGGCGAACGCGGCGACATCGAACCGGCCCTCGACGGCGTTCGCGAGGACGCGGGAGCGGAGGTGACCATCGAGCGCATCGCCTCCGCCAGCGAGAACGGCCACCGTGAACGTAACCGCCGTCTCGACGCCCTGACGCCGACCCAGCGGAAGGTCTTCAATCTGGCACGCGAGATGGGCTACTACGAATGGCCCCGCGGCTGTTCGACCCGCGACCTCGCCGACGAACTCGACATCTCGAAGACGACGCTGCTCGAACACTTACGGAAGGCCGAAGCGAAACTCCTCAACCCGGTCAGCGGCCGATAACGGCCCGAAGCGCGAACAGCGCGTTCGATTTCCGCTCCCGGATGCGCCGGTAGAAGTAGGAGAACCACTTGTTGCCGTAGGGAACGTACTGGTAGGTCGGCACGCCATCGGCGGCGAACTCACGCTGGGCTGCCTCGCGGACGCCCATCAACATCTGCACCTCGTAGGGCGTCCCGTACTCCTCGTGGAGGTCGGCGGCGTGGTCGAGCATCGCGGGGTCGTGGCTCCCGACGGCGACGCCGTCCTCGAACTCCTCGAAGGCGTACTCCAGCAGGTCGCGGTAGGCGGTGTCGACGTTCTCGTTACCCTTGTGGGCGACCGCTTTCGGCTCGTCGTAGGCGCCCTTGACCAGTCGTACCTTGCCGGGCAGTCGAGCCAGTCGCTCGATGTCCTCGGCGGTGCGCTTGAGGTTGGCCTGGATGCAGACCCCGACATCCCCGTCGGTTTCGCGGGCGTGTTCCTCGAAGGCGTCGAGAGTCACGTCCGTCGTCGTGTGGTCTTCCATGTCGATCCAGACGAAACAGTCGTGTTCTTGCCCGACGTCGACGATGTCCGCGAGGTTCTCCCGGAAGGCGTCGTCGCCGACGTCGAGGCCGATCTGGGAGGGTTTCACCGAGACGCAAGCGTCGACGCCGGCGGCGTCGATATCCCGGATGAGGTCCATGTACGCGCGGGCGTCACCGTCGGCGGGTGCGCGGTCCTCGTAGTGTTCGCCGAGCAGGTTGAGAATGGCGCTGATGCCGTCGTCGTTGCAGTCCCTGACGTGGTCGATAGCCGTCGCGGCGTCCTCGCCCGCGACGAAGTTGCTAGCGATGGGTGGGAGCATACTCCTATTCGGTCGGCCAGCGGCCTCAACACCAACCCGACCATGGTCGAAGGCAAAAGGGACAGCCACAGCGCCGGTCGAGGGGGCGTCAGCCGCCCAGATACAGCTGGGAGACCTCCTCGTTATCGAGGAGGTCGTCGGCGGTGCCTTCGAACCGGACGGTCCCCTGGTCCAGCACGTAGCCGCGGTCGGAGATACCGAGTCCCTTGGTCGCGTTCTGCTCGACCATGAGGATGGCCGTATCCATGTCGTTGACCGCCTGTACGTCCTCGAAGACCTCGTCGGCCGTGTTGGGCGCGAGCCCGGCCGACGGCTCGTCGATGAGCAACACGTCGGGTTCCATCACGAGCGCGCGGGCGAAGGCCAGCACCTGTCGCTGGCCGCCGGAAAGCGTCCGAGCCTTCGCGGTCTTCTTCTCCTTGAGGATGTCGAACCGGTCGTAGAGGTCGCTCATGACCGATTCGAGACCCCCGTCGCGGGCGACGCCGCCCATCCGGAGGTTCTCGTCGATGGTGAGCGACCCGAACACGTTGTCGGTCTGTGGGACGTAGCCGATTCCCTCGCGGACGATGTCTTCGGGCGCCATACCGCCGATATCGTCGCCGTGGTAGGTGACCATCCCTTCCCACGGCGTCAGCATGCCGAAGGCCGTCTTGAGGACGGTCGACTTGCCGGCGCCGTTCGGGCCGATGAGGCAGACGATTTCGCCCGCATCGAGATGCAGCGTCAGGTCGTCCAGCACCTGCACCTCGCCGTAGCCGCTGTCGACTTCCGACAGCGCCAGCACGTGGTCGGCGCTCACGTGCCACCTCCGAGGTACGCCTCGATGACGCGGGGATCGTTCTGGACCTCGTCGGGGCGGCCTTCCATGAGGACGCTTCCCTGGTCGAGGACGACGACGGGGTCGGCCAGTTTCATCACGAACTCCATGTCGTGTTCGATGAGCAGGAACGTGGTGCCCTGTTCGTTGAGCCGGAGGATCTGGTCGGCGAGTTTGTTCCGGAGCGTCGGGTTGACGCCGGCGACCGGTTCGTCCAGAAGCAGGATCTCCGGTTCGGCCAACATCGCTCGCGCCAGCTCGACCAGTTTCATCTGCCCGCCGGAGATGTCGGTGGCGGGCTGGGTCGCGAGGTGGTCGATCTCGAATTCCTCGAGGATGCGCTCGGCGTCTTCGAGGTTCCTCGATTCGTGTTCGCCCACCTCGCCGGGCGAGGTGAACAGCTTGATGAACGACTCGCCGGGCTGGTTTCGCGGGCCGACTAACATTGCCTCGCGGACGGTCATCCCCTCCAGTTTCCGCGGCGTCTGGAAGGTCCGGATGAGGCCGTGTTCGGCCACCTCGTAGGGTTCGGTGCCGGTGACGTCGGTCCCGTTGACGGTCACGGTACCGCCGTCCGGCTCGTAGAATCCCGAGATGAGGTTGAAGATGGTCGATTTGCCGGCGCCGTTCGGCCCGATGAGTCCGGTGATCGTGCCGCGTTCGACCGAGAACGTGGCGTGGTCGGTGGCGACGAGGCCGCCGAACCGCTTCTGGAGGTCTTCGACGCGCAAGACGACGTTGTCGGCGGTTTCATCGGTCGATACGTCGGTGTCATCGAATTCGGACTCACTCATTCGTCTTCACCTGCCTTCGTGTCGCGAACGCCGGATTCGGGCCGCTGTGGCGCGGCATCGTCGACCGAACTCGGCCAGATGAGTTCCCGCTGTGGCGGCAACACGCCCTGCGGTCGGAACCGTATGACGAGGATGATGATAACGCCGATGAGCAGGAGCCGCAGCGGCGCGACGTCGAACGGGAGCGGGACGTAGCGCACCGGTGAGACGCCGACGGGAATCATGATATCGTTGAGGAACCGCGTTCCCTCGCGGATGGCGACGACGATGATGCCGCCGAACAGCGCCCCACGGTTCGAGCCGCTGCCGCCCAGGATGACGGCGACCCAGACGTAGAACGTCGTAATCGGGTCGAGGTCGCCGGGGCTGACATAGAGGTTCAGATGTGCGTAGAAGACGCCCGCGAGCGCCATGATGAGGCTCCCGAGGACGAACGACTGCATCTTGAACGAGTAGGTGTTCTTCCCGAGCGCTCGCGCGAGGTCCTCGTCGGAGCGGATCGTCCGCAGGACGCGGCCCCACGGTGAGCGGTGGGCGCGCTTGAGAACGGCGTAACTGCCGCCGACGAGCGCCAACACGAGCGCGACGTTCAACAGGGCTCGCCAGAAAGCGGTGTCGAGCACGATTGGAATCCCGGGAATCACGACGATTTCGAGGCCCGGCATCGTACTCGGGAGCGTCGACAGGAGGGGCCACCCCTCGAAGAAACTTGGGATACCACGAACGCCGGCGCTCCCGTTGGTCCACTGCCGTTCGTTCAACACGAGCAGGCGGACGACCTCGGCGAGGCCGAGCGAGGCGATAGCGAGGTAGTCCGCCCGGAGCCGCAGCGTCGGGACGCCGATGAGGAGGGCCAGCGTGGCCGCGAGTATCAGCGCGACGACGAGGCCGAAGATGGGCAGGTAATCGCCCGCTATCGGTGACGTGTTACCGCTCATGAGCGCCGCGCCGTAGGCGCCGACGCCGAAGAAGGCGGCGACGCTGAAGTTGATGAGGCCGGTGAAACCCCACTGGGAGTTCAGGCCGAACGACAGCAGCGCGTACATCCCGGCGAGGCCGACGACGTACAGGAAGTAGGTCGGGCCGAGCCGGCCGGTGACGAGGCTGAGCAAGAGCAACAGCGCGGCGAAGGCGATGAAGACGGTGACGCCCCGCTCGGGCGTCGTCAGGTCGTCCCAGAACTCGCCGGGTGCGGAGCGGACGCTCATCTCACGCCCCCTCCGCGTCGCCGGCGATGCCGTTCGGACGCACGAGCAGGACGGCCACCATGATGACGAACGCGATGGCGTTGGCGTACTCGATGCCGATGGTGATTCCGACGCTGTCGGGAACGTACGGGATATATGCCCCGAAGTCGGTGAGAAGCCGGATATCGGAGAGAATCGGTGTCAGCTGGTTTATCATGCCGATGAGGAAGCCGCCGAGGACCGCGCCGTAGACGGAGCCGATACCGCCGAGGATGACCGCGGCGAAGATTACCAACAGGAGATTAAAGCCCATCCGTGGCGCCAGTTGGTTGAACAGGCCGAGGAAGACGCCCCCGGCACCGGCGAGGCCGGCGCCGATGACCCACGCGACGAGTTTGACGCGGTCGGTTCGGATGCCGCTGACCCGCGCGAGGTCGGGGTTGTCCGCCATCGCGCGCATCTTCCGTCCGAGGTCGGTGTGCTGCAACAGCAGGTGCAGGCCGACGACGAGGAGGACAGCGGTGATGACGATGGCCACGTCGTGTTCGGTGATACGGATTCCGTAGGGAACGAGCCACTCGATGGGTCGCAGGGTGGGCACGCCGAACCGGGTGAAGTCGGCGCCGAAGCCCATCTGGATCACGGCGCGATAGACGAAGGCGACACCGATGGAGGTGATGAGCATCCCGATCGAACCCACGTCCAGCGGGTCGTAGATGAGCCGGTCGGTGACGATCGCGACGACGACGGCGACGAGCATTCCGACGAGCAGCGCGACGAAGAACCCGAGCGGCAGGCTCAGGATGCCACCGGTGATCCCGCCGATAGCGCCGAAGGTCACGAACGCCCCGTAGGCGCCCACGGTCATCGTATCGCCGTGTGCGAAGTTCGCGAAATCCGCGATGCTGTAGATCAACGAGAGCCCGATACTCCCGAGGACGATGATGCTGCTGAACACCAGGCCGTTCGCCAGATATTCGAGAAGCGGCATTGGCGGTTAGGACTCGATGAAGCCACTGCCGACGTAGTCGTGGTCCTCTACGGTCAGGATCTGCAGGTAGCCGACGGGGTCACCGTTCTCGTCGAAGTCGATGGGACCGCTGACGCCCTGATAGTCGACGTCGCTCGGGGAACCACCGTCGGCGAGGATCTCGCTTGCCGCCTCGAAGGACGTCACCTGCTCGCCCTCGGGACGGGAGACCTCGCGGACGGTCTCCTGCAGGGCAGCGCCGGTGAACTCGTCGGCGGCCTGAATCGCGAGCGCCGCGTTGATGACACAGTCGTAGGCGTACGCCGCCCACGCCGTCGGTTGCTGGTCGTATTCCTCTTCGAAGGCGCTGGCGAACTCCTGGTAGTTCTCCTGGTCGACGGGCGCGGAGGGCACGACGATTTTCATGCCTTCCATGCTGTCGTCGGGCGTGTTCTCGAGAACGTTGTCGCCGGAGACGGAGTCGGCGCCGTAATACTGGGCCTCGTATCCGCTGGAGTAGGCCTCGTTGACCATCGTCGCGAACTCCGCCTGATAGGTGATGAACAGCCACGCGTCCGCCCCGGAGCTGTTCATCTCGGAGATGACGCTGGAGTAGGACTGCTGTTCCTGGTCGTGCGGGGAGTTGTAGACGACCTCGCCCTCGTAGGCATCGACGAAGGCGTCGGTGAGGCTCTGCCCGTAGTCGTTGTTGACGTAGGTGATAGCCACCTCGTCGTAGCCGTCTTCGGTGATGATGTTCGACAGCGCGAGCGACTGGGTACGGCCGGTCGGCGACATCCGCAGCAGGCCGGGGAACTCCGTCAGATTGAGCCCCGTGGAGTTCTGGCTCAACTGGACGACGTCGGTGCTTTCGATGACGCTCTCGTAGATGGCCAGAGAGACGCCGGAACCGACCGCGCCGATAAGGAACGGAACACCGTCCTGATTGACGAGTTTCTGGGCGGCCGAAACGCCACCCTGACTCTCGGATTCGTCGTCCTCGACCGAGATCTCGAGTTCGCGGCCGTCGATGCCGATGTCGTTGACGCGTGCGAGTGCGAGGTCCTTCCCTCGCTGGTTCCGCTCGCCGAACGCGGACAGCGACCCCGTCAGGGAGTCGACCATCCCGATGGAGTAAGGGGACGTGTCCCCGTTGCCGTTTCCATCGCCGTTGCCGTTTCCATTGCCGTCGCCGTTTCCATCCCCGTTACCGTTTCCAGTCTGACTGATACAGCCTGCAAACGCCGCAAGGCTGGCCGCACCGGAGGCTTTCAGTAGGGTCCGTCGGGTCGTACTGCTCGTGGTATCGTCTCTCATGGTATAGCTACGAGTACAGTAGGACAACGACCGGCCTCAATCCGCCCCCTCCCATGGTCGGGAAGGCCGGTTCTACCCGGGAAACCACCCGCACACGGGCATCAACGAACTGACCATAAAATCGAGCCTTCGCGATTACTGCCTCGCTTCGAGTCCGGAGACGGCCGTCCGGATCGCGTCCTCGGAGGCGTCGACCATGCCGATGAAGCTGGCGAAGCCGTGGATCATCGACTCGTAGTGGGCGTGGAAGACCTCGACGCCGTCGTCTTCCAGCGCCTCGGCGTAGGCGATACCCTCGTCTCGCAGGGGGTCGAAGCCGGCCGTCACGACCGTCGCCGACGGCAGTCCCGAGAGGTCGTCGGCCAGAAGCGGCGCGAGGTACTCGTTGCGGTTGTGAACCGGCGACTGGACGTACTGGGCCTGGAACCACTCCATCGTCTCGCGTTCGAGGAAGTACCCCTCCGCGTTCTCCATCCGACTGGGATACTCCTCGAAGGGCGAGCCACAGACCGGGTAATAAAGCACCTGATGGGCGATATCCGGCCCGACGTCGTCGCTCGTCACCTCGCGTTCGACGTCGCGGGCCATCAGCGAGACGCCCGCCGAGAGGTTCGCGCCCGCGCTGTCACCGCCGACCGCGAGCGTCCCGTCGCCGTTCGCGACATCCGGGTTCTCGTCCACCCACTCGGTCGCCGTGTAGGCGTCCTCCAGCGCCGCCGGGAACGGGTGTTCCGGCGCCAGTCGGTAATCGACCGAGATCACGTTCCAGCCGCTCTCGTCGGCCAGTTTCTGACAGATGTTGTCGTGGGTATCCAGTCCGCCGACGACGAACCCGCCGCCGTGGAAGTACACCAGGACCGGCCGCTCGCCCTCGCCCGCGAGATAGACGCGAGCGTCCAACTCGCCGTCGGCGCCCTCCACCGTCGTGTCGTACTCGTCGTAGACCTCGTGGGATGGCGTGAAATCCGCGACCGCGTCGAACTGCTCTCGGGCTACCTCGGCGCCAACGTCCTCGAAATTCGGCGTCTCGTTGACCAGATCGAGGATCGGCTGTAACTGTGGATGGGGCTCGTCTGCCATGGTTTGGCGTTCCCGGGAAGCCACTTGAGCGTATGCACATCCGCAGAAACGGCTGGCTGTTTGTGGACGTGGATGCGTAGCGCTGTTTGGCGGTTCGTTCTCTTATAAATCGAGCTGGGTCGACTGAGGGCTTCGGGAACGGTTTCGATTACGTTCGAGTGAGGGACTCAGAGAAAGACGTCCATCCTCAGAACACGTCGTCGGCGATGAAGCGGTCCTCGTCGGTGTGGCCGCGAACGGTGACCTCCTGGCCGAGATGTACGTCGGCGTCGGTTTCGACGTGGACCGTCTCCTCGCCGGTATCCAGAATGACGGGATCGCCGGGCTGGACGACGGTGCCGGTGACGGTCTCTTCTTCGACTTCGGTCGCGCCGCCGTCGCTGTCGCTGGAACTCGAACCACCGTCGGAATCGCTATCCGAACTGGCGGGCGACGAACCGTCGGCGAACTGGTCCAGCCCCGCGGAATCGCCACCGCGGTCGGGTTCGGCGCCGTCGACGACGGTGACCGTCGACTGCCAGCCGGCGGAGGCTTCGAGGTCGTCCTGCCAGCCCTCCTGGATTTCGACGTCGGCACAGAACACCTCGTCGCCGGGACCGAGGTCGATATCGGCCTTGTCGCCCCACAGCGCGACCCGGATGTCGCCGGTCTGGTCCTGCACGCGGATGTTGCGGACCTGCCCCTCCGAGCCGTCGTCGCGGTCGAAGGTGCGCTTGGGGTCCGCCGAGCGGACGACACCAGCGATGTCGGCAGTCTCGTCCAGTTCGAGGGAGCCGATGTCGGTGGCGTCGGGGACGAACTCGACGGCCTCGTCGAGTTCGTCGATCTCGCTTCGCTCGCCGACGTGGAGTTCGAGGCTGCCGTCCCGCTCGCGAACGTAGCCGTCGATGATCTCGATGCTCTGGCCGGCGTCGAGTTCGTCGGCAAGGTCGGCCTTGTCGTCCCACAGAGTGACGCGCACGCGGCCGGTCTCGTCGCCCAACGCGAGGTTCGAGACGCGACCCTCGGTGCCGTCGTCGCGGTCGAAGGTGCGGATGGAGTCGGAATCGAGGACGACGCCGCGGAGATTCACGTCCGACTGGCCGAGCGTCAGCGAGTCGATGGTCGACTCGCCGTCGAGGTCGATATCGATGTCGGCCTCCTCGTCGGGTTCGACGCGGTCGGCGTTGACCTCGACGCCGTTGTAGCCGTCCTTGGGGCGGCCCTTGATGCGCATGACCTGCCCGCGTTCGAGTTCCTCCTCGGCGGCGACGGCGTCGTCGTCCCACAGCGCGGCGCGGATGGTCCCGGACTCGTCGGCGAGTTCGAGGTTCAGGACGTGGCCGTCCTCGTCGTCGCCGTCGCGTTCGAACGTCTTGAGTTCGCCAACGCTGACGATCTTGCCGAGGAACTTCACCTCCTCGAGTCCGGCCTCGATGTCCGCGATGGTGTCGACCTCGCCGCCGTCGAGGTCGTGTGCGATGAGCATCGCGGCGGTTTCCTCGTCCGCCAATCCCCCCATCTGTTCGACCTTGGCCTCGACAGCCTCGCGGAACTCCTCTTCGGAGACGTCGGCCTCTAGGTCCGCATAGATGTCCTCGATAGCGCCCATTGCTACGGAAGGCAAGCACGGCCTCCCGAAAAGCGTTGTCGTTGTCGGCCCGACGCGGCGGGATCGGCTGCCAGCAGGTCGGCACGCAGCATACCCGCTCTGGGCGCGTCCTCCCTCAAAAACCCTCGGCGGTTCGCCGACTCGGCGGCGCTACCGACCGCTGATCGACCAGTCGCCGTCCTCGAACTCCGCGATGGCGTCGAAAAGTGAGGTCAGGGTCGCCACGTCCTTGTCGTCGTGCGCGCCGGGGTCCATGTGGTAGTACGCGGTCGCGTTGACCGTCTCGACGCGGTTGGCCAGCACGTGCAGGAAGCGGAAGGCACGCTGGAGATCGACGTACTGCAACAGGACGGTCAACGAATCGAAGGTAACGACGGTTCGTTCGCCGCCCTCGTCGGCGAGATACTCGCTTATCGTGATGCCGAGCCCGGTCAGGTCGGTCGGGCTTTTGAGGCAGGTGACGGTGTTCGGCCCCCGGCGCGTCGGCTTGTCCGATCTACCGGTGACCGAACGCGTCGCCTCGTCGACGCTGACGATGGTACATCGTCGCGGTCGCTCGCCGACGTGCCGTTTCCACTCGTCCATCCACTGGTCCGGCGTCTGTCGGTAATCGATAGCCAGTACATCGAGCGATTCGGGAGAATCGGGGAGCAGTCGCTCGTAGTAGGCTGCACGGGCCTCCTCGTCCATCGTGGGCGAGAGCACGAGCATGTTCGATACGCCGTCGAGGTCCACCTCCGACGCCGCGTCCGCTGGCTCACCGACGGCATCCCCCATACCCATGCACTAATTTGAAACAAGTATCATTATAAATATATTGGACCTAATGACAACCCACCGATATCTCCACCGGGTACTCCGTTTCCAGCGGCGGTCGAATCGTAACCCCTATACGTCAATCCGGGCTATGAACGAGTGAGTCCGGGTAGGGTAGTGGACTATCCTCTTGGCTTGCGGAGCCAGGGACCGGAGTTCAAATCTCCGTCCGGACGTTTCTCACAGCACAACGACGACGAGCGCAGCGAGGAGTCTGTGCTGTGAGAAACGTCCCCGGAGATCTGAGCAGACGAGTGGCAGCCCGGAACGGCCGAGCGGAGCGAGGCCGCAAGCCCGGACCCTCTCGGCGAGTTCAAATCTCCGTCCGGACGTTTCTGTCGACGCTACACCGCGAGCGTAGTCCGTGAGTAAAAACTCTCTAACCCCGTGGATTTTCGGTCGCTGTTTAAAACAACAACGGCGAGTGGCGCCGCTCGTTGCCGTCAGTCGTTCGAGGCAGATACTTCGGTCTCATCGGCGTCCAGTCCCGGTCCGGGCCCGGGCGTTCCGCGAACGTCGCCATCGCGCCACGTCCCCCGGCGGAACCACAGCCACGCGAGGACGGCGCCGAAGACGTTCGAGACGAAGAAGGCCATCCAGATGCCGTTGGCCCCGAAGAAGTACTGTGAGGCGACGTAGGCGACTGGGAGACGAACGCCCGCGAGGGTGACAACGGCGATGGCGGCGGCGATGATGGTTTTGCCGGCACCCCGGAAGCCCCCGGAGAAGGACCGTGTGATGCCGATGAAGCCGAACGAAAGCGCGACGTACCGGAGGAACTCCACGCCAGCGTCGACGACGGCCGCGTCGTCGGTGAAGACGGCCACGATGGGCCGCGGGACGAGGAAGATGAGCACGCCTGCGGCTCCGAGAACCACGAACATCAGTTTCGCAGCGAGGTAGTTGGCCTGCTCGGCGCGGTCGTACTTGCCGGCGCCGATGTTCTGGCCGCTCATCGTCTCGACGCCGCGGGCGACCGCGATGGCCGGCAGGAAGATGACCGAGAAGACACGTGTCCCGATGCCGTAGGCGGCGACGACCGTCGTCGAAAAGAGCCCGACGACGATGAGTAGGGCGTTGATCGAGAGTGCGCGACCGGTCCCCTCGACGCTCGCCGGTACGCCGATCTCGAGGATCTTCCGGAGGTACTCGAAATCGGGCCGCATATCTCGGGGACGAATCCGGATGCCGCGCGAGCCCGAAAGCATGATGGCGATGCCGACGGCCATCGCGAGGCCTCGGGAGAAGACGGTTGCGACGGCCGCGCCTTCGACGCCCATCTCAGGGAAGGCGAGGGTACCGACCAGCGGCGCGTCGCTGACGACCGTCCAGCCGTTGATGAGAAACGGGTCGAGGATGACGTTGATGGCGACGGTGCCGAACATGACGAACATCGGCGTCACCGTATCGCCCGCCCCGCGCATCAGCGAGATGAACACGAAGAAGCCGAACATGAACGGCAGGCCGAGTGCGATGACCTGCATGTAGGCCGTCGCGCCCGGAAGCACCTCGGGAGAGGCCCCCAGGAAGGCGAGGAACGGCCGGACCAACGGATAGCCGAGGAGGCCGAGAGCTGCCGACCCGATGAACGCGAACGAGACCGTCTGGGAGGCGGCGTATTCGGCCTTTTCGGGTTCGTCGGCGCCGGTGTGCTGGGCGACGAGAACGCTCCCGGCGACGGCCAGTCCCATCCCCAGCGAGATGAGCAGGAACACCATCGGGAACGCGAAGGAGATGGCCGCCAGCGCCTCGGTCGAATAGCGGCCGAGCCAGAAGGTGTCGGCGAGGTTGTAGGCCGTCTGCAGCAGGTTCGTGACGATGATGGGCAGCGAGAGGAAGAAAAGCGGCTTGAGGATGCCGCCCTCGGTCAGCTCGAGTTCCTCGGGGCCCTGAAAGAAGCTCACGTCGGCACCTCCGGTGCCCACCGGAGTCTATCTCGGAGAAACGTCTCCTCGGTGCCGAAGTAGGAGTGAATCGCTACCGGCGTCGACGGACCTCGTTCGGCCGTCTCCGTTTCCATTCCGTACCGTAATTAACTGACCAGTCAGTCAAGAGGCTTACTGACGGGACAGCGAGTGCCGGGACTCACCCGGCCGAACTCGCGAGCACGGTCGTCGTCCGGATTACCGCGTTCGGGACGGAGGCACGAGCAGGACGTTGCTCGATGCCTGGCCGGTCACCGCCTCGGAGGTGCTGCCGAGTAGCAGTCGGCGGATGCGGCCCTGACCGCGGGAGCCCATCAGGATGGCCGTGGGGTCCACTTCCGATTCGGCATCGATGATCTCGGAGACGACCTCGCCCTCCCGGACCATCGTCCGAGTATCGATACCGAGGTTCTCCAGTTCGTCGGCCAGTTCCTCGAGTTTCGCCTCGGCGTCCTCGATTCCCTCCGCGTCGGGACGGCGCTCCGGCGGCGTCACGTGCAGCAGCGTCGCCTCCTGTGTCGCCTCCGAGAGGTGCTGGAACTGCTCGAAGGCGCGTTCGGCGTTCTCCGAGAAGTCGGTCGGATAGAGGACGCGCTGGAAGAGGTGCTTGTTCCCGACCTCGTAGCCACCGTCCTCTTCGACGATGCGCTGCAGGAGCAACGGTCGGACCGCCGTCCGGGTCATATTGCGTGCCGTGCCGCCGATCAGCCGCTGACGGAGCGGGCTCTGCCCCCGCGAACCGACGATTATGAGGTCGGCGCCGACCCGCTCGGCGAGGCCGTTGATCCGCCTATGGGGAGTCCCCCGCATCGTGTGCGTTTCGACGTTGAATCCCTCGGCTTCCAGCAGTTCGCGCTGTCGTTCGAGACCGTGCTTGGCCTGCTTGCCGATATCTCCGCCGGGCATCCCCGTGGTGACGTGCTCGTTGATGACCGTGACCAGGTCGATGTCGGTGATTCCGTACCGTCCCAGACACTCGAGACACACGCGTGTGTCGATCGCCGTCTCGATAGCGTCCGACAGGTCAGTCGCGAATACGGCTCGCATACCCGTCACTAATCGCTCTGGATATATAATATTGTCCTACAATCCCAATATTGCACACTTAAAATGCGGAGTTTCGACCCAGTATCCAACTTCACGAGATTTGCGTAGGCAGAGAGGCTGCCTCTTCAGTTAATATACGTCGTATACATCTTTAGAACAGACGAATCGGAACGTCGGCAGACAGGCACGGCTCGTACATTCCCGTCGGCAGGGACCGCTCTCGCCGCGACCAGTATTGCTCGTTTATCGAAATCATCCCCAGATAGAGCGAAGCCCAGTCACGGTGCGAGCCCTTTTTGTCCCGAGGCCGAAAGCCGGGACATGGACCACCTCCGCGCCGGGGCGGCGCTTTTCAACGCCGGCCACTACCTCGCGGCGCACGAACCGCTGGAGGAGCGGTGGCTGCAGGCGCCCCGCGGCGAGCGCGACGACTGCCTACAGGGGCTGGTGCAGGCGGCCGCCGCGGTTCACAAGGCCCGGACCGGCAACTGGTCGGGGGCGGTCGGCCTCGCCGGAAGCGCCAGCGGGTACCTCGACGGGTGTGACCACGGGCACCTGCGCGCGTGGCTCGACCGCCTCGCGTCGGATCCGGAACTCGCCGAGCGCGAACGCCCGCCCCCGGTTCGCGTCGACGGGACGGTCGTCACCCCTGCCGACCTCCGGTTTCCCGCCGCGGGCATGGCCGCCGAAGCGCTCGCCGAGACGCGGGGCGAGGAGGCGGTCGTCCGCGCGGTCGAGTACGCACAGCGGGATATCGAGGCTGGCGACGAGACGACCGCGTTCGTCACGCTGACGCTGGCGTACCTACGCGATGAGGGCCCCGCGGTCCGTGACCGTCTGGCCCAGCACGTCGAGCGCCGCCGGGCGAAGGAAGAGGACGTGCGGGGTCTCTTCGAGTAGACGGGGCCTCGTTTCCGCCCCGAAGGATTTGTGGCCTCGACGAGAAGCCCCGCTATGCGCGGACTCGTCATCGGCCGCTTCCAGCCGTTCCACCTCGGCCACCGATATCTCATCACCCACCTCGACGAGGAGATCGACGAGGTCATCGTCGGCATCGGCAGCGCCGGCCAGTCGCACTCGCTTAAAAACCCGTTCACGTCGGGCGAACGCGTCCACATCGTACAGGACAGTCTGGACCAGTTGGACGCCAAGACCTACCTCATCCCCATCGCCGACATCGACCGGGACGCGATGTGGGTCAGACACATCGAGATCCTGTGTCCGGCCTTCGACGTGGTCTACTCGAACAACCCCTTCGTCGAGTGCCTCTTCGAGGAAGCGGACTACGAGGTCCGAGGGACGCCACTCCACAATCGCGAGGAATACCGTGGCTCCGAGATCCGGCGACGGATCCTCGACGACGAAGAATGGGAGCATCTCGTCCCCGACGTCGTGGTCGAGGCTATCGAGGAAATCGACGGCGTGGCTCGATTGCAGAAGATCGACGCGACGGACGAACCCGCAGGCGAGGACCCACGGACCCGGTAGTCGGCGAAGTCAGGCCTCGCGGTCGACGCCCTCTTTCGGTTCGCCTTCGAAGGTGAAGTCCGCGGAGTTGTCCATCGGCTCGTAGCCGAGGACCTCTTTGGGTCGCTCCAGCGAGTAGTACTTCCGGTCGTTGTCCGAGATGCCGTAGACGATCTCGTAGTCGTAGTCGGCTTCGAGCGCGCAGTCGTGGAGGTGCGCACAGTCACGATAGGAGAGCCACATCGCCTGGCCGCGTTCGTACTCCTTCGGCGGGTGGTTCTTCGTCAGGTTGCCGATGCGGATATTGCAGACGTCGATGCCGTACTCGTCGTGGTAGTACCGGCCGATAGTCTCGCCGGTGGCCTTCGAGATGCCGTAGTGGTTGCCCGGTCGGGGCAGTTCCGTCCCGTCGAGCATGAAGTCGTCGTCCGTACGGTAGAGGTCGGGCTTGCGTTCGGTCTCGAAGTGGCCGACAGCGTGGTTCGAGGAGGCGAAGACGAACTTCTCGATGCCCTCATCGATGGCCGCATCGTAGATGACCTTCGTTCCGTGGATGTTGTTCTCCAGAACGGAATCCCACGGCGCGTCGCGACGAGGGTCGCCGGCGAGGTGGACGATGGCGTCCATTCCCTCGCAGGCCTCGGCCATCAGCTCCTCGTCGACGACGTCACCGACGAGGTAGGGGTGTTCGGGTTCGAACGGCGGCGGGTTATGAAAGAGGTACCGCCAGTCGTACTCGTCTCGGAGGCCCTCACGGATGGCCGTCCCGACGGACCCTTTCGCCCCCGTGAGTAACACGCTCTCGACCATTTGCGTGATGGAACGGGGGAAACGCGTAAGAAACGTGCGGTTCGCCCGCGACCTATTCGGCCAGTTTGGCCGCCATCTCCAGTTCGAAGCCGCCGGTGTCGCTCGACTCGAAGCCGACCTTCTGGTAGAGGGAGACGGCGGCGTTGTTCCAGCGCTCGACGGTCAGCCAGACGCGTTCGATACCGGCCTCGCGGCCAGCACCGAGCAGCGCCTCGATGAGTTCCGTCCCGATGCCGGCTTCCTGATACTCCCGGAGGACGAAGATCGCCAGTTCCGAAGCGCCGTGCTCGTCCGAGACGAGCGTGGCGTGGCCGACCGGCTTGTCGTCGTGCCACGCAACGACGTTGACACAGTCATCGTCGAGCAGGGCATCGAGCCACTCCCGGATACCTTTCTCGGGAGTCGGCGGAATCCCCTGTGCTCGGTCTTCAGGGTTGAAATCGAGGTACATGTCGACCAGCGCCTCGCGGTCGCCGTCGTACCGCCTGACTTCGATCTCGCGGCCCTCGCGGTCGGTGAACGAACGGGGTGGCGCCTCGTAGGGGCCGGCCACCTCGTCGGGATATTCGCGGGTCATCGGATGAGCGTCACCGTCGTCTGTGCGTTCAGGAGGACGAACTCCGCGATCGAGCCGAGCTGTACCTTTCCGAGCGGACTCGTTTCGCCGCCGCCCAACACGATTCTGTCGTAGCCCTCACGTTCGGCCAGTTCGAGCAACTGACTCCCCGGATGGCCAGACAACTGTCGGACGTCCGCATCGAAATCCGCCTCGTCGAGTACCTCGTCGACCCGCTCGCGGAGGTCGGACGGCTCCCGGGTCGATTCGGGGTTCTCGACGATGCCGATGGTCAACTCGTCGCCCGCTTCCTTCGCCCGTTCGACCGCCTTCTCGAGGGCGCGAAGTGAGTCCTCGCTTCCGCCGATTCCCAGCAGGACCTTCATGAACGACACCTCGACGCGGGACAGCAAAAGCCTCCCGGCTATGTCGCTGACTAATGGCGACCGACCGGTCGGTTTTTAGAACGATTTAGCGTCGTGTCTGGTGTCACGCGGCTCACGGTTCGCTGCGCTCACCGTTCGCACATACGGAGACGCTCACTCCGTTCGCGTCTCCCGGCTCGCGGGTCGTCACTACGTTCCTCCCCGCTCGCTCAGCGGGAGACGTTCGCTTCGCTCACGTCTCCCGTACGCCACCCGTCAGACATCGCCGACACGCTTTTTCGGCGGGGGAACGGTACGCTCAGTATGGTCGACGACACGCAGGCGGCGGACGGGGAGGAACCGACGCCCGCGGTCAGGCGCGTCTCCGAGGGGGTGGCCGACGATGGGGCCCCCGACGAGGACCCCGACATCCCGGAAGACGTCAAGGAGTACACGCGGTTCTCGAAGATCGACGGCGCGACCTACGACCGAGCCAACGAGTTCCTCCGTGAACGCACCTACATCACCGCCCGCGAGTGGGCGATAGCACGGCTCTGTGCGGACTTCCGCACGGAGACCGGCGTCGAGATGACGAAGATCGGCGAGAACCTGCCCGAGCTCGTGCCATTCATGACCGACACCTACAGTCCGCAGGCGGTCAATCAGGCACGCTCCTCCTTCGACGAGAAGGTCCGCAAGGCGGGCGCGACCTTCCTCTACGGCGCGATGTGTGATTTCTACACCGCCGAGGAGCTCGACGAGTTGATGTACGAAATCACGGAGATCGCGAAGTTCCTCCTCGAAGTCGAGGGCGTCGAACTCACCGTCGACGAGGAACTGGAGGCCGAAGAGCGCATCTCCAGCGTCATGCGCGAGGTTCGGGAATCCTCGGCGGCGCTTCGACACGACGAATGTCCCCACTGTGGCCACGACCTCGACGGGACCGAAGGCCACGCAGTCGACGAACCGGCAGACGACTAAGCGCGAACGTTTCGACCGCTTCCTTCCGCGAACTCGCCGTCGTGGTAGACGACGGTCCCGCGAACCATCGTCAACTCGGGGAAGACGGCCTGTTTGCCCTCAAACGGCGTCCAGCCGCATTTGGAGTGGAGTTTCTCGCCGCGGATCGACACGGAGTCGTCGGGGTCGACCAACACGAGGTCGGCGTCGGCGCCCGCCTCGATGCGGCCCTTCGACGGGAGATCGAAGATCTCGGCGACGTTCGCCGCCGTCACGTCCCGGACGCGTTCGTAGCTGATCGTCCCCTGTCGGGCTTCCTCCAGCAGGAGCGGCAGCGCCGTCTCGACGCCCGGCACGCCGCTCGGCGCGTCCCAGATGCTCGCGTCCTTCTCGCCGCGCGTGTGGGGCGCGTGGTCGGTCGCGACGATATCGACCGTGCCGTCGACGAGGCGCTCGAAGACTGCCTCGCGGCGCTGTTCGCTCCGCAGCGGCGGGTTCATCCGTCCGAGCGTCCCCAGTTCGTCGAGGTCGTCACGAGAGAGGAAGAGGTGATGTGGCGTCACTTCGCAGGTCATCCCCGCCTCCGAAGCGATGTCGACGCCTTCGGGCGTCGACGTGTGGGCGATGTGGGCGTCGACGCCGACCTCGGTGGCCGTCTCGCAGGCGCGCTCGACGGCCTCGGCTTCGGCCTCAGCCGTTCGGTAGGCACTCCAGGCGTCGGCATCGTCCCGTTCCTTGGCGGACTCGTCGAAGAGGTCGGCGTCCTCGGCGTGGACCGTCACCGTCACGCCGGCCTCGGCGGCGCGTTCGAGTGCCTCCTCGAATAGGTCGACGTCGATGCCCATATCCCCCGTCGAGTCGGCGAGGAAGACCTCGCCGAGTGCGGCGAGTGGTTCGGCCAGCAGTTCGTCGGGCTTCCAGTCCTCTGTGACGCCGCCGTTGATGCCGTAGTCGACCGACGAGACGGACGCGAGTCTGTCCTTCTCCTCGAAACTCCGAGCATCGACCGTCGGCGGGTCGGTGTTCGGCTGGTCGAAGACGGTCGTCACGCCGCCCGCGGCGGCGCTCCGGGAGCCAGTCGTCCACGTCTCCTTGTGGGAGAATCCGGGTTCCCGAAAGTGGACGTGCGCGTCGATCATCCCCGGTAGCAAGCGTTTCTCGTCGGCCTCCAGTACGTCGCCGTCGCCATCGAGGTCGGTCCCGACCTCGGCGATGGTCTCGCCGTCGACGCGAACGTCCCGGACGCGGCCGTCGGCCAGCGTCGCGTTCCGAATGAGCATTGACGGGGCTGGGAGGGGAGGCTCCCTAAGCCTCACGATGCCATCCCATCGAGATCACAACAGCTCTCGGGCGTCGATCCGTTCGATGGGACCGCCAGCGGCGAAGGCGGCTTCGAGCGCCTCAACGACGGCGTCGGTGTCGTCCGGGCCGCCGGCACTCTCGATGCTCCCGACGCTTTCGGGGTCGAACGGCACGCCGAGCGCGTCGTATATCGGGTCGAGTACGTCACCGACCGCGCGTTCGTCCACCTCGCTGACGACGAGACACCCACCGACGACGGCGGTATCGCGGCGCACACGCTGGGCGATACCCGCCAGTTTGCCGTCGTGCTGCAAGGAGTGGTCTCCCGGACAGAAGGCAGCCTCGGGTTCGCCGGGTTCGACGGTCGCACCGAGCCGCTCCAGTGCCTGCTCCAGCAGGTCGGTCGTTCGTTCGTACCGGGCTTGGATGCTGTCGCCCTCCTCGTTCTGGACGACGTAGGAGAAGGCGAGAACAGTCCCCGTGTATGCGACCGCTCGACCGCCGACCTGTCGCTCGATGGGCGTGTAACCGCGCTTGCGGGCTGCCGTACGGGCACGGTCGTAGCCGTCGGCGGCCGCGTCGCGGCGGCCGAAGGCGACATGTCGGTGTGGCGTCCACGCCCGAAAGGCGGGTTCGCCGCTCTCGACGACGAGTTCCGGAAGCGCGTCGACGACATCCCTATCGGCACCGATGTCGTCGAGTCGGCCGCGAACCACGTGCATGCTCCCGCTTCGTGCCGACGGGGCTAAAACGGACCGGCCCGAATCGATGGCATGGTCTCGCTTCCGGCCGACGTGGTCGCGCGCTACGACCGCTTTTCGCGCTACAACTCCCCGTATCCGGCCCACGATGCCGGCTGTGCCGTCGACCTGTATCCGGGCAGCGACGACGCTTTCTCCCCGGTCGACGGCGAGATACTGGAGACGCGGACGGTCCGGTGTCCGCCGAAGTCCTACGCGGTCTCCGAGGACCACCTGATTCTCGTCGACTGCGGCGACGTGGTCGCACGAATCCTCCACGTCCACCCGAGCGTCTCGGCCGGCGAGTCGGTCGCCGTCGGTGACTCGCTCGGCACGCTCGTGCGGTCGGGGTTTTTCGGCCGGTGGGTCGACAACCACATCCATCTCGGCTTCCGACGCCACGACCAGAACCTCCGGCGGGCGTCGGGGTCGCTACCGCTGTCGCTCGGCGTTGCCGTGGATGGAGTGCCGTGGGACGGCACCGGCGAGGTGGTCGAAACCGGGCCGGCCCACGTCCGACTCGATACGCCGGCCCACCACGGAGACGGGTTCGCCGCCATCGCCAGCGATGACGGCCGGCCGCTGGACGGGGGGCTGGTCCACTACACCGGTGGCGGGGCGCTGGGCGGAACTGACGGCGACGTCTCCCTGCTGGGAACGAGAGTCGGAACGGCCGAGGACGGCGATCTCTCGTGGGACGACGTGGCCGTCTACGCGAACGGCGAACGAGCGACGGGGCTCTCGCTGTTCGCCTCACAGGTCCCGTTCGGTGCGAAGGTGGTCTTCCACGAGGGCCACGACTTCTCCGTGGGCGACCGGATCGAGGTCGCTATCGAACCGACCGAGGAGCCGATTCGGCTGGGCTGACAGCCGGCGAATAGCGTGCCCTGAGTAAAACGAAGGGCACGTCGAATCCGCGGCGGTGCGCCGGACTCCCGCCTCGTTCGCCGCGGGCGCGTCTCATGTCACGCGCCGTCCTGGCCTCGGGTTGGTATTTAAATCCCAGCCGTGGGGACATCTCGGCGTTCAGAGGGGCACGTTGGTTCCGACGAGCCATCCAGCGATGCCGAGCAGCACGACGCCGGAGACTCGCTGGAGCCACGGCCCCTTGGGGGCGATACTTCCGGAGAGCGCGCCGACGCCACCGAGATAGAGCGCCGTAATAACAGCGTATATCGCACCCAAGAGCAGCATCCCGACAGCGGGGGCGCTATCGGGTGCGAACCCCGGCAGGAAAGCAAGGAAGAACAGCGCGACCTGCGGGTTGAGGACGTTGACGGCCAGTCCCTGTACATAGGGGTTGCCCTCCGCTTCGTGTGCATCGGCATGGCCGGCGGTTCGGAGGGTTTGCACGCCGAGGTAGGTGAGGTAGACGGCGCCGAACGCGACCACGGCGGTTCGAGCTTCGGGCACCGCTCGGAACAGCGCCGCGAGGCCGACAGCGGCGGCGACGGTGTGCACGAGGATACCGGTTGCGACGCCGAAAGCCGACAGGACGCCGGCGCGTCGGCCTTCGCCGGCCCCGCGGGCGAGGACGTAGGCCGTATCCGGCCCCGGCGAGAGGATGAGCGCGACGGCCGCGGTCAGGTAGACGGCCAGCGTGGCGGCGTCGAACACACCGCTTCGTTCTCCGCTAGCGTTGAAACCTCTGTCGGCGCCCACAAAACCGACGACAGCGGCAATCAGGCGACCGAGAACCGAACTACCGTGACACGACCCAACGAACAAAGCCTTTACCGGCTGGACCGTCTACGAACGGTAAATGGTACTCGACGACTTGGGCAGTTCCCTCCGGGGGACGCTCGACAAATTACAGGGCAAGACGACCCTCAGCGAGGAGGACGTCGAGGAGATCGTCAAGGAGATTCAGCGCTCCTTGCTTTCCGCCGACGTCGACGTCGACCTCGTCATGGAGCTGTCGGACTCCATCCGCCAGCGCGCCCTCAAAGAGGAGCCGCCAGCCGGCACGACCGCGAAGGACCACGTCCTCAAGATCGTCTACGAGGAGATGGTCGACCTCGTCGGCGAATCGACCGAACTCCCACTGGAAGACCAGACCATCATGCTCGCCGGCCTGCAAGGGTCGGGGAAGACGACCTCCGCCGCCAAGATGGCGTGGTGGTTCTCGAAGAAGGGCCTCCGTCCCGCCATCATCCAGACGGACACCTTCCGGCCCGGTGCCTACGATCAGGCCAAGGAGATGGCCGAACGCGCCGAGGTCGACTTCTACGGCGACCCCGACAACGACGACCCCGTCGACATCGCCCGGAAGGGCCTCGAAGAGACGGCCGACGCCGACGTGCAGATCGTCGACACCGCCGGTCGCCACGCGCTCGAAGACGACCTCATCGACGAACTCGAACAGATAGAGCAGGTCGTCGACCCCGACCGCAACCTGCTCGTGCTTGACGCCGCGATCGGGCAGGGCGCCAAGGACCAGGCCAAGCAGTTCCACGACTCGGTCGGCATCGACGGCGTGATGATCACGAAACTCGACGGGACGGCGAAAGGTGGCGGTGCCCTCGCCGCGGTCGACCAGACCGGCTCGTCCATCGCCTTCCTCGGTACCGGCGAGGAGGTCGGCGACATCGAGCGCTTCGAGCCGTCGGGCTTCATCTCCCGGCTGCTCGGCATGGGCGACCTCAAACAGCTCTCCGAGCGGGTCGAACGCGCGATGCAGGAAACCCAAGAAGAGGAGGGCGACTGGGACCCCGAGGACCTGATGCAGGGTGAGTTCACCCTCAAGGACATGCGCAAGCAGATGAACGCGATGAACAAGATGGGGCCGCTCGACCAGGTGATGGACATGATTCCGGGCCTCGGCGGGGGCATCAAGGACCAGCTCCCCGACGACGCGATGGACATGACCCAAGAGCGCCTCCGGGACTTCGAGGTCATCATGGACTCGATGACCGAGGACGAACTGGAGAACCCCCGCTCCATCGGCCAGAGCCAGATCGAGCGCATCGCCCGCGGCTCCGGCAAGGACGAGGAGACCATCCGCGAACTGCTCGAACAGCACAAGATGATGCAGCGCATGATGAAGCAGTTCCAAGGTATGGGCGACGGTGACATGCAGCGCATGATGAAGCAGATGCAGGGCGGTGGCGGCGGCGGTGGCGGCCTCGGCGGTATGGGACCGTTCGGCGACTAGAGAAAATCGAACTTTCTGGGTTTTGTTTGAGAGCGTCAGTTGTACCCGTAGCTCCCGGCTTTTCTGTGAGATGGTCCTCGAAAGGGACCGCAACCTCCGAAGCCCTCGGCCGGCTGGCGGTCGTTCAGCGACATATCCTCACTTCGTTCGGATAGGGGTCGCTGAACGACTCCACTTCGTCGCCACCCGCCCTCGCCCTTCGATTCCGCCGGAAGACTCGCTTCGCTCGTCTTCCGAGCCCTCGTTCGGCCCTCCGGGCCTCACGAGGACGCCAGGACAGCACCGCACCCGCGCCTGCCCTTCCCCGGGTCGCGCGACGGCCCGAGGGGCCGCACGCGCTCCCGGCCGATTGATTATTTAAATAGGCGCGCGCTGACCGACCGCCGCGAACACCTCGTGAGCGGCGGTCGGGCGGAGTCGTGCGAGGGACGACCGAGCGAAGTCGTTCGAAAGGCGC
>NZ_JAZKTR010000168.1:0-4861 GCF_036625485.1 Natronomonas sp. | reverse complement strand
CCGCCCGAGGGGACCACCATCTCGCTGTTGCACTCGATGCAGGTCGTCGTCGAGACCTTCACCGCGACCGGCTACGGCTCGGACTCGCCGTGGCAGAGCCCGCAGATGAACGTCCTCGTGATGTTGCTGGACATCACGGGCGTTGGCCTGTTCTTCCTCGCGCTTCCGGCGGTTCTCCTGCCCTTATTCAAGGAGGCGCTGTCGCCGTCGCTGCCGACGACCGTGGGCGAGGACCTCTCGGACCACGTCGTCGTCTGTGCGGACACCACCAGAGCCGAGGCGGCCATCGACGAACTGGCTGCCAACGACGTCGAGTACGTCCTCGTCGTGGCGGACCGCGACCGCGCGGCCGACCTCAGCGAGGACGGCTACGAGATCATTCACGGCGACCCCGAGGACATCGAGACGCTGGCGAACGCCAACCTCCCCGAAGCGCGGGCGCTCGTGGCCGACGTCTCCGACCGCGTCGACGCGAGTATCGTGCTCACCGCAAAGGAACTGGTCGACGACGTGGAGATAATCAGCATCGTCGAGGACCCCGACGTGGCGAGTTATCACCGGCTGGCGGGTGCCGACCACGTGCTCATGCCGCGGCAACTGCTCGGGCGGAGCCTCGCCGAGAAGATCACGACCGGTGTCAGCACCGACCTCGGTGAGGACGTCCACCTCGGCGAGGACATCGAGATCGCGGAGATACCGGTGCGGCAGGGAAGCGACCTCGTCGGGCGCTCCATCGTCGACAGCGACCTTCGGGAGCGGTACGGCGTGAACGTCATCGGGACGTGGGTTCGCGGGGAGTTCGAAACGCCACCGCCCGTCGAGAAACCGCTGGAGCGCGGGACGATACTGCTCGTCGTCGGGAGCCAGGCGGGGCTCGAACGGCTCAAGGAGGCCGCGTTCTCGACGATTCGGCGGTTCAGGAGGGGCAAGACGGTTCTGGTCGGCTACGGCGAAGTGGGGCAGACGGTCGCCGAGGGACTCTCCGAAGCGGAGATTCCGCATACCATCGTGGACCGGCGGGACCTCGACGTGGTCGACGTCATCGGGGACGCCACCGATCCCGAGACGCTGGAGCGTGCCGGCATCGATCGCGCACGGTCGGTCGTCTTCGCGCTGCCCGACGACACGACGACCGAGTTCGCGACGCTCGTCGTCCGGGACCTCGATTCCTCCGTCGAGGTGATCGCCAGGGCCGAAAAGACCCGTGCGGTGGCCAAGACCTACCGCGCGGGGGCGGATTACGTGCTCTCGCTGGCGACCGTCAGCGGGCGGTCCATCGCGACCCGACTCATCAAGGGCGAGGAGATCCTCTCGCTCGGGACGAACGTCGAAGTCGTCCGGACGACGGCACCCGAACTGACTGGCGAAACGCTCCGGGAGACGCGTGTCCGCGAGCGCACGGGCTGTACCGTCGTCGGCATCGAACGCGACGGCGAGATGGTGACCGACATCGACCCCGATACGGAATTTCGAGCGGACGACGCCGTCGTCATCGCCGGCACCGACGAAGGGACCAACCGGTTCGCGGAACTGTTCGGATGAGGTCTCACGAGGGTCGAGGCTTTCCTACCGCACTCGGATGTCGTACCCCTCGTCGGCACCGTAGACCTCGCTGAAAAGCGAATCGACGAAATCGGCGGCGTGTTTGGCGTCGGTGACCGCCGAGAGGTAGACGACGCCCGGTTCGGCCTTGCGGGTGGCCGGCTGTTCGACCTTGAAGACGTGGTAGTCGTCCAGCAGCGCCTCCAGCCGGTCGCGTTCCTCGTCGGTGACCGATAGACAGAGGGTCCGGTTCTCGTAGGTGACGCGTGCGTCGGCGGCCTCGAAGACGACCGATTCGTCGTCCTTTCGGGCGGCGACGATGGCGCCGACCAGTTCCCGTCGGCGCTCGGCGGCATCCATGAACGACACTCGGTAGCGCACTTATAAGAAGGCGACGTTCGCCGCGTTCAGACAAGCCTTTAACGCGGCGGTGGAAACCGACCTCGTATGAGCCAGCCGAAAATTCTGCTGCTCGGGCCGCCGGGCGCCGGGAAGGGTACCCAGTCCAGTAACATCGTCGAGGAATACGACGTCGACCACGTCACGACGGGCGACGCCCTGCGTGCGAACAAGGACATGGAGACCGAACACGGAACGCCGCGGGAGTACATGGACGCGGGCGAACTCGTCCCGGACCCCGTCGTCAACGAGATCGTCAAGGCCGCCCTCGAGGACGCCGACGGCTTCGTCCTCGACGGCTACCCGCGCAACCTCTCGCAGGCCGAGTACCTCGACGAGATCACGGACCTCGACCTCGTCGCGCTGCTCGACGTCGACCGCGAGGAACTGCTCGACCGCCTGACCGGCCGCCGGGTCTGCGACGAATGCGGCGCCAACTACCACGTCGAGTTCAGCCCGCCCGAGGAGGAGGGCGTCTGCGACGAGTGTGGCGGCGAACTCATCCAGCGCGACGACGATACCGAGGAGACGGCCAAGGAACGCCTCAACGTCTTCGAGGAGAACACCCAGCCGGTCATCGACTACTACGAGGAGGAGGGCGAACTCGTCCGCATCGACGGCGAGGGGACGCCCGACGAGGTCTGGGCGGAGCTCGAGGCCGCCATCGAGGACGCCGCGTAACCGACACTCGCCTTCTCCGATTTCTCGCCGCCGCAAGACCGTAATACCAGCCAGCCGTAGGGCCAGCAATGGGACGGCAACTCGCGGTCATCGCGGTCTGCGGCATGCTCGTGCTGTCTGGCTGTGCGGCCGTCCAGTTCGACGTCGAGCCAAGCTCCAGCAACGACTCCACCGCTGGCGACGACGTGGACGGCGGCGACGCCACCACGGCGGCGGCACCTGACGAGGGGAACCTCGAAGTCCATATCATCAACGTCGGGCAGGCCGACGCCACGCTGCTTCGGACCGACGAGGAGACGATGCTCATCGACTCGGGCGGCTGGCGCGACGACGGCGAGACGGTCATCGACTACCTCGAATCCCGTGGCGTCGAGCGCATCGACCACCTCGTGGCGACCCACGGCCACGCCGACCACATCGGCGGCCACGCGGCGGTCATCGAACACTACGAGACCGAAAAGGACGGCGTCGGCGCCGTCTACGACTCCGGGGCGACACACACCTCCCAGACCTACGAGCGGTACCTCGACGCAATCGAGCGCCACGACGTCGACCTCTTCGAGGTCGCCTCCGGCGACGAGATCCCCTTCAACGGCACGGGCACGACGGTCCTCAACCCCGAATCGCCGGGCGGGGAGGAACTCCATCCCAACAGCGTCGCCGTCCACGTCGCCGTCGGCGAGACGTCCTTCCTCTTCACCGGCGACGCCGAACGCGAGACCGAGGCGGCGATGCTCGACCGCCACGGCGAGGCGGTCGAGGCCGACGTGTATCAGGCGGGCCACCACGGTTCGGATACGTCTTCGGCCCCCGAATTCCTCGATACCGTCGACCCCGACGTCGCGGTCGTCTCCTCGGCCTACGACTCCCAGTACGGCCACCCCCACGACGAACCGCTCCAGCGGTTCGCAGACCGCGATATCGAGGCCGTCTGGACGGCCGTCCACGGGACCGTTGTCTTCGAGGCCGACGGCGAGACGATAACGGTTCGAACCCAGCACAACGCCACGACCGACCCGCTCGAAATACGGGACTCCGATGCCGCGACCGCGGACCCGAGCGACCCGGCCGAGGAGCGCTTTACCCTCGGCGACGCGTCGGGCCACATCGCGCCCGTCGATGCCCGGGCGGGCGGACCCACCGGAGTGACACCATGACCCTGAACGGCACCTACACGGCGACAGTCGACCGAATCGAGGAGGGACAGGCCGTCTTCCTTATCGAGGACGACGGCGAGACCATCGACGACCGGAACTATCCCGCGTCCGACCTTCCGGAAGGCGTCGAAGAGGGGATGGTCTGTGAGGTGACCTTCGACGAGGGCGCGCTGGTCGCCATCGAACCGCAACCCGAAACGACGGCCGACCGCCGCGAGCGCATACGCGAGAAGTTCGACCGCCTCTCGAAACGGTTGCGCGACGAATAGGCGGGGTCGGTCGGGGGACGACGGCGTCGTTCGTGACGGGTCGAAGGTAAAAGGTTGATTACCCGGCCTTTGCTAATACGGTGTAATGGCACGTACCGCCTCGAAAGTGCAGGAACTCGTCCGGGAGGACGCGGAGATGGAATCGGCCATCGAAACCGTCCTCGACCGGGCCGAGGAAGGGACCGTCTCGTGGGGCGACGTCTCCGACGAACTCACGAGCGGCCAGTGGGGCCGCCTCATCGAGAAGGGCGTCCTCGTCGACTCCGACGGCGAGGGCTTCGACGTCGAGGACCCCGAGGGCGTCCGCGACGCGCTGTCCGACGACGACCTCGAATTCCCCGATTCGCCCGATACCGACTCCTCGTGGACCAAGTGGGACAAGATGGCCGCCGTCGTCTCCGTGTCGATGTTCGCGGGCTATACCTTCGAAGCCGTCCGGAACCCGCTTGCGGAAGTCATCCACATCTTCCTCGGACCCCTGATCACGACCTTCGACCTCCCCTTCTTCGCCGTCGTGATGGTGCTGGCGCTTTTCACCGGCCTCTACTCGACGCTGCTGCAATCCAACCTCATGAACATGGAGGTCATGGGCGAGTACCAGGAACGGATGAAGGAGATCCAGGAGAAGCGCAAGGAGGCCAAGGAGCGCGGCGACGAGGAGGCCGTCCAGCGCATCCAGGAAGAACAGATGGACGCGATGGCCGACAACCTCGGCATGTTCAAAGAGCAGTTCCGGCCGATGGTCTGGATCATGGTCCTGACCATCCCCGTGTTCCTGTGGATGTACGCCATCATCGGCTTCCGCGGCGAACC
>NZ_JAZKTR010000018.1:0-25557 GCF_036625485.1 Natronomonas sp. | reverse complement strand
GGGGTAGGGCATGATCTGGTGGCGGTAGGTCCCCTGCTGGCACATCTGCTCCTCACAGCGGTGGATATAGCCGATATCGGGGTCGACGTGGGCGACCGACTCGCCGTCCAGCGTCACCGCGAGATGGAGGACGCCGTGGGTGGCGGGGTGGTGTGGACCGACGTTGACGAGCATGGTGTCGCCCTCCTCGTGGTGTTCCTGCAGGGGGTTCTCGTGTCGGCGATACGGGACGACCTGCGGGGATTCGGGGTCGTACTCCGGGTCCAGCGGATGGCCCTGCCACGTCTCGGGCAGGAGGATTCGGCGCAGGTCGGGATGGTTCTCGTAGGGTACCCCGACGAGGTCGTAGGCCTCCCGCTCGTGCCACTCGGCGGTCCGATAGACGTCGGCGGCCGACTGGCTTTCGGGTGCGTCGCGAGGTGTCGGCACGACGACGCTCAACTCGTCGGTCGGGTCGTCGTACTTGCGCAGATGATAGATCGTCTCGTAGCGGTCGTTGTAGGCTTGTGCCGTCACGCAGGCACAGTGGTCGTAGTCGAGTTCCTCGCGCGCGACTTCGAGGGCGCCAGCCACTTCGTCGGCACGGACGACCACGGCAGGGGCGTTCAGATGCGTCTCCGTCGTAACGACGTACTGCTGTAAGGGAGGGGGAACGTCGTCACTAGCTGGGCGCTCCCTCCCAACTGTCTCCATCGACATGTCCTATCGAACGTGTCGAATCGGGGCTTCAATACAGCCTAACTCGCTAGGATATTTTAATACGGAACCACATCGCTCCACCGTGAAATCCCTCCGCTGTACGCTCCGGTTCGAGGAGGCGGCGATGCATCCGGTCCATCGTCGGCTGACGACGGACGACGCACTGGTTTCGGATCAGCTCTTGCACAGCCACCGCGCATCCGATGGCCCCGACACGCTGTTGTTCTACGTCGAAGGCGACCACGAAGCGTTCGTCGACGCGCTTGAGGCGACGGAGCGTATCGTCGATTATCAGGTCACGCCGCTTGATGAGGAGGCCTGCTACGCCTACGTGCGAGAGGAATCGACCGACTTCGACGCCCAACTGGAGGATGCTTTCGAACGTCCGGGACTGGTGGTGGTCCCGCCCGTCGAGTTCCGCAGCGACGGCACCGCACAGCTCACCGTCGTCGGCGAACCTGACGCGCTACAAGCGGCCCTCGAAAACGTGCCCGCGGAGGCCCGAATCGACGTCGACCGTATCGGCGATTACGACGCGCCCCCCTCGACGGCCGATACCGCGCTCACCGGTCGACAGCGTGAGGCCGCCGCTGCGGCCTTCGAGTTGGGCTACTACGACGTGCCGCGTGAGGGGTCGGTTCGGGAGGTTGCCGAACGATTGGACTGTGCCCCGGGGACGGCCTCCGAACACCTCCGGAAGGTCGAACAGCAGGCGGTTTCGGCACTGCTAGAGCGGGCGCCGTAGCGTCGCAAAAAGACCGCTGGGTTAGAGTTCGCCTTCTTCGGCGAGGGCTTCCAGCGCCTCCCGGGCGGCCGCGACGGCCTTCTCCTTTTTCGCGGGATAGGCTTCGACCTTCCCGCGGAACATGAGGCCGGAACCGAGTTCGACGTCGCCGTTGAACGCGGCCTGCTTGTCCAACTGGATGAAGAAGGCGCAGTTGTCGTCGATACGCTGGTCGAGTTCGTCCATGAGGACGTCGATGTCCTCGAACTCGGCGAGTTTCGTGAGGGCGTGCCGCATCTCGTCGGCGCGTTCGAGGCGCGCCGAGAGGACGAGAATCCGGTCGCCGTGGTGGCCCTCGCTTTCCTCGCGTTCGATCTCGACGTCGTCGGGGAGAAACGTCCGCAGCGCCGCCTCCACCCGTTTTTCGTCCTCCGTGGAGTAGCAGAACGTCCGGAGGTCGACGTAGTGGAACGGGACGGCGCTCATCTGTTTACTCGTCGTCTTCTTCGTCGGCGTCGTCCTCGTCGGATTCTTCCTCTCCGGCTTCCAGCGAGTCCTCGGGGATGCCGGCTTCCTGTCCTTCCTCGAACTGGACGATGTAGGTGTTGTCGCCGAACATCGTCTCGGAGACCTGCGTGACCTCACCGGTTTCGCCGTCGAACTCGCTGTGTTCGTCGTGCAGAACGACGTTATCGCCTTTCTCGAATGCCATACCTTCGCTTTTCGCCGATACGGAAAAAGCCCGTCGTTTCGCCGTGCGAACGCTTTTTGCCATGACGGGTCGAACTAACTGGTATGGATATCTTACGCAACACGTCACAGGACCGCCCGCCGACTGCCCCTCCACAGGAAGGGCGATGACCGTCGTCGACGGACTGTGGTATCTCGCGGACGAGGCTGCCCAGCGCGCCGAACAGGCCTACCATCGGACCACCGACGCACACGGCGGCGGCCGCCTCGAACGCACCTACCGCAAGCGCGTCTCCCGTGGTCGATTCCGGACCCTCGCCGAACGCATCCAGCGCTGTGGCGCGCCCTACGGCGCTCACACGTTGGTCTATCGACCCTCGGGGGAACTGCTGGTCGTCCGCCACGAGGGCGTCGACATGTGGGTGTTGCCCGGCGGCGGCGTAGACGGGTCCGAATCCTTCCGGGAGGCCGCCGAGCGCGAACTCGCCGAGGAAGCCGGCATCGACGCCAGTTACGAGGGGTTGGCGATGCTCAACCGCGTCGAGATCAGCTGTGGCGCTCACGATACGTGGGGTGTCCTTCCCGTCTTCAGCGCTGAGGCAGAGACGACGACGCTCAGCGTCGAGGACCCGGACGACGAGATCAGCAAAGCCCGGTGGTTCGAACCGGAACGGCTCCCGAAGGACACCCGCGACCGCGAGGACCTCATCGACGCCGTGCGTGCGGTGGCCTGACCGACGGCCCTCTTCTTACCACTCGACGCCGTCGCGCTCGTCGGCGTCCATCCGCCGGAGCGCCGCCCGCGCGTTCGAGGCCTCGTAGCCGAACAGAACGGTCTCGGCGTACTCCTCGGCGACGTGAGCGGCGTGAATCAGGTCGTCGATATCCACGTCGACCGCGTAGAGTTCGATGCTAAGGGGGGTGTCGAGCCGGTCCACGAAGCCGCTGGCGATGGTCTCCAGCCAGTAGGTCGTCCCGTAGTGGGTGTCGTAGAGGGGGACGACGAACTCGTCGACGAGCGTTTCGATGGCATCGAGGTCGATGCCAGCACGCTCGTAGAGGTGCCCCTCGTAGGGGTCCGGATACAGCGTCATGTAGGTCTTCCCGGGGATACGGTCGGCGGCTTCCTTCACGAAGTCGGTGATGACGTCGGCACGCCACTCGTAGCGGTCCTCGATGTCCGTCTCCTCGGGCGGCGGTCCCTCGCCATCGGCGTGGCGGGTCTCGACCCACTCCTCGAAGCGCTCGTTGCAGCGGTCACAGTAGCAGTATTCGGGGCGGGGAAAGCCCACGTCGTCGAGGCGGACGTCGGGGTTGACTTCGGCACAGTCCTCGATGATCTCCAGCAGTCCCTCCCGGTAGCCGTCGTGGGTCGGGCAGATGTAGGCCCAGTCGAAGTAGGTTCGGTCCCGGGTAGCCTTCTGTCCGTCGGGGTTGACGGGGACGAGTTCGGGGTTCTCCTCCCCCGCTGCGTTGTCGCCGAAGCAGGATACCATGCTCACCGCTTCGTCGATGGGTTCGGCCGACCGCCCCGAGACGTCCTTGACCTCGTAGAAGGCGCGGTCGAAATCCGGCCACCGGGCCTCCTCCTCGTTTCGCGTGACGACGCCGTACATATCGGGATTCGGCGCTCGGCGTGGGTAAGTCGTTCGGAAAAGGTAGTCAGGGGGCGATACTCCGGGGGTCGTCTCCACCGTGGCGTTACCGCTTTTTAACGTAGAGCAGGGCGGCCGCGGCGACGAGGACCAAGGCGAGTACTTTCTTCGACATACATGGATAAAATCGACTCCGGGGAGCATAGTCTTTCCGCCGCCAGGTGAGGAACCGGTCCGAAATCTGCTCCCATCCCGACGACCTACGCGACGCTGATGTGGGCCGCGATCGCCTCCCGGATGATGGTATCACAGTAGGCACAGCGGACGCCCTCTTCGAGGACCTCGAAGCGGGATTCGACGGGCTCGTTTTCGGTCGTGATACAGTTAGCGTTCGGACACGAGAGGACGCCGCTGACCTCCTCGGGACGGGAGACGCGGTGTTTCTCGATGACGTCGAACTCCCGGACGATGTTGATAGTCGCCGCGGGAGCGATAAGCGAGAGGACGTCGACCTCGTTTTGGTTCAACTCGCGGCCTTCGACCTTGACGATGTCCTTGCGGCCGAGGCGGTCCGAGGGGACGTTCATCCCGACGCTTACCTCCTCGCCGGAGGAGCCGTCGATGCCGAGGATGGCGAGGACGTTGAGCGCCTGCCCGCCGGTGATGTGGTCGATGACGGTACCGTTCTCGATCTTGGAGACGCGGAGTTCGGTTTCGGTCATAGTATCTGATCCAGAAGCGCCATGCGGACGGGAACGCCGTTGTGTGCCTGTTCGAAGTAGGTCGCGTGGTCGGTCGCATCGACGTCGGGTGCGATCTCGTCGACCCGCGGCAGCGGGTGCATCACCGTGAGGTCGTCCTTGGCGTCCTCCAGCATCTCGGCGTCGATGCGGTACTGGCCGGCGACCTGCCGGTACTCGTTTTCGTCGGGGAACCGCTCGCGCTGGATACGCGTGACGTAGAGCACGTCGAGGGTCTCCAGTACGTCATCGATTTCAGTGTGCTCGCGCACCTGTGCGCCCGATTCGTGGAGGTCGAAACGGACGCTTCGCGGCAGTCGCAGGCTCTCGGGGCTGATGAAGTGCTGGCTCACGTCGAAGTTCGTCAGCGCGTGGGCCAGCGAGTGGACCGTGCGACCGTACTTCAGGTCGCCCATGATGCCGATGGTGATGTCATCGAGGCCGGCGTTCTCCCGAATCGTATGCATGTCGAGGAGGGTCTGAGACGGGTGCTGGCCGGCGCCGTCACCGGCGTTGATGACGGGCACGTCGACGAACTCGCTGGCCAGTTTGGCCGCCCCTTCCGAGGGGTGGCGCAACACGATAGCGTCCGTATAGCCCTCGATGACGCGGACGGTATCCGCGAGGCTCTCGCCTTTCTTCACCGACGAGGATTCGACGCTCCCCATGTCGACGGTATCGCCGCCCAGTCGCTTCATCGCGGTATCGAAGGACATCTTCGTCCGCGTGCTGGGCTCGAAGAAACACAGGCCGAGCAGCGTCCCGTCCTGTGCATCGGCGACCGCGTCGGGGTCGGCGGCGATCTCGGCGGCACGGTCCAACACCGCCTCGATATCATCACGCGATAACTGTTTCGCGCTGATGAGGTGGTCGTGACGCATTAGGCGAACACCCGGTGCGAACGCTCTTGAATCCCCCGACCAACGGCGCGTTCGGCCACGCATACCGTGTTGCAGGGTGACGGTGAGCATCAGCGGGGCGAATAGCCCGAAAGGTTAATCCGTTGGCTCCCGGATTGAAGCCCATGAGCGAGCGGCTTCGGACCGGAATCGGTGTCCTCGACCGGAAACTCAACGGGGGGATTCCGTCCGGAAGCATCGTCGCGCTCACCGCACAGCCCGCGAGCCAGGCGGAACTGTTTCTCTACGAACTGACCGCGACACGCGGGACACTCTACATCTCCTTGGACCGCAACGGCGATTCGGTCGCCAACAGCATCGACTCGTCCAAGACCAGGACTGGGGACCCGACCGTCCGCGACGTGACCGGCGATGCGCCGCTCGATAACGCCGCCAAACTCGTGTCGGCGCTCCCCGAGAACTCGAATCTCATCGTCGACCCCACCGACGTCCTCGAACGGCAGGAACCGGCCCGCTACCGGAACTTCCTGAACGAACTCCAGAACCACATCTACAACACCGAGAGCCTCGCCATCCTCCACTGTCTCGACGGCCACGACGTCCCACCGCTTCGGGACACCACCGAACACATGGCCGACATCGTCTTCCAACTGCAGACGAGTTGGAAAGGCGATCGCATCGAGAACCACCTCGCAGTGCCCAAGTTCCGCGGTGGCGAGGCGCTGTCGGACATCATCAAACTCGAACTCGCCGACGAGGTCGACATCGACACGAGCCGGGATATCGCCTAAGGCAACCCGCTTCTTGCACGGACACCTGCGGCAGTCTGCTTGCGGCTTCGCCGGCCCGCTCACGGCTCACATCGTTCGCCGTTCGCTTTTCGCGGGCCTCGCTCTGCTCCGACCCGCGCCTCGACAGCGCGGATGCTAACGACCTACTATTTATAAGCGAAAGCGAGGCCAGACGGCCCATGCTCTGAGCAGTCGTCGGTGGCCCGACGAGGCGGGAGCACGGTGTGAGGGCCACCATCGGAAAGCACCGTCTGTTCGCTACTTCGCCAACGGTCAAGTACCCGGCCCGCCCAACCACGGGTATGGAACTCTTCGGAACCGCCGGCATCCGGGGGGACGTACAGTCGGACGTCACCCCGGCGCTCGCACTCGCCGTCGGGCAGGCGGCCGCCGCGGACGGCGACGAGTTCGTGGTCGGTCGAGACGGCCGCGAGACCGGTTCGGCGCTCGTCGCCGCCGTCGAAGCGGGGCTGGAAAGCGGCGGCGCCGACGTGATTCGGCTCGGCCAAGTCCCGACGCCGGCGCTGGCCTACGCCTCACAGGGGCGTCGAGGCGTCATGATTACCGCCAGTCACAACCCGCCGACGGACAACGGCCTGAAACTGTTCGCAGACGGCACCGAGTACGAGCTGGATGCCGAGAAGGCCATCGAGTCACGATTCGACAGCGAATCGAACCTCGCCGATTGGGACGACTGGGGGGAGACGTCGCGGTCGGACGTCCTCGACGACTACCGTTCGGCAGTCGTTAGCTACGTCCGCGAGACCGTCGGAGACGCCGAGGGCGTCCGCGTCGCTGTCGACTGTGGCAACGGCATGGCGAGCCTCGCGGCCCCGCAGGTACTCCGTGAACTGGGTGCCTCCGTGGTCGCGCTCAATGCGAACGTGGACGGTCATTTCCCCGGACGGGAGTCGAAGCCCACGCCCGAGAGCCTGGAAGACCTGCGCGCGTTCGTCGCCGACGGTGATTTCGACCTCGGCATCGGCCACGACGGAGACGCCGATCGGCTCGTCCTCGTCGACAGCGACGGGGCGGTCGTCCACGAGGATACGGTGTTGGCTATCGTCGCCGGCTTCTACGTCCGAGCGAGCGATGCCGACGATCCGGTCGTCGTCACGACGCCGAACGCCTCGGCACGCATCGACGACCACGTCGAATCCGTCGGTGGGCGGGTCGAACGGGTCCGGCTCGGCGCGCTCCACGAGGGTATCGCCGCCGCTCACGAGAGCGGGAACGACGATTCGACAGTGGTCTTCGCCGCGGAGCCATGGAAGCACGTCCACACGCAGTTCGGAATCTGGATCGACGCTATCGTGAGCGCCGCGCTGATCTCGGCGCTCGCCGCGAGCGACGGCCTCGACTCGCTCCGTGAACCGATCACGGAGCGACCCTACCGTAAGGTCAGCGTCGATTGTCCCGACGAACGAAAATCCCCGACGATGTCGCTACTGGACTCCCGACTGCCCGACGCGTTCCCCGAGGCCAGCGTCGACACCAAGTACGGCGTCCGACTCACCTTCGATGACGCGTCGTGGACGCTCGTCCGGCCCAGCGGCACGGAACCGTACATCCGCGTCTATGCGGAAAGCGACGACGTGGAGCCGTTGGTCGACGATGTCGTCGAGATCGTCGAAGCGGCTATCGCCGACGCCGACAGGACGTAGGGCAGGCTATTTGCTTCCGGCGGTCGAGGCCCCGCTATGGACGACAAGGAACTTCTGGAGACGGCCCGCGAGGCCGTCGACGACTCGTATGCGCCCTATTCGGAGTATCGCGTCGGCGCGGCAATCGAGACCGAGGATGGAACCGTGTACACCGGTTGTAACATCGAGAACGCCAACTACTCGAACAGCATCCACGCCGAAGAACTGGCGATCTCGAAGGCCATCGAGGCCGGCCACCGCTCGTTCGTCCGCATCGCGGTCAGCAGCAGCAAGCGAGACGGCATCACCCCCTGCGGGATGTGCCGCCAATCGCTGCGGGAGTTCTGCGACGATGACCTGCGAATCGTCTGTGAGAACGAAACTGACCCGGAAGGTGAACCCGTCGTCCACACGCTGGGCGAACTCCTCCCGGACAGCATCACCCCGGAGACACTGGAATGACTGGCGACAGCGAGGACCCCAATGACGACGTCCAGTATCACATCGAACTGGCCGACGGTGACGTCGACGGCCCCGTGCTTCTGCCGGGGGACCCCGACCGCGTCGAGGTAATCGGCGACTACTGGGACGAGTACGAGGAGCAGGCTCGACACCGCGAATATCGGACGCTCGCGGGGAGTTACGACGGCGAACCGGTGTCGGTCACGTCGACTGGAATCGGCTCGCCGTCGACGGCCATCGCCGTCGAGGAACTCGCCCGGGTCGGCGCCGAGACCTTCATCCGGGTCGGGTCCTGTGGCGCGATCCAGGAGGAGGTCGATATCGGCGACCTCGTCATCACGACGTCCGCCGTTCGGCAGGAGGGTACGAGCGACGAGTACGTCCGCGAGGACTACCCGGCTGCCGCCCACGACGAGGTCGTGACAGCGCTGGTGACCGCGGCCGAACGCCTCGGCTACGACTACCACCTCGGCGTCACCTGTTCGACGGACTCCTTCTATGCTGGCCAGTCCCGACCCGGATTCGACGGGTTCCGCGCGGCTGGCGCCGAAGAACGCATCGAGTCTCTACAGGAGGCCGGCGTCCTCAACTTCGAGATGGAGGCCAGCGCCATCCTGACGCTGGCCAATATCTACGGCCTTCGCGCCGGGGCGGTCTGTACCGCCTACGCCAACCGCGTTACGGGCGAATTCAGGACGGAGGGTGAGGGAAAGGCCGCCGAAACGGCGTCGCTGGCAGCGGCTATCCTCGCGAGGATGGACCGGAAGAAGGCCGAAGCCGGGGTCGACCACTGGCACGCCGGGTTGTCGATATCGGAGGAGTAGGTCAGAACTCGTATTCGTCCACGCCGTCCGGGTAATCGCGGTCGTCCTTCTGTTCGTCGTCTGTCGGCCGTCGTGCTTCAGCCGCACAGTCGGTACAGAGCCCGGTTTCGCGGTCGTAGTGGTCCTCACACACCAACCTCCCGCAGCGGTCACACTGGTCCTCGATGGTAGCGGCCTCGCAGATCTCACAGAGCCCCGAGACACTCATACCGAATCATTGTTCGGGAGGCGGCATAAACCCTGAACTTACTTTGAGGGAGGCCTTACGAAAGGTGTGCAAAAAGACCGGCTCGTCCTCGGATTGACGCTACTGTTTGCCGCCATGACCGCGCTCGTTGCCGCCCTCGGCGTGGCCCTCCGAGAGCCGGTGCTCGTCGTCGTCCTTCTCCCGATGGTACTCCTGACCTACGCCTTCTGGTATCGGTCCTCGGGCAAACTCCGGGAGCGGATCATCCAGACTGGAACCCGCTCCCGCCGGGAGCGAGGCACCGAAACCGGTGGGTTCGGGGCGGGCCCGCGTGCGGGCTTCGAGAGCGCCCGCGGCCAGCGGGCCCGCGAGGCGTGGGAGCGACGCCAGCAGGAACAGCGGGCCGGCGGTAGCGCACGCGGAGGCCGTCGTCGGGGACGTGCCGGCCCGCAGCCGTCGCCATCCCTCAGCAAAGCCGAAGCGTATCGACGCCTCGACGTCGAACCGGGAGCAGACGAGGCCGCGGTCACGCGCGCCTATCGCGAGAAAGTAAAGGAGGTCCACCCGGACCGCGGCGGCGACGAGGAGACGTTCAAGAAGGTAACCGAAGCCTACGAGACGTTGACCGAGTAGGCTGTTTTTACCGGTCTTCGTCGAGGTACGCGAGGACGCCGGCGACGTCCCGCTGGACGGTCGGACTCTGCCATTCGCCTCCCAGGTCGGCGACGATGGCGCCGATATCGTCGTCGTGGTCCTTTCGTTTCTCGCGGAGCAGGTCGACCCATTCGGGAAGCATCGCCTCGTATCGGTCGAGTTCGGCGACAGCGTCGTCGCCACCCGGGCCGACGTGGCCGTAGAGGTTCGTCTCGGGCTCGTAAGCCCGCAGGCGCTCGACCGTCTCGAGGTTCGCTTCGAGGTCGAAGCCCGGCGGGGGCGTGGTCGGCCGCATCTCGCCAGCGAGGTGCATTCCCGCGGCGTCGATGGAGAACATGGATTCGGTTTTCGGGTCGAAGGCGGCGAAGTGATGTGGAGCGTGGCCCGGCGCGTCGATGAACTCGAGTTCTCGGTCGCCGATATCGACGTACTCGCCGCCGGAGATGGAGTGACACCGATCAGCGTCGAGGAGTTTCGGCTTGCCGTAGGCGTCCTCGGTGCCCATCGCGCGGTCGACGCTCCGTTTGAGGCGAGCGAGTTGGTCAGGGTCCGTTATGTACGGGCGTCCGCGGTCGTGGACGTAGAACTCGGCGTTCGGGAGTTCCTCGGCGAGGTGACCCGCGCCGCCCGCGTGGTCGAGGTGGACGTGGGTAACGAGGACGTGTTCGACCTCCTTCCGGTCGATGCCGATGCTGTCGAGGGCGTCGTAGATCTTCTCGGGGGAGTTCGCGGACCCGGTATCGACGATGGTCGGTTCCGGTGCGTCGATGACGTAGAGGGTGAGTGCGCCGGGCATCCCCATGAGATGTGGATCGACGGTGTAGATATCGCCGAGGGCGTGGGAGACTGCCATACCCCGCGGTACGATAGGTAGGGTTTTGATACCTGCGGCGTCCCGACTGTGGGTATGCACCCGCTGGCCGCCGATATCGACGGCACGCTCACACGGTCGGACAAGTCCATCGACCCCCGAGTCTTCGACGCCATCCGCGCGTGGGAGGCGCCGGTCGTCATCGCCACTGGAAAGTCCTTTCCGTATCCGGTCGGTCTCTGTGAGTTCCTCGGCGTGCCGCTGAACGTCATCGCCGAAAACGGCGGGGCGGTCTACATCGAGGACGCCGACGAGGTGGTGTATAACGGTGACCCGGAGGGGACGAAAGCCGTCGCCACCGACTACGTCGAGGCGGGCCACTCGCTGGGCTGGGGGGAGGTCGATATGGTCAACCGCTGGCGGGAGACGGAGATAGCCATCGCGCGCGACCAGCCGCTGGAACCGCTAGAGCGCATCGCCGCCGAACACGGAATGGACGTGGTCGATACCGGTTACGCCTATCACGTCAAGGCGCCGGAGGTCGACAAGGCGACGGGACTGGAGACCGCCGCCCGGCTATTGGACCTCTACCCGGAGGAGTTCGCCGCGGTCGGCGATTCGGAGAACGACGCCGAGATGTTCGAGGTTACGGGCCGCTCGTTCGCGGTTGCCAACGCGGACGAAACGTCGAAAGCGGCGGCAGACGAGACGACCGAGGCGAGTTTCGCAGACGGCTTCCTGGAGGCCCTGGAGCGATTGAGCCGCGAGCCGTAGGGGTCGATACGAACGGGTGTCTCAACCGACGTACGGACCGCTACGGCCCACTCCCGAGCCGAAAACACCACACAGTAGCCGATAGACGGCTATTATAGCCGGTTTCACGGGGAAGGCTTTTATCGACGTGGTTGTTAACCTATCACAGAATGAGCGCCGACCGAGCCGCGCTCCGCCAAGCCCTCGAAGAGGGCGAACGGGAGGGCGGTAGCGTCGAATTCAAAGAACGGCTCACGCGTGGCACGCACCTTTCTGACGGACGGCTCGAATCCCTCGTCGCCCAGTTGCGACACCGGGTCCTCTCGGGGGACGGCGAGGCGACCTACGTCGTCGGGGTGACGGACGACGGCGGCATCGCCGGCATCCCGCCGGAGGCCTTCTCCGAGTCGATGGACGTTCTCTCGCTGCTCGCCGAGGAGGCGGGTGCCCACATCGAGAACGTCGAGACGTGGGGCGTCAGTTCGGATGGGACGGCCGCGAAACGGGGCATCGGCCCCATCGATACCGAGGACGACGAGAACGGCCTCGTGGGGGTGGCGACGCTCAAGGAGGGCGCCGTCCTCGACGTCGACGACGACCACATCGTCGTCGGGACGGCCGGCCACGTCGACCACGGCAAGTCCACGCTGGTCGGCTCGCTCGTGACCGGCGACCCCGACGACGGACAGGGCGGCACCCGTGGCTTCCTCGACGTCCAGCCCCACGAGATGGAACGCGGTCTCTCGGCGGACCTCTCGTACGGCGTCTACGGTTTCGACGACGAAGGGGCCGTCCGGATGGACAATCCCCACCGGAAATCCGATCGGGCGCGCGTCGTCGAGGAGGCCGATCGCATCGTCTCCTTCGTCGACACCGTGGGCCACGAGCCGTGGCTCCGGACGACGATTCGCGGCCTCGTCGGCCAGAAACTCGATTACGGCCTGCTCGTGGTGGCGGCCGACGACGGCCCGACCAAGACGACTCGCGAGCACCTCGGCATCCTGCTGGCGACCGAACTTCCGACCATCGTCGCGATTACGAAAACCGATATCGTGAGCGACGAGCGGGTCGAGGAGGTCGAACGCGAGGTCGAGCGCCTGCTCCGGAACGCCGACAAGACGCCGCTGCCGGTCGAACGCCACGGCGTCGAGGCGGCCATCGACGAGATAAACGAGCAGGTCGTCCCCGTGTTGACGACCAGTGCCGTGACGATGGAGGGCCTGCCCGTCCTCGACGAACTCTTCGAGCGCCTGCCGAAGACGAGCGCGACGGAGGGCGACTTCTCGATGTACATCGACCGGACGTACAGCGTGACCGGCGTCGGCCCCGTCGCCTCCGGGACGATCCGCTCCGGGAGCGTCGAGGCGGGCGACGAACTGCTCGTCGGGCCGCTGGCCGACGGCACGTTCCGGGAAGTCGAGGTCCGGTCCATCGAGATGCACTACCACCGGGTCGACGAGGCCTCGGCGGGCCGCATCGTCGGCATCGCGCTGAAGGGCATCAACGAGGCGGACCTCGACCGCGGGATGGTGTTGCTCCCCCGCGATGCCGACCCGGACCCGATCCGGGAGTTCGAAGCCGAGGTGATGGTCCTGAACCACCCGACGCGCATCGACGACGGCTACGAACCGGTCGTCCACCTCGAAACCGTCAGCGAGACGGTGTCCATCCACCCCGAGGGCGGCCAACTCCTGCCGGGTGATTCCGGCACCGCCACCGTCCGGTTCAAGTTCCACCCCTACCTCGTCGAGGAGGGCCAGCGGTTCGTCTTCCGCGAGGGCCGTTCGAAAGGCGTCGGGACGGTCACCGACGTCACCCCCGCCGAGTGAATCTTCAAGAACGACAAGACTCCTAAGCCCTGCGGCCGTCCGTCCGGTGAATGCGACGGCTCGGACTGCGGTTGGTGATGGTCCTGACGGGACTGGCGCTTCTGGGGGTGTACCTGCTCGTCGCGGCGGCAGGGTACCAACTGCTCGCGGTCCTCTGGGACCAGCGGCCCAACATGTCCCAACTGGTCGTCTACTTCGTCGTCATCACGCTCGTTTCCGGCTATCTCAGCTACCGACTCGGCACCGCAGGTCTGCTTCGGGAACTCGACACCCGCGAACTGACCCGCCGAGAGGTTCCGAACCTACACGCGCTGGTCGATCGGCTCGGGAACGAGTTCGACGTCGGCGACATCTCGATCCACGTCGGCCGTCTGGACGCCCCGAACGCCCTGGGGGTTGGCACCGCCCGAAGCGGCGTCATCGTCCTCGATTACGGTCTCTTCGAGTTGCTCTCGGCAGAGGAAGTGGAGGCGGTCATCGCTCACGAGTTGGCCCATCTGGAAAACCGCGATGGACTCCTCCAGACGCTCGGCTACACCGTCGTTCGGACCGTCGGCGGCCTGCTATTCCTCGGATTGCTCCCGGTCGGCTTGCTCGTCGGCGGCATCGCTCGCTCGCTCTCGTGGCTCCGGGGGCGGCCGCCACGTCCGCTCGGCGTTCACCTCGCCCGGGTCCAGATCGCCGTCCTGCAGGTGGTCGTACTGTTGTTGTTCGGCCTGACCCTGGTACTCCGTGCGCACTCGCGTCGACGGGAGTACGCCGCCGACGACCGGGCGGTCAAGGCGACGGGGAAACCGCTCGCTCTGGCGCGTGCCCTCCTGAAAATCGAACGCGCCGCCACGTCCGGCTGGGGCGTCCTCTCGCCGCTGTATATCCACGGCGACGAGAAGGGACTGCTCCACCGCCTGCTCGCGACCCATCCGCCGCTGGACGAACGCCTCGAACGCCTCGCCGAGAAGGCCGACCGCCAGCCCGGTTCGCTTACTCGTCGGTAGCGGCCCGTCCGGACTGCCCGTCGATGGCGGCCCGCTCGGAAAGCAATGACGGGAACTCCGAAAGCGTCGAGAGGGTGTAATCCGGTTCCGGTTCGGCGGGTTCGTCGCTGTCGGGCACCCACACCGAGCCGAGGCCGGCCGCGCGGGCGCCGGCGACGTCCGACTGCAGGGAGTTGCCGACGTGGAGCGTCCGGTCGGGACTGGCCGACAGCGCCGACAGCGCCGTCTCGAAGGGCTCCGGGTTCGGCTTGGCAGGCGCATCGTAGCCGGCGTGAACGACCACGTCGAAGGCGTCCTCCAGCCCGATGCCGGCGAGTTTCTGAGATTGCATCTCCGGGGCACCGTTGGTGACGACGCCGACCGGCATTCCCTCGACGGCCGACAGGGCGTCCTCGACGCCGGGAAGCGGTTCGACGTTGCCGTGGTCTCGCTCGGCGGCGTATGCCTGCGCGACCGCTCGACCGCTCGCCGGGTCACGACCCTTGGACTCGGCGATGGCCGCGAAACACCGTTCACGGAGGTCGTCCATCGAGTCGCTATCGTCGACGAAGTCGGGATAGTGGCCGTGATACTCCGGGAGGGTGATGAACGGCTCGTGGCCGGTCCGCTCGAAGGCCGCATCGAGGATCTCCGCGCCCGACCGGCGATACCGGCAGAGCGTATCGTCGATGTCGAAGAGCACCGCGTCGAGTTGCACACGTCCTTCTGAGACCCCCACCGGCAAAACCGCTACGGGGACGAAATCACCTTTATCTCGGCGGCTGAACGTTCGCCTATGAGCAAACGAACCATCACCGTCACCGACATGGCCTGTACCGGTTGCGAGGAGAACGTCACCGATGCCCTCGAAGGAATCGACGGCGTCTCGACCGTCGAAGCCGACCACGAGACCGACACCGTCGAAGTCGAGGCCGACGATGGCGTCTCCGATGACGACCTCGCCGCGGCAATCGAGGACGCCGGCTACGAGGTCGCGGGCTGAGAGAGAAGCGGCATCGAGACGCCTGAGAACCCCACACAGGGGAGCGGTCCGCTTAATCCGCTGGGGTTCCAAACGGGGACAATGAGTCAGGGGCCAGCCACGGGAACGGGCATGGACGTCTTTTCGCATCTCCACCCGGACGTGCGTGCGGCCCTCTCCGAGCGTGGTTTCTCGACGCCGACGGAGCCACAGCGGAAGGCGATTCCGGCGCTGTCCTCGGGTGAGCACGGACTGGTCATCGCGCCCACCGGCTCCGGCAAGACGGAGACGGCGATGCTGCCGGTCTTTTCGGCCATCTGCGAACGTGAGCATCGCCACGGCCTGCAGGCCCTCTACGTCACACCGCTCCGTGCGCTCAATCGCGACATGCGCGAGCGCCTCGACTGGTGGGGCGATGTACTCGATATCGACATCGACGTCCGCCACGGCGACACCACGGACTACCAGCGGAGCAAGCAGGCCGAGAACCCGCCGGACGTGCTGGTGACGACGCCCGAAACCCTGCAGGCGATGTTCACCGGCGAGAAACTGCGCCGAGCGCTCGAAGACGTCGAACACGTTGTCATCGACGAGGTCCACGAACTCGCCGCCTCGAAACGCGGGGCCCAGTTGACAATCGGCCTCGAACACCTGCGGGAACACGCCGGTCCCTTCCAGCGTATCGGCCTCTCGGCGACCGTCGGCGACCCCGAGGAGGTCGGCCGTTTTCTGACCGGCGACCGGGGCTGTTCCATCGTCGAGGTTTCGGCCGGCTCGAACATCGACGTCGAGGTTCGCGAACCCGAAATCCGTCCGGAGGACCACACGATCGCCAGCGAGTTGATGACCGAGGCCGCTATCGCCAGCCACGTCCGGGTCATCGACGAACTCGTCTCCGAGCACGAGTCGACGCTCGTCTTCGTCAACACCCGGCAGACGGCGGAGGGCCTCGGCTCCCGGCTGAAGGCTTACGGCACGGACATCGGCATCCACCACGGCTCGCTGTCGAAATCCGCGCGAATCGAGGTCGAAGACCGCTTCAAGGCCGGCGAAATCGAGGCGCTGATGTGCACCTCCTCGATGGAGCTCGGCATCGACGTGGGCAGCATCGACCACGTCGTCCAGTATTCGAGCCCGCGGGAGGTCCGCCGTCTGCTCCAGCGCGTCGGCCGTGCCGGCCATCGTCGCGACGAGGTGTCTTCTGGGACGGTCGTCACGACGCGGCCGGACGACACCTTCGAAGCGCTGGCTATCGTCGACCGCGCCGAACGCGGCGACGTCGAGGACGCGGGCATCCACCACGCCAGCCTCGACACCGTCGCCAACCAGATTCCGGGCCTGCTGATGGGCTTCGGCGACCTGTCGGCAGCGCGGGCCTACGATATCGTGACGCGTGCCTACCCGTTCCGGAACCTCCCCGAGGAGGACTTCAAGGACGTCGTCCGGGAACTCTCGGAGAACCGAATCCTGTGGCTCGAAGAAAGCGAGGACCGACTGGAGAAATCCGGCGGGACGTGGCAGTACTTCTACGCGAACCTCTCGATGATCCCCGACGAGGCCAACTACACGGTCAAGGACATGGCCTCTGGGGACCCGGTTGGCACCCTCGCCGAGCGGTTCGTCGTCACCTTCGCCCAACCCGGCGAGACGTTCATCCAGGGCGGCGAGATGTGGCGTATCACCGAGATCGACGACGAGGAAGAGGAGGTGCTGGTGACGCCAATCGAGGACCCGACCGGCGAGGTCCCGTCGTGGGTCGGCCAGGAGATTCCGGTTCCCTACGACGTCGCCCAGCACGTCGGCCGCACACGCGCGGAGGCCCGCCAGCGCTTCGACGAGGACGCCAGCCGTGAGATGGTCGCACGAGGGCTGGCCGACCGCTTCCCGACGAACGAGTACACCGCGAGTCAGGCACTCGAACCGGTCGAACGACACGAGGATGCCATGCCCTCGGACGATCGCATCGTCGTCGAGGGATACGGTCGTGAAATCGTCGTCAACGCGGCCTTCGGCCACACCATCAACGAGACGCTGGGACGGCTGCTGTCGGCGCTCATCGGCCAGCGAACCGGGTCGTCAGTCGCGATGGAGGCCGACCCCTACAGAATCGAACTCGAAGTGCCGGGCGGGACGACCATCGGCGACGTCGTCGAGGTCTTGGAGGATACCGATCCCGACCACGTCGGCCACCTCATCGAGTTGAGCCTCAAGAACAGCGACTCGCTGAAGTTCACCTTGGCGCAGGTCGCCGCGAAGTTCGGTGCCCTCAAGCGCTGGAAGGGCAAGGGCTCCAGCCAGAACCGCTTCGGCAAGGACCGCCTGCTGAAGGCGCTGGAGGACACGCCGATCTACGACGAGGCAATCCGCGTCGTCCTCCACGAGCAACTCGACGCCGACGGGGCCAGCGACGTGCTCCGACAGTTACAGGACGGCGAGATCACGCTCGAAACAGTCGGCAACCGGACGCCTCTCGGGCGGGCCGGTCGCTCGTCGGGCCGGGAACTGCTCTCGCCGGAGAACGCCGACGCGTCGGTCATCGAGACGGTCAAAGAGCGGATTCAGGAGGACCGCGTCCTGCTGGCGTGTCTCCACTGCAACGACTGGGACCGCCGCCAGCAGGTCCACCGCGTCGACGACCAGCCCGAATGTCCGAAGTGCGAATCGACCCGTATCGCCGCGCTGAACCCCTGGGCCGACGAGGTCCTGGAGTCAGTCAAGAGCGGCGACAAGGACGACGAACAGCAGAAACAGACCGAACGCGCGTACAAGGCCGCCAGTCTCGTGCAGAGCCACGGCAAGAAAGCCGTCATCGCGCTGGCCGCTCGCGGCGTCGGTCCTCGAAACGCCGCCTACATCATCAACAACCACCGCGAGAACGAGGAGGACTTCTACCGGGACATCCTCCAGCGGGAACGGCAGTACGCGAAGACGAAATCGTTCTGGGACTAACAGATGCTGTAGGTGACGTAGCACTCACCGTCCTCGGCGATGGAGACGAACGCGTTCCCGTAGCACTTGCTCGTCTTCACGGTGGCCGATTCCCGCTGGCCGTCGCGTTCGGCCGTGATAGCGAACTCTTCGATGCCGTCCGGGTCGGCTTCTTCGAGGTTGTAGACGTCGATATCGCTTCCCGGTTCGACCGCGTGGGTCTCCTCGTAGACTATCTCTCCCGATTCGCGACTGACGGTGAGCGTGATCGTCTGCGTCTCGTCCGACCGGTTCTCGATCCCGACATCGAGGTCGGGGTCAGGTTCGTTCATCGCGTCCTCGTGAGGCGGTGGGTCGTCCGGTGGCGTTCCGGACGGTGAGGAGGGCGCGTCGTCTGTCGGATTCTCGGAACCGCCGGGGACGGAGCCGTCGAGACAGCCGGCGACTCCGCCGATACCGAGGCCACAGGCGGCGAGGAATCGTCGTCGGTCCATATTCGAGGAATCTACTGGGACTGATAAATGCCTTCAGAAGGCCCAAACGAGCGTTTGACCTACCGTCGGCGTCCTACGACACCTCACGAAAGCTCTCCATCGCCGCCTCGAAATGCTCGCGGCGGATTCTCACCTCGGCCGCTCGATCGGCGGCTTTCTCCGGGCCCAGGTTGTCGGCATGCTCCCGAATCGCCCGCATCGAGGCCTCTCGCACCAGTGACTCCAGTTTCGCGCCGGAGAACCCGTCGGTGTCGGCCGCGATCGCATCGAGGTCGACGTCGTCGGCGAAGGGCTTGCCCCGACCGTGAACCGCGAGGATCTCCCGCCGGGCCTCGCGGTCCGGATTCGGTACCTCGACGTGGGTTTCGAGGCGGCCGGGCCGAAGGAGGGCGGGGTCCAGCGCCTCCCGTCTGTTCGTCGCCGCCAGGACGACGATGTTGGGGTTGTCGGTCAGGCCGTCGAGTTCGGTCAGGAGTTGGGAGACGACGCGTTCGCTCGCCTCGCTTGAGTCACCCCGGACGCCCGCGACGGCGTCGATCTCGTCGAAGAAGACGATGGCCGGCGCGGCCTGTCGCGCGCGGTCGAAGACCTCTCGGACGGCCTTCTCGGATTCGCCGACGTACTTGTCGAGCAACTCGGGGCCGGCGACGCTGACGAAGTTCACGTCGCTTTCGCCGGCCAGCGCCCGCGCCAGCAGGGTCTTTCCGGTGCCCGGCGGCCCGTGAAGGAGGATACCGGAGGGCGGGTCGGTGTTGGTCTCCTCGAAGAGTGCGCCGTATGAAAGCGGCCACTCGACGGCCTCGGTGAGTACCTGTTTGGCTTCGTCGAGGCCGCCGATGTCGTCGAAGGTGGCGTGTGGCGTCTCTGCGACGTGTTCGCGCATCGCCGAGGGGTCGACGGCGGCGAGGGCGGCCTCGAAGTCCGCTCGGGTGACGACCAGTTCGTCGCGCTCGTCGCGGGCCCGAAGCGCGCGCATGGCGGCTTCCGTCGCCAGCGAGTGCACGTCGGCACCGACGAAGCCGTGGGTACGCGCGGCCAGTCTGTCGAGGTCGACGTCCTCGGCCAGTGGCATCCCGCGGACGTGGACGTCGAGGATCTCGCGGCGTCCCGTCTCGTCCGGCGCGCCGATCTCGATCTCGCGGTCGAAGCGGCCGCCACGACGGAGCGCGGGGTCGATAGCATCGACGCGGTTGGTCGCGCCGATGACGATGACCTGTCCTCGGGATTCGAGGCCGTCCATCAGCGTCAGCAGTTGGGCGACGACCCGGTTCTCCATGTCGGCGTCCTCGTCGCGGGTCCCCGCGATGGAGTCGAGTTCGTCGATGAAGACGACCGATGGTTCGTTCTCGACGGCCCGTTCGAACGTTTCGCGGAGTTGCTCCTCGCTTTCGCCTTTATATTTCGAGACGATCTCCGGGCCGTCGATGACCTCGAAGTGGGCGTCGACCTCGTTGGCGACGGCTTTGGCGATGAGCGTCTTGCCGGTTCCGGGCGGGCCGTAGAGCAGGACGCCCGACGGCGGGTCGATGCCCAGTTTCCGGAACAGTTCGGGTTCCGAAAGCGGGAGTTCGATCATCTCCCGGACCTGTTCGAGTTCCTCGTCGAGGCCGCCGATGTCCTCGTAGGTGGCGTCGGTCGTCGCGTCGGGACCGCCAGCGTCGCCGGGTCGACTCTCGGCCGAGTCGTCGTCTCCCTCGCCTTTCGCGGGTCGGCTTGGGCTGTTCGTTCCATCCGACGATTCCCGCACTCGAACCGTCGTTCGGTCGGTCACGCGGACGGTTCCCTCGGGGCTGGTTTCGACGACGGTCGCTCTGACACCCGGCCGTTCGAGCCGCAAGCTCTCGCCCACCTGGAGCGGCCGGTCACGGAGGTCGCTGGTGACGGCATCGAGGAGGTCGTCGTCGACGCTGACCGGTAGCTCCACGAGGACGGTGTCGGCTTCGTCGACCGAGACCGGCCGGACGGTGACGGTATCGCCGACGTTGGCGCCGGCGTTGGCACGGGTGTCGGCGTCGATACGGATGGTCCCGTCGCCGCCGCTGGCCGGCCACACCTTGGCGACCGTCGGCCGGTCGCCCTCGATGACAACGGTGTCGCCACTGAGGACGCCGAGGCTCCGACGGGCCGACTCGGGGAGGCGTGCGACGCCACGGCCGGCGTCCCGCTTTTCGGCACCCTTGACGGTGAGGGTGACCCGGTTGTCCATACGAGGCCGTCGGGCCGCCGACGGCTTTACGGTTCCGCCGTCACCGAACCCTGGCCGGTTCGGAGAAACGAATATACGTTCAGGCAAGAGAGTACCACGCATGGTCGCGACCACAGAGCGGGACGGAGCGACGTGGTACGAGTGTGAGAAATGCGGACTGCTCTTCGACGACCGCGAGGACGCCAAACAGCACGAGGCCAACTGCGATTCGGAGGAACCCAGCTATATTCAGTAGTTCCGTGACGCCGTTGAAGTCCTCGCTCGCTAATAGATTCCAGCGGCCGCGACGGTCGGAGCTTTCTTTGCGGCATTCTACGTGGGAGCTATCTCCCCGTCGAGAACGGCTGGCCGGCTCATTCTGTCGTCGTATCTTCCGTCGGCCGGGGCATATCGTCCGGCGCCCCGCAGTCGAACACCCCGTTGTCTCGGAACTGGTCGGACGCGGTTCGAGTCGGGGATTCGGAGTTCGTCTTTCTCCGGTATTCGAGGCTTCAGAAACCCGGTGGCGGAGAGCTCGACCCGACGTCCGGGTGTCCCTCACGAGTCAGCCAGAGGTCGCCCTCGATGTCACTCCGTCCCCGCTGTCTCGGTGTTCCGTTTGATATTCCGGAGCTAGATCCACGGCTGTCGGGGGGTTAGATACTGCAAAAGAAACCGGTGTGCTAACTGCTGTTATAGCAGGTTCAGCGGGTTCAGCATGTCGACGAACTCGAGAACGCTGTCCTGCGTGTACTTGATGACGTCGACGATGAGGTACTCCGTTTCGACGATGAGTTCTTCGGTGTAGACGATGCGGTCGGCCATCTCGCCGATGCGGTCGGCCATCTCGCCGATCTCGTCTTCGGTGTAGACGACACCGTCGAGACTCTCGAGGTACAATACCTCCCCGGTCTCCGACAGAACCATGACGACCTCGTCTACCTGACAGCACTGATACTCGTTCTTGAACAGGTAGTAGGTACTACCATCCGGGAGCTCCGCGTAGATGAACGACTCGCTAAAGCTCGTTTCCGCGTACGAGACGGTCGTCCCCGGCTCCAGTTCGATTTCGTAGTTGTCTTCTGCTGCTGCGGTGGTTGCGGTGGCGGCGGCGGCTCCACCGGCGAGAGTAACGGTACCGAGCTTCGTGAGGAACGTTCTTCGTTGCATGATGGGAAGTAGCCCGATCGGCTGTTTTGTATTGGGCTATATTGTGTCTATAATACAATGTCACTTTTAAATATTCCGCGAGAAAAAGTAACAACACGAGCCTTGAATCGGTTTGAATACCAGTGAATGGCCGTGGAGTGTTCTCTCAGAGTCGCATCAGAATTGCAGTGAATATGAACAATCGCCGTCTACGACCGACACCCGAACGAGCCGGGGTCACCATCGTTCGTCACCTATCGGGCTGGCTCACAGAACCGCGTCGCCGACTACTGGGATAACCGCTCGCGATGTTCCTCGACCAGCCGCTCGGCCTCCGTTCGGTTCTGCGTCGTCTGCCAGCGTACCTGCTCGCCGTCGCCGTAGCCGAGTGCCTCTTTTAAATCGTCCCGGAGCGGTCCGTGGTCGATGGCGATGATATTGCCGTCGCCGTCCCCGAGTTCGTAGATGCCGTAGCTGTCGGGGACCTTCCCGACTGTCGACCGCTCTAGCGGCTCCCATCCTTTTTTAAGTGGCATCGTCAGTCCTCGTTTTCGACGTTGGTTTCGGCGCCGTCATCTGCCTCCTCCGCCGAGACCAGTTCGTATGACGCCTCGCCGCGTTCGTCCTCCGAGAAGACGAACACGCGGCCGCGGGCGGTCTCGGGGTCGGCGGTTATCTCCGTTCGGTAGCCGTGATTTTCCGCGTCGACACCGGGGAACAACGACGCTTCCTCGCCGCGCTCGACGATGACGCGGCCGACACCCGTCGATTCGAGGATGTCGTCGTGGGTCCGGCGGTCGTTGACGTAGACCATCACGCCCTCCTGTTCGTCGGGCGAGGTGACGAGGACGTGGACCTCCTTGCCGGGGCCGCAGACGACCGACTCCTCCTTTTTCGTCGGTACGCCGTGATAGAAGACCGTCCGGTCGTCGAGGTACTCGACCTCGATGCCCTCGGGTTCGAGCGAGATACCGAGCGTCTCGGGAGCGATATCGCTTCGCTGGGTCATTGGCGGCCCTAGCGCGGGCGACGGCAAAAGATGGCCGGTTCGGCGGTGCGAGACGGTCCCCCTGCGTCGCCGGAACTGAAATCATAAAAGACGGTGACTGTTCCCGGTTCGACCGGTGGCAGTCACCTTACAGGGTCACGACGGTTCGTATCAGTCGTCGGCTTCGATCGCCTGCTGTACGTCGACGACCGGTTCCATCTCGTGGGGGAGATGCATCAGGTTCCAGACGGGCGAGCGCTTTGCCCCCTCGGCGAGGATTTCGGCGTCCTCCTCCGAGAGGTCGTCCCCGCTGACCTCGATCTCGACGCGGATGTCCTCGAAGGTGTTCTCCGAGTCCTCGATGTCGTTAATCATGAGGACCACGCGCGGGTCGAAGTCGAGTCGGACGTTCGTCTCGAGGTCCTCCAGTTCGATGTCGTTCGCTAACGCGGTAACGCCGACGGCCACGTTCAGACAGCCGCTGAGTGCGGCCAAGGCCACCTCGATGGGTTCCATGCGGTCCGTCGGGTCGACGAAGCCGGATGCCTCCTCCATCTCCCGCCATGCTCCCAGCGGGAGGGTGTACTCCCGGGTCTCACGTTCGATTTCCTCCCCACCGAGAGTGTATTCATCGACTTTCGCGAGGCTGTGGAAGAGCCGTCCCTCGTAGGGGGCGCGAGCCCCGAGTTCCATCTGAACCTCCTCGGGGTTGGCTGTCACGTGCTCGACGAACTCGTGGAACGCTTCCAGGTCGACTCCGTGCTTTACGGTCTCCGATTCGTGTGTTGCTGCCATATGGGTTCCTCCTGGTCCTGTAATCCACTACAACGCCGCTACGCGTACAATCGGTGCTGTCCGCTGAGCATCGTCGCCTGTGGATCATCCGATATCGCGCGTGAAACATCATTAATGTTCGTTATAAATAACTACCCGCTGCTCGTGCTTGGTTTGCCACATACGACCCATTCTCAATTCGACCGGTTTCATCGGCGGTTCGGCTTTCCATATCGCCGACAGTTCCACGGCGTGGGTCGGAAGCGCCTTTGTCGGTCGGCGAGTCCCAGCACCTATGCCCGACCTTACGGCCCACCACGTCGGACTGACCGTCTCGGAGTTGGACCGCGCCGTCGAGTTCTATCGCGACGTCCTCGGCCTCGACGTCGTCTCGCGGTTCGAGGTCGCCGGAGAGGCGTTTTCGACGGCCGTCGACGTCGACGACGCAGCCGGTGCCTTCGCACACCTCGACGCTGGGGGCGTCCGCCTCGAACTCGTCGAGTACGACCCCGAAGGCGACGCCACCACGTCCGCGCTCAACCAGCCGGGTGCCTGTCACGTCGGGTTCGCCATCGAGGACGTCGATACCGTCGTCGCGGGCCTCCCCGACGGCGTAGAGACGGTAAGCGAGCCACAGACCACCGCGAGCGGAACTCGATTGGTCTTTCTCAGAGACCCCGACGGGAACCGCATCGAATTACTCGAAAGCTGACCCTGAGTTGCGCTAATCGCCACCGATTTGTAGCCACCACGGTGAGGGTAGCCTGATGGAAGGTCGCGCAGTCGCCCCGGCGGCGGGCACCGTACTGAACGCGCTGGCGAACGGCTCCGGCTCCGCCTTCGCCATCGACGCCTACACCGAGGCGACGGTCGAACTCGACGACACGGGTACAGTGACCGGCGAGGTCGCCGAGGCGCCGGACGCGGATACCGCGCTCATCGAACGCTGTGTCGAACGCGTCGTCGAACGCTTCGGGGACGGACAGGGTGGCCACGTTCGCACCGAAAGCGAGATTCCGATGGCCGCCGGCCTCAAAAGCTCCAGCGCCGCCGCCAACGCGACCGTGCTGGCGACGCTGGAGGCACTCGATGCCGGCGACGAAATCGACCGCGAGGACGCCTGTCGAATCGGCGTCGGGGCTGCACGCGACGCCGGCGTCACGATCACCGGCGCCTTCGACGACGCCTCGGCCTCGATGCTCGGCGGCGTCACCGTGACCGACAACACCGACGACGTTCTCCTCCGGCGGGACGAACCGGACTGGGACGTGCTCGTCTACACGCCCGACGAACGGGCGTTTTCGGCGGACGCCGACGTCTCTCGATGCGAACGTATCGCCCCGATGGCCGACGTGGTATACGAGTTGGCGATGGACGGCGACTACGAACGCGCGATGGGCGTCAACGGCTTCGCCTTCTGTGCCGCCCTGGGCTTCCCGAGCGAGCCCATCGTCGAGGCGTTGCCCAACGCGGCCGCCTCGCTTTCGGGCACCGGACCGAGCTATACCGCCGTCGGCGACCGCGAGACGCTGCAGCGACTCGAAGACACCTGGAACGAACGAGACGGACATACATGGTTGACAACAACGCAAACGACGGGAGCGACGACGAAATGAGCGACAACAGCGAGTTCCGCGGCGACCCCGCGGAGATGGACCTCGACGAACTCCGCGAGGAGATTCGCAACATCGACCGCGAGATCGTCGAACTGATCGCCCAGCGAACCTACGTCGCCGACAGTATCGCCGAAGTCAAACGAGTGCAGGGCCTGCCGACGACGGACGAATCACAGGAAGAGGCGGTCATGGAACGGGCCGGCGA
>NZ_JAZKTR010000167.1:0-5056 GCF_036625485.1 Natronomonas sp. | reverse complement strand
GTCGACGAGGAACTCCACGAGTCCGCACAGGACGCCCACGACCCCTCAGAGAAGGTCACGCCCATGATGCTGACGACGGACGTCGCCCTCAAGCGGGACCCGGACTACCGGGAGATTATCGAGCGCTTCCAGGAGAACCCCATGGAGTTCGGGATGACCTTCGCGAAGGCCTGGTACAAGCTCATCCACCGCGACATGGGCCCGCCGGAGCGGTTCCTCGGGCCGGAGGTTCCCGACGAGGAGATGATCTGGCAGGACCCCGTCCCCGACGTTGACCACGGCCTCATCGGCGACGAGGAAATCGACGCGCTCAAAGAAGAGATCCTCGCGTCGGACCTTTCGGTCTCCCAGCTGGTCAAGACCGCCTGGGCCTCGGCCGCGACGTACCGCGACAGCGACAAGCGCGGTGGCGCCAACGGTGCCCGTATCCGCCTCGAACCGCAGAAGAGCTGGGAGGTAAACGAGCCCGAAGAACTGGAGACGGTGCTTGAGACCCTCGAGGAGATTCAGGAAGAGTTCAACGGTTCCCGGTCCGACGGGACGAGAGTTTCGCTGGCTGACCTCATCGTGCTGGGTGGCAACGCGGCCGTCGAGCAGGCGGCCGCGGAGGCCGGCTACGACGTGGAGGTCCCGTTCGAGCCCGGACGCACGGACGCCTCACAGGAGCAGACCGACGTCGAATCCTTCCAGGCGCTTCGGCCCAAGGCAGACGGCTTCCGGAACTACATCGACGAGGAGGAAGCCGACCGCACGGCAGAAGAGCTGCTGGTCGACAGGGCAGACCTCCTCACGCTGACGGCCCCCGAGATGACGGTGCTGGTCGGCGGCATGCGAGCGCTGGACGCGAACCATCAGGATACGGACCTCGGGGTCTTCACCGATCAGCCGGAGACGCTGACCAACGACTTCTTCGAGAACGTCCTCGACATGCGCTACGAGTGGGAACAGGTGTCGGAGAACGTCTACGAGCTACGCGATCGTGACACGGATGAAGTCGAGTGGACGGGCTCCCGCGTGGACCTCATCTTCGGCTCGAACTCTCGGCTTCGCGCCATCGCTGAGGCCTACGGAGCCGACGACGGTGAGGAGAAGTTCGTCCAGGACTTCGTCGATGCATGGGGCAAAGTGATGCATCTCGACCGCTTCGACCTCGAGTAAGCCCGGGAAGGCGTTTCGGGTTGTCGACTCGGTTTACGACCGTCGAACGCTCACCGAATTTTTCAGGCTCGTTTGCTCGGATATTCGCGAGGCCGGAGCGGCCCGTCAGTTGTGTTGCTCGACGATCTCGGCCGTCGCGAAGGAGTCCTGCACAGAGTCGATTTCGATGTCGACCGAATCGGTGGGGTCAGCCTCCGGGACGAAGATGACGAACCCCTCTATGTAGGCGATACCGTCGCCTTCGTCGCCGAGTTCCTCGATCTCGACGTAGTGGGATTCACCTTCCTCGACCGGAGCGGTATCGGATTGACTCATGGTATCAAATGACACTCCACTGGTGGGCCTACGCAGGAGGGGCCCTTCAAACCTGTCGCCGGGCCGGAGCCGTAGCTATCGGAGCGTCGCGTAGAGTAGAGAAAGCGGATTCAGAGGTCCTGCAGCGCGGAATAGAAGACGAAGCCGAGCGCGAGATGCTGTTGCATCGCCGTTTCGATCTGCTCGCGGGCGGTCTCGGCGTCGTTGATGCGGTACTCCTTGGTCCGGACCAGTTCGTGCATCTCGAGAACCTCCTCGTCTTCGAGGTCGTGGAGTCGGGGGTAGACCGTCCCGGGGCTGAGGCGAGCGTCGAACAGCGTCGACAGGTCGTCCATCAGGCCCTTTCCGTGGGTTTCGGCGTCCCGCAGCGCCACGAGAACCAGGAGGAGTTCTTCGAGGGAGTGTTTCACCAGGTCCTCCTCGAACTGGAAGGATTCCTCGGGGAACAGCTGTCCGGTAACGCCGTCGACGACGGCCGCCGACCCGGAGGCCTCCTCTGTCAGTTCGACCGAGCCCTCTTCGGTCAGTTCCCGGTACAGCTGTTCGACGGATGCGCCGCGCGTTCCCTCCGCACTCATGTTTCGACCACGGTCGTGTCAACCATACCTTCCTTTCCACCTATACCATCATAAGGGGTGTTCAGCGTTTTCAGGTGTTGAAAACGGCAGCGGGTATTAGGTGTCCGACTAGACGGTGGATAATAGCACCGGGGCGGACTTACCGTTCGAATCGAGCACCGTAACCGACGGTGATTCACCCATCGGGTCGACGCCGTCCGTTACTTTCACTTTCACTCCGGGGTTGGCTCGCCCCTTTAGGACTTCGTGGTGTAGTCGTTCATATGTCAGCAAGTACCCGACCCAGCGAGCCGACGCACAACGGCGTTATCGACGTCAGCGACCTCGAATTCGATCGTGTCCGCCGGTACGCCCGGGAAGCCGACGACGTCTACTTCGAGCGACGCGGCGGCCACACCTTCCTCGTCACAGAGGCGTAACATCCGAGGACGGACAACGGTTTGTCCGACCGGCGCGAATCACGCTCCATGCACGGCGTGGTTCCCGCCGCCGGCCGCGGCACCCGACTCCGACCGCAGACCGACGACCGACCGAAGGCACTGGTCCGCGTCGCCGGCAGGCCCCTTCTGACCCACGTCTTCGAGGCGCTCGTATCCCACGTCGACGGCTACGTCGTCGTTATCGGCTACCGTGGCGACCGGATTCGGGACCACTACGGCGAGACCTACGACGGCCGCCCGATTACCTACGTCGAACAGCCGACCCAGCGCGGCCTCGCTCACGCCGTCCGGCAGGCCGAACCGGTCATCGACGACTCTTTCCTGCAGCTGAACGGCGATAACGTCCTCCGTGGGAACGTCGGCGAGGTGGCCTCCACCCACCGCCGAACCGACGCCGATGCGACGTTGCTCGTCGAAGACGTCGACCGCGAGCGCGCAAAGCGCGGCGGGGTCGTCCGTATCGAAGACGGCGAGGTGGCCGGCCTCGTCGAGAAACCCGGCGACCCCCCGACCACGCTGGCGACGACCGGCTGTTTCGCCTTCTCGCCACGAATCTTCGAGGCCTGTCGGGCTATCGACCCCTCCGACCGCGGCGAGTACGAACTGCCCGACGCTATCGAGTGGTTGCTGAATCACGGCGGCCAAGTCGAGACGGTCGAACTCGACGGCTGGCGCGTCAACGTCAACACCGACGCCGATATCGAACGCGCGGAGGAACGCCTGTGAGCGACGCCGACCGCCTCTACGAACACCTCGCGGCGACCGCCGAGCTACCCGTCGAGCGGAGCGCGAGCAGGTTACTGGGTGAGGCCGAAGCCGTCGCCGACGATCTCCGAGAGGCCGCCCCCGACGTGCAGACCCAGCGGGCGGCTGTCGTCGTGCAGTTGCTGGCGAAGGTCGAGGGAACGGGCAACAGCGAAGCCGACGAGCACGTCGAACGGGCTCGCGCCCTCGCAGCGGAGTTGGCCGACGAGTGACTACGGCGCCAGCATCTCGGTCGTCCGGCGCCGTTCCTCGGCGGTCATCTCGCCGAAGAAGCCGATGCGGACCGCGTCGACGCCGTCGATCGCCTCGTAGCGCTGGAGGCGCTCCTCGGCGGTTTCCCGCGTCCCAACGGCGACCAGTCGGTCGACCATCTCGTCGGTGACCGCGGCGACGGCTGCCTCGCGGTCGCCCTCGGTCCACGCCTCGTGTACCGAATCGGTCGCCGCTTCGAACCCCTGTTCGGCGATCGATTGCCGGTAGTATGGCCCGTAGGCACCGATCATGAAGGCGAGTTGCCGCCGTGCGACCTCGCGTGCGCGCTCGGGGTCGTCCAATACGCAGGAGCGAACGGTGACGGCCACGCGCAGGTCCTCGGGGTCGCGGTCGCCCAACTCGGCACCGCGGCGGAGGTCGTCGAGACGGTCTTCGAGTGCCTCGGGGGTGAACAGTTGCGGGACCCACCCGTCGGCGAAGCGGCCCGCGAGTTCGACGGCTTTCGGTCCGAGGGCGGCCACGTCGACGGGGACCTCGGCAGGGTCGACACCCCGAAGGCTGAGGCCGCCGCCCTCGAAGAACTCGCCGTCGTAGTCGATCCGTTCGCCGCTGGTGACCTGCTTGACGAGTTCGACCGTCTCCCGGAGGCGCCGGAGCGGGCGGTCGAACTCGGCGAGGTGCCACTTCTCGGTCAGGTCCGGCGAGGAAGCGCCCAGACCCATCCGGTAGCGACCGTCGCTGGCCTCCTGCAGGGTGACGCCCGTCTGACCGAGTATCGCGGGCGAACGCCCCCACGGGGAGAAGACGTCGTTCGAGAGACCGATCGTGTCGGTCCGGTCCGCGAGGATGGCCAGCAGCGTGACGCCGTCCCGGCCCGTCACCTCGGGCAGGGAGATGCGGTCGTAGCCGTGGTCTTCGGCGTGGGTCGCCATCGCGGCGACGTCGTCGATGTCGTCCATTCCGCTGGGGACGACGATGTCTCGTTCGGACATGGAGACCACTGCGTCGCGGTCCGTGATAAGGGTCAGGCAGCGTCGAGGCGTTCGTCGTCCGTTTCAGTTCCGTCGTCGCCCCCGTATGCGGGCAACTCCAGCAGGACTGTCGTGCCTCCCTCGTCGACGTCGAAACTGAGGACGCCACCGTAGGATTCGACCAGCCACTCGACCAGCCACAGGCCGATACCCTGTGCGTGGTCGAGTTGGGTTATCTCCCGTTCACCGAGAATGCGCTCGCGGTCGGCCGCCGGAATTCCGGGGCCGTTGTCGGACACCGCGAGGGTGACGAAGTTCTCGGCGCTGCCGTCACGGAGTTCGAAACACACCCGTGGCGACTCGGCGTCACCGTATTCGACGGCGTTGTCGACCAGTTCTCGGAAGACCCGAGTCAGTTTCGAGTCCGCCCGGACGGGGCGGTTCGATGGGATATCCGCGACGATTTCGGCCTCAGGGTAGGTCTCCGAGGCTTCGGCACGGACCTCCGCGACGGTGTCGGCGAGATCGATCTCGTAGTCGGCCGACGAGGACCGTTGGCCGACGATCCGCGCCATGTCGTTGGCCGTTTCGGCCATCTCGCGGAGGGTCTTCGCGG
>NZ_JAZKTR010000017.1:0-25615 GCF_036625485.1 Natronomonas sp. | reverse complement strand
ACGTCGTCAGCGAGGCGGGCTACACCTACGAGTACGAGTTCACCGAGGAGGACGTCGGTATCACGACCTACAAGTGTGAACCCCACGAGGCACAGGGGATGAAGGGAGGTATCGCCGTCGGCGAGGACGTCGAAACGATCGAAGTCGGCGGCGGCGACGAGGGTCCGCCCATCCAGATTCCCGATAACGTGTATTCGCTGACGATGGCGACGTTCCTCGTGCTGGTGACGACGCTCGGTCTCGGCTACTTCTTCATGAAGTACGGCGGCGACTACGAGGCCGAGTAGCGCCGCTCACGCCGTCTCGATTTCGAGGGCTACGTCCCGGTTTCGCCCCTCGAGGTCGCGTACGATTCGACGGACGACTCGTTCGGCTTCCGCTTTGACTTTCGGCTTGACCTTCTCGATGACCCAGTCGAAGGAGACGAATCGCGGGAGACGGAGGGCGTCGCCGTTGGCCGAGTCGGGATGGTATTCGACCCGGAGGGTGACGGCGGTTCCGTCCTCGGTCGGTTCGACGAGCCACTGGCCGACGGCGTCGATATCCTTGATGATGCGCCAGTCGATTCGGTCGGGTGGGTCGACGTCGGTCACCCGCGAACGGGCCGTGTATTCGAGTTTCCACCACGCGAAATCCAGTTCGTACTCGGTGCCAGGGGCGCCGTCGCCGTGCTGGCGCACGTCGGTCAGATGCTTCGAGTACCGCGCGTAGCCGGGGAAATCCAGCAGGAACTCGTAGACCTCTTCGGGCGGCAGGTAGACGACAGTCGAAACCTCGACGGTATCCACACCCTTCGTTGGGATGTAAGCCCCCTAAGCCTTCGGTCAGAGGCGGTCGGCGATGGTTTCGACGGCATCCAGGCCGTGGACCTCGCCGTGGAGCAAGGGCAGAAGCGTCAGCGGAAGGTCGAACGTCTCGCGGGCCTCCTCGATGCGTTGCTGCTGGCTCGCATAGCGTGACTGACAGAGGTCACAGTCCGGCGTCGGGTCCTCGATGACCTTGTTGATGACGGCGCGACCGGCGGGGATGTCGTAGGCGTCGAGTTCCGCCAGCAGGCGCTCGGTTTCGAGGATGGCCATCGTCTCGGGGATGAGGACGGGCCGGAACTCGGTCCGTTCGGGGTCCCGAAGCGCCTCGGCCACGCGGTCCATGCGTTCCTGTAGCTCTTCGAGGTCCACGTCGACGTCCGGCGATTCATCCTCGTCCTCGTCGTCGTCGTTTCCGAAGAAGGTGCGGACCGAATCAGCGAGCGTCGAAACTTGCGATTTGACCGTCATGAGTTTCCCCATCGCGGAACTCATCACGTCGGGGAGTTTCAGCAGGCGGAGGGTGTGGCCGGTCGGCGCGGTGTCGAAGACGATGTACTCGTAGCGCGGGTCGTCCATGTAGTCGACGAAGAGGTCCATCGCGGCGGCCTCGTCGGTTCCGGGAGCGACGCCGGCCTCGATGACGTCGTCGAGGTCACCCTCGTCCAGCGAGATGCCGAGGTCGTCCAGTTCGTCGAGGGCGGCGCTGACCTGCCCGCGATACTGGCCGATGCGTTCCTCGGAGTCGACTTCGACGGCCCAGAGGTCGAGGTCCTCGCGGAGGTGGGTCGGTTCGGACCCGACCTCCCGGTCGAAGACGTCCGAAAGCGAGTGTGCCGGGTCGGTCGAGACCACGAGCGTGGGATGGCCGTTGCGAGCCTTTTTGAGCGCGGTCGCCGCGGCACAGGTCGTCTTGCCGACGCCGCCCTTGCCGCCGTAGAGTACGTACTGCGTCACGGGCGTGGCTATGGCACGGATGGCTTAAACCGTCCCGCCTTCCACTCGTGGCGGTCTTTAGGGGAATTGGCTGGATGCCGTTCGGGGTCCCATCTTTCCGACCCGTGTGAACACCTGGTTAATAATGTTTATCCATCATTTGATGAACTCGACATTTCCGTTCGCTTTCGGCCGTTAGATGGCGTTCAAATCCTGAATACAGGAGGTGACCTACAGAATCATCGCTTTTATTATATTTGATACCGTATATCACAGTTGGCGATAATCATGAACAAAAACGTGGGTGGCTACGACAGGATCGGGCGGTTCGTAATCGGTGCAGCCCTCGTCATCGTAGGAATCGTTGGCTACGTCGGGATGTTGCGCGTGGCCGCAGGGCCGATACCGCAAGCACTCATGTCGTTGATACTCGTACTGATCGGTGCCATCCTCCTGGTGACCGGCTACATACAGAAGTGCCCGCTAAATAGCGTGTTGGGGATGAACACGTTCAAGTCCCGTAACCGGTGAGGGTGGGTCATCAACCCCTCTGTTCGGCTCTTCTTCTTCGGAACCAGCCACGCGAGAGGCCGCTACACGCGGAGGCCTCGGCCGGCTGAGGGCGTTCGAGGTGGTTGCAGTCGAGCCATTACCGAACTCGATGTATATCCGTATCCCACACGCAGCTAAACCGGGGTATTTGTAGGGAGACCCGTCGAAACGCGGATCATGAGCGAGACAGACGAACCACGCGTCGCTATCGTCGGCGGCGGCGTCGCCGGTCTGACGGCGGGCACCTTCACCGCGCGGAACGGCTTCGATACCGTCGTCATCAACCACGGCGAGTCGATCCTTTGTCGGAACAGCCACCTCGAGAACGTGCCGGGTTTCCCGGCGGGTGTCAACTCCCGACTGTTCCTCGACCTGTTGGAGGAACAGGCGGGCCGCAATGGGTGTCTCTTCGAGCAGGGACTGGTGACGAACCTCCAGCCGACCGAGGAGGGATTCCAGATTCGCGTCGAGGCCGACGACGAGTTCGACCTCGTCGCCGACTACGTCATCGTCACCTCGTGGTCCGACAGCGACTATCTGGAAGATATCGAGGCGATCGGCCTCACCAAGCGTGGCTCGAAGACCTACGTCGACATCGACGACGACGGCCGGACCGACGTCGACGGCCTCTATGCGGCCGGTCGTATCGCTGGCAAGGAACACCAGACGGTCGTCTGTGCGGGCCACGGCGCGGACGTCGCGCTGACGTTGGTTCACGACTCCGACGTTCCGTTCTACCACGACTGGGTCGCCCCGGAGGGGTACTTCACCGAGCGGGACCGCGAGGTGCCGCCGGGGGTCGAGGAGATCGACGAGGAAGAGCGACGCCGTCGCGAGCGCGAATCGATGGAAGTGATGGCGGAAGCCTTCGAGGATTACCACCCCGACGACCCGACGATGCATCCGAGCGTCGTCGAGAAGCGTGACGCCGAAACCGAGGAGTAGGCCGACTTCTGTTCCCGCGCGGGCGAGACATGTTGGTAAAGAGTTTTGTCGGGGTTGGACGTAGGCCTCACGCATGACCGACTACACCGTCGAGTTCGTCGGGACCGGCGAGGAGATCACGGTCTCCGACAAGGAGACGATTCTCAGCCGATGCATCGAGGAGGGTATCGCACAGGAGTACTCCTGTCGCGTCGGGATGTGTCTGGCCTGTTCCGCCGAGATCGTCTCCGGCGAGGTCGCACAACCGGCCGCCCGTGGCCTCACCGAGGAGGAAGCCGAGAAGTACGCCCTGACCTGTATGGCCCGGCCACTCTCCGATCTGGAACTCGACCGCGGGAAGTACCCGCCGAGCATCGAGGACGACGCCGCGGTCGATGCCGACGGCTCCGACGCGGCGGCGGCCGACGACTAACGTTTTTATTCCTTCCTCGACGGCGGCGCCCGACGAGACGTGAAGGGAGAGGTCAGCTCGGATAGTCCCACGGACTGGCTTCCTCCAGCGCGGCCGCGATACCCAGCAACTCGGCCTCGCTGTAGGTCTCGCCGACCAGCTGCATCCCGATGGGGAGGCCGTCGACGGGGTCGGCGGGGACGTTGACGACGGGATGGCCGGTCAGGTTCAGCGGCCACGCCATCGTCCAGTCGGTCGGCATTCCGGTCGTCGACTCGCCGTCGATCTCGGTCGGCATCGGTTCGTCGTGGGTCAGCGGCGGCGTCGCAAGCGTCGGACAGGCCAGCGCGTCGTAGTCGTCGAAGACCCGGTCGATGGCGTGGAAGAGGTCGGTCCGCGGGAAGTCGGCCGTCGCGATGTCCATCGCCTCGTTGCTTCGGCCCATGCCAACGAGCGACTGGAGTTCCGTCGGCACGCCGTCGGCGTAATCTTCCAGCAGGTCCATATCGAGCGACTCGTCGACTTCGGCGACGCTCGTCGCGAAGAAGGTCGTCACGGTGAGACTGTAGACGTGGGTCAACTCGCCTTTCGGCGGGGTATCGAGGTCGACCCGGTCGACGGTCGCGCCCTCGCGTTCGAGGTCGGCCAGCGTCGATTCGAGGGCCTCCCGGACCTCGGGCGCTACGGCGAAGATATCGAGGTCCGGCGAGTAGGCGATATCGAGGTCCGAAGGGGCCGGCGCGTCGGCGACCGCCTCGGCGTAGCCGTCCTGCTTGGGCACGCTGAAGGGGTCCGAGGGATGTTTGCCGGCTTCCACATCGAGCATGACGGCGAGGCTCTCGACGTCGCGAGCCATCGGTCCGAGGACGCCGACGGGCGTGTGGCCCCGGAAGCCGTTGGTCCGGTTGCCCCGCGGCACGAGACCGTGACTGGGTTTGACCGAGACCACGCCGCAGCAGGAGGCAGGGTTTCGAAGCGACCCGCCGACGTCGGAACCGGTCGCCAGTGCGGCGAGACCGTCGGCCAGCGCGGCGGCCGATCCGCCGGAAGATCCGCCCGCGTTGTACTCGGGGTCGAAGGGCGTTCCCGTCGGCCCCTGCAGGAGGTTGTCGGTCCGGACCCTGTGGCCGAGTTCGGGCGTGTTCGTCGTGCCGACGATGACCGCACCGGCGGCTTCGAGCCGCTGGATGGTCGGACTCGTCGAATCGGCGACGTTGTCCGACAGCGGCTTCAGCCCCTTCGTATTCCGGACGCCGGCTTTCGATTCGGAGAGGTCCTTCATCGCAAGCGGGACGCCCGCCAGCGGCAGGTCCTCGCCCTCGCCGTTCTCGACCTGCTCGCGGACCTCGCGTGCGCGCTCGCGCGCTTCGTCCCCGAGTACGGTCACGAACGAGTTCGTCACCTCGTTGCGCTCCTCGATGCGGTCGATGAACTCCTCGACGACGTCGACGGGGTCGTACTCGCCGTTCCGTACTCCCTCGGCGATGTCGACTGCGGACTCGTAATGGAGACTCATGACAACAACACACAGACGGCGGCGAACTAAACGTTGTGCCGTCGTCCGAAGGTGCCGATACTGGGGGCGGCATGCCCCGCCGGCTTAGGGTCCAGTCATCGCATCCCCGAACCCGGCGAAGACGCTGATGACGTACGCCGGTCCGATGAGGAAGACGAGATACCAGAGGAGGCTCGTCACGACGAGCAGCACCGTACTCGCTGAGTAGCCGTTCGGGTCCCAGTCGAGGTTCTTGCGGGGGAGCACGTACAGCAGGACGACCGGCCAGACGACCAGCGAGACGGCTGTTGCAATGACGATTCCGTCGACGCCCGCCGCGTAGAGTTCCGATGCCTTTCCCGGTGACAGGACGTCACGACTCAGCGAGATGCCGGCACCGAAGAAAAAGCCCCACACTACGGCCGGTAGGGGAATCCACAGTACGTAGTTCGGGAGCCACTCGAACGGCGGCAGCGACTCGAAGAGCCGCCGGAAGCGCTCGGTGAGCAGGAACGGCGACCAGAGGATTCCGATGAACCATCCGTACAGACCGGCGACGACAGCGAGGAAGACGCCGGTATAGAGGATCGATAGTGGCTGGAGGGCCATACGTCGGCCACTCGGAGCAGGAATATGGGTTTTGGGTAGGTGTGTGACCGAACGAGCGCGAAACCGAACGGTCAGGCGAGGAAGACGTGGCGTGGACGGTCGGCCAGAACCTCGCGGCCCCACTCGACGGTCTCTCGGAAGTCCTCCGAGCGGAAGAACGCCATCGCGGCGTCCTTGTCGGTCCACTGGCTGGCGATGAACATGTCGTTCTCGTCGTCGCTGTTGACGAACAGGCGGGTGTTGAGGTGGCCGTCCATGTCGTCGAGGGCCTCGCCGACCTCCCCGAAGGTCTCGACGAACTCCTCGCGATAGTCGGGTTGGACGGTGTAGAACATGCCCATCGTGCCGAAGCCGGATTCCTCCTCGCCGGCTCGGGAGACGATGCCCGGGAGTTCGGAGAGGAACCCGCCGGCCTTCTCGGCGGCGTCTTCGGTCTCCCAGATGGAGACGACGGCGGTGCGGTCGCCGTCGTGCTCGTCCGCGTAAGCAGCGGACTTGACGTGGCTGTCGTAGTGTTCGAACCGCTCGCGGAGGTCGCCGAGTTCGTCGCTCAACGCCTCGGAGTCGGCCTCCGAGTAGAGGACCATCGCGTAGACGTCCTCGCCGTGGGGCTGGCCGGCGTAGATATCGAGGTCGTCGAGTTCGCCGCGGATGGCGTCGTCCTCGTCGGTGCCGTGGGTTTCGGCGTCGGCATCCTCGTCGTCGTCCTCGTCGCTTTCGAGGTTCGTCCCGACGCCGGGACCGGCCCCCGAGAGGTCCGAGAGGAAGCCGGAGGCGGTGTTGGCGGCGCGTTCGTTGACCCACAGCGAGACGACGGCGGTATCGCCCGCGTCCGCGCGCACGGTCGTCAGCACGTGGGTGTCGTAGTGCTCGAAGTTCTCCCGCAGGCCGTCGACCTCGTCGACGAGGTCTTCGGCGGCCGTCGTCGACCGGAAGAGGAGGGCATAGCCCGCATCGGGGTGGTCCTCGAGGTCGATGCCGAACCGACGGACACGGTGGGCGAACTCGTCGGTGTCGATCTCCTCGTGCGGCGGGTCGCCGGAGGACGGACGGCCGCCGGAGGATTCCTCGGATTCGGCTTCGTCGTTTCCGTCCGTGGATTCGCCCCCGTCCTCGTCCTCGGTGAGGGCGGCGCCGATGCCGTCGTCGGCGCCCGGCAGGTCCGCGAGGAAGCCGGAGGCGGTGTTGGCGGCGCGTTCGTTGGCCCACAGCGAGACGACCGCGACGGAGTCGTCGTCGGTCGTGACGACCGTCTTCACGTGGGTGTCGTAGTGGTCGAAGTTCCCGCTCAACTCCTCGACCTCCTCGTGGAGGGTCGCTTCGTCGGCGCCGGATTCGAAGAGCAGGCCGTAGCCCGCATCTCCGTCGGCGACGTCGACGCCGTATGTGCCTGCTTTGCGGGTGAAGGTGCTGGCGTCGATCTCCTCGTGGGGGGCGTCGCCGGGTGAGGGGCGGCCGCCTCCACCGGAGTCACCTTCGTCGTGGCCGTCGTCGGCCTCGCCGTGTGCGTGGGATGCGTCCTCGCCGCCAGTCTGGGGATGTCCCTCGGACCCAACGTCGAGGGAGTCGCCGTCGAGGTCCTCGTCGGTGGGGACGGCCTCGCCGTCGAAGAAGGCCTGCAGGTCCTCGGGCGGGAACTGCCGGCCGACGTAGAAGGGGCCGAACTCCGCGAACTTCGAGGAGGAGGGGTCGAACCGCATCTCGTAGAGCAGGTGTTTGATGTCGGTCGGATCGTCCGCGAAGAGGGTGACGCCCCACTCGTGGTCGTCGAGGCCGACGCTGCCGGTGATGATCTGGGTGACCTTGCCGGCGTACTCCCGGCCGATGTCGCCGTGGGCGGACATGTACTCCGCACGCTCCTCGAAGGGGAGATCGTACCAGTTGTTCTCGGGCCCTCGACGTTTGTCCATCGGGTAGAAGCAGACGTGGTTCGCGTCGGGAACCTCGGGATAGATGCGCTGTTTCATGTAGTTGCGCATCCCCTCGTCCTCGATGTCGTCGAGGCCGTCGGTGAGGTCCTCGTGCATGTAGCCCGAGACCTCGGTGACGGAGACGTACGAGGAGGCCCGTTCGGTGAACTCCGCCAACGCCGTCGACTCGAACCGCCGTTCGATGCGGTCGAGGTGTTCGAGCGTCGGGCGGAGATGCAGTATCATGAGGTCGGCCTTGTGACCGACGACGGAGAAGACCGCACTTCCCCCTTCCTCGGAGTCGTCGAGGGCCTCGTGAGACCGCAGGAACTCGATGCCCTCCTCGATGGCCCGCTGTCTCGTAGCCTGTGGCGCGTTCCGCCACGCCTCCCAGTCGATGCGCCGGAGATCGTGAAGGGCGTACCACCCTTCCTCGGTACCCGGCGGTCGGCGTCGTACCATATCACGGGCTTGGGACCCGCGGATAATGGTGTTTTTGAGTCCGGCGAGGGAGACGCTCCAGCCCCTGGTTCGATGTCCATCTCCTCGGAAATCCGGAGATAACGAATTAGAAGAGATTATAAAACTTCTAACGGCTTTTCGAAACGTCTCTAAGATTCGAAAAAGACGATGAAAGGTCGTCCTGTTCCTCGAATCGAGCCGAATTCATCGGAAGACTGTGGTCTTTATATGGTAATGGCGGTCCCAGAGTGAAGCGAGAAGAGCCCCATGTCAAGCGCAACGCCCTCACGACTGTCCCCCGCGACCGCCGACCGCCGTCGGCTCGTCGCCGCCCTTGCCGACCGCCTCCTCACCGGCGTCCGCGCGATGGCCTTCTGGTCCGCCGCGCTGTTGCCGCTGGTCATCGTCGCCGCCCTCTTTTCGGGTGCGGTCGGTGCGAGCGCCGTCGGCATCGCCCTCGCCGTCAACGCGGCGTGTGCGATCGTCGGTCACAGTTACACCCCCAACGCATGAGTACGAACACCTCCACCGTCGAGTCCCCGTATCGGTCCCGGAAAGCAAAGCGCCTCGCCGAGTATCTCCGTGCGGAAGCCGAACGCGCCGACAGCGACCTCTACGTCAAAGGCAAGTTCATCGCCGACGACGTGGACCTCTCCCCGAAGGAGATCGGCGCGCTCCTCTCCCAGCTCCAGGGGAACGTCCCGGGGCTGGAGATCGAGAAGTGGTCCTACACCTCCGCGACCACGTGGCGCATCGCTACCTGCTGATACGGATCGTTGTAACAAATTACCGGCGAACGCCCGGTACGGTTCGGCGTTCGCCGGTAAAAGACTACAACAATCCGTATGAAACCGACCCGGGCTCTCACCCGGTCCCCGCTTCCCCTCCACGGCTCTCCCTGTTTTCGAGACGACGTAGACGTCATAGAACCGGCCACGAGATGCTGTTCTTATCTCTATCGACGAAACAGCCGCTAACAAATCATGTATCGACGATATGTCATGAATCGTGATTTAATTCGTCAGTCCCACGGTCCGGGATTCTGAGATGGCATTATCACTCTATTGATACTATGTTCTGGTATGAGTACTACAACCGACGCTCAGACCCGCTATAACGAACTCCGATCGACCATCGGTGGCTTCACCGTCGAAGGACGTGCCCACTCGCTCAGCGCGTGGTTCGTCCTCGCGCTCCGTCTCGTCATCGGGTTCGCCTTCCTCTATTCCGGGGTCGAGAAGATCCTCGGTGGCTTCGCTGCACAGGGGTATCTCGGAAACGTCGCTGCGGCCAACGGGAACCCACTGGAGGGGATGTTCCTCTGGATGAGCCAGACACCGTGGTTCATCGAGTTCGTCAACGTCGCCGTCCCGTGGGGCGAAACAGCCATCGGACTCGGCCTTATCGTCGGGTTTATGACTCGCCTCGCGGCGTTCTTCGGCGCGCTCATGATGCTCATGTTCTACTTCGGTAACTGGGACATGGCCCACGGCCCCATCAACAGCGACTTCATGTACATGCTGGTGTTCTTGTCGGTGGCCGCCTTCGGGGCCGGACGTATCCTCGGGCTCGACACCTACGTCGAACAGTACGAAATCGACGGTCAGGCGCTCGTCGAAAAGTACCCACAGCTCGGCTACTTGCTGGGCTGACCGGAGCCATCCGGGCACAGGGGGACGACTCCTGACGACATCGACTGCTTTCTGAATCCTCTATTCTTGTCGAGCCAGCGGCTGTGCCGCCGGGTCATATAAAAAGTGGACGACTATGAGAGCAGCTGCGGCACGAACAGCAATCCAAGGAGGCTGAGTATCATCACGGCGCTGATGCTGGTCGTGATCACGGTCGCCGTCGTCGGCGTGGTGTCGCCGGGCAATCGCGCCAGCACCGCCTCGACGGACGACCGGAGGATATGGCCGCCGTCGAGCGGATACGACGGGATACAGTTGAAGATACCGAGGTTGATGTTGACCCAGCCGGTCCAGAAGAGGGCGTTGACGAGGCCGAAGACGAGGCCCGCACTCAGCGGGCCGGAGACCGTATAGAAGTTCGTGATGGCACCGTTGAAGCCGGCGAAGTTGTAGCCGAGGTTCGGATCGACGACGCTGGCGAAGGGCAACACGAGGATGACGAACACCCGCGTGATGAAGGTGTTAATCGGGTCTTCACCCATTCCGGACCCACCGAGGAATGAGTGATACTGGTCGGCGGGATAGGTGTCGATACCGAAGTCGTTGATGACGAGTCCGCTCGTGCCCTCCTGAATCCCGCCGATACCGAGGAAGCCGTAGTCGCCCTGCGGGTTCTCGCCGAGGGTCACCTCGTAGGTGTGGCGGGCGCCGTTCCACGGGTCGGTTCCGTCGGGGTCCTCGTTGTGGTAGGCGACGACTTCGACGGTTTCGCCCGGTTCGGTGTCTCGGAGGACGTCGGTCAGGGCCTCCGGGTTCGGCGTCCGCTCGCCGTCGACGCTGTGGATCAGCATGGGCTGGTCGGGGGCGCCGCCGTCGGTTCCGAGCGGGCCGTCACCGGGGACGGTACTGACGAACGTGCCGACCGGGAGCCGAACGGTTCCGTTTTCGGTTTCGAGTTCGACGACCTCGGAGTCGGCCAGCGCGGCGTCGAACTCCGAACCGGTCTGTACTCGCTCGCCGTCGACCGCACGTATCTCGTCGCCGGCCGAAAGCGGCGCGTCGACCACCGCGCGCGTGACGATGAGGCTCCGTTCGACGGTGACGGCCTCGCCGTTCTGTCTATCGACGGTCACCTCGCGGTCGGCGTCGGCCAGCGCGGCTTCGAAGTCGTCTTCGCCGTCGATAGGCTGGCCGTTGACGGCCGTGATGACGTCGCCGCGTTCGATACCGGCGTCCTGGGCCGCCGACCCCGGCAGGGCGCCACCGACGGCAACGCCCGGGACGACGGTGACGAAACTCCCGACGAGCACGAAGAGCAGGCCGAACGCGATGGCAGTCACGAGGAAGTTGTTCGTGACGCCGGCGGCGAACATCCGGGTCTTGCTCCCGCGGTCGGCCGCCTCCTGGCTTTCCTCGTCGGGCTGGACGAACGCGCCCAGCGGGAGGAATGCGAGGAGGGCGATACCCATCGAGTCGATATCGATGTCCTCGACGCGACACAGCAGGCCGTGGCCCCCCTCGTGGACGACCAGCCCGACCAGCAGGCCGATGAGGATATCGACGGCGGCGGTCCACGGAAGGAACTGGTTGACGCCAGGGATGACCAGGGCGTCCTGCGGGCGTGCGATGGTCGCCGCCTGCGGCTGGGTCACCACGCTGTAGGCCGAAAACAGGACGGCGAAAAACGAGCCGAACATGATGACGATGGCTATGCCGACGCCGAAGTTGCCCCACGCGCGCCAGAACCGCTTCGGGCTCGCAAGCCAGTCCAGAAACGCGCGCCCACGCTTCGTGTGGATGGTGAGTATCGGTCCCGACACCCGGAAGGACGGCGGTAACACCCCGCGGGCGCTCAGCGCCATCGCGACCGACGTGTAGATGAGGATGCCGACCAGTATCCACCACAGCGTATTCATTATCCTGAACACAGGACGCGAACGCCAAAAACCCGACCTTTCGTCCGTGGACGTTCGTCAGGCCTCGCGTCGGAGCCGGTCGACGACGAACTCCGCATCCATCGGCGCGAGGAAGGGTCCGAGCCGTGGCCCCTGCGCCTCGTCGAGGAAGAGCCGATAGCCGGCCTCGAAGAGGTCGCCGACGGGAACGTCGTTGTCCTTTGCGGTCTCGTAGATCTCGCCCTGCAATGCATCGGCGTCCGGGGATTCGGCCTCGATGAAGTCGGCGAGGTCGTCCAGGGCGGCTTCCAGTTCCGGCTCGAAGTCGACGTCGGGAAGGTCCTCGGCGAGCCGGTAGTTGAACTCGTTGTCGGTGCGGACCGCCCACGCACGAGCCTTTTCGACCCGTTCGAGCGCGGCGTCGATCTCGGCCTCGTTCGCGTCCTCGGGGATGTGGCCGGAGCGCTTGGCCATCTGGACCCGAAGGTCGCGGTTGTCCGTCATCCCGAGGACGGCGGCGAAGGTGTAGGGAACGCGAACCGGCTGGGCGTCGGTCACCTCGCCGACGACCATCGGATAGGCGCGGTCGGCACGCTCCCGTTCGTCCTCGCTGACCTCGCCCTCGGCGGTGCCGTAGTAGACGGCCTCGAAGCGGTCGAAGTCGTCGACGAGGCGGTCGAGGCTCCCCACGTCGAAGTCCCGCTGTTTCTTCGGGTTCTTCGTGAAAAAATACCGGAGGACGGGCCGTTCGAGCAGTTCGAGCACCTCGTCGACGGTGATGATGTTTCCCGACGACGACGAGAGGGCTTCGCCGTTGAGCGTGAACCACTCGTAGACCATCGGAACCGGCGGTTCGAACTCGAAGACCTCACGGGCGACGGTCTTGCCGGAGGGCCACGACCCTTCGGCGTGGTCCTTGCCGAACGGCTCGAAATCGACGCCCAGGACCTGCCACTGGGCGGGCCACTCGAAGCGCCACGGCATCTTGCCCTCACGGAAGGTGGCTGTCCCCTCGTGGCCACAGCCCTCGATGACGTCGTCGCCGGCCTCGACGTCCTCGCAGACGTAGTCGACAGTCTCCGATTCGAGATCGACGTTCGTGATCGTCTCGGTGAGGTTGCCACATTCCTCGCATTGGGCGAAGAAGGGGACGTAGTTCTCGTCGACCTTCTCCTGGAACTCGCTCAGGACCTCGCGAGCGGTTTCGCGGTGTTCGAGGACGTGTCGAACCGCGTCGTCGAACTCGCCGCTTTCGTAGAGTTCCGTGTTGGAGACGACGTCGATAGGGACGCCGATGGCTTCGGCCGACCGGGAGAGCAGTTCCGTGAAGTGGGCACCGTAGGAGTCACAGCAGCCGAAGGGGTCCGGAACGTCGGTGTAGGGCTTGCCGAGGTTGCGGCCGAGCGCGCCGGCGTCGACCTCTCCGAGGCCGACGACGTCCCATTCGAGGTCCGCCAGTCGCCGCGGAAGCTTTCGTAAGCGGTCCTTATCGTCGGTCGTGAAGACCTGTCGGACCTCGTGGCCGCGGTCACGGAGCGACTCGGCGACGAAGTAGCCGCGCATGATCTCGTTGAAGTGGCCGAGATGCGGGACGCCGGAGGGGGAGACGCCGCCTTTGATGATGATCGGCTCGTCGGGATTCCGCGCCTCGATCTCGTCGGCTACTGCGTCCGCCCAGAAGGCCCGTTGCTTGCCCGTGCCGATGTCGTAGAGGTCGTTGTCACTCATTCGGGACAACCTCGGTGCCGTCGAACTCTTCGCCCTCGACGGCGGCGGCGACGCGTTCGGGTTCGTTGCCGTCGAGCACAACGGTTCGGATGCCGGAGCGTTCGATGATCTTCGTCGCGAGCAGGTCGACGGGCGCGTTCGACCCTGCGCTCGTCTCGATAGAGGAGATGACATCGACGAGTTCGCTCGCGGTCAGTCGGTCGAACCGCTCGGCGTCGGCGTCGCGGTTCGGGTCCGCCGAGAAGACGCCGGGGACGCTCGTGGCGTAGACCAGCAGGTCGGCCTCGACCATCTCCGCGAGCAGTGCGGAGACGGCGTCGGTGGTGTGGCCGGGGACGGTCCCGCCCATGACGGCCACCTCGCCACGCCGGAGGGAGGCGCGGGCAGCCTCGTGGGATTCGGCCGGTTCGGAGATGGCCGAGCGTTCGAGGGCAGTGATGAGCAGGCGGGCGTTCAGTCGTGTCACGTCGATACCCAGCGCGTCGAGGTCGTACTCGGTCGCGCCGAGGTCCCGTGCGGTGCCGATGTACTCCCGTGCGACGTCGCCCCCGCCGACGACGGCGGCGACTTCGTGGCCGCCGTCGGCCAGTTCGTCGATGACGGCGGCGTGGGCTTCGACCCGGTCGGCCTTCAGGTCGGGTGCCAGCACACTCCCGCCGATAGAAACGACTATTCTCATTAGGGTCAGGTTGCCGTGTTTCGGTCTTAAGGGTTGTCAAGACCGGACGCCCGCCGGCGACACCTACAAGCCCCAGCGGTCGAACTGGTGTGATATGTACGCTTTCGCGGTATCCGGGGCGGACGCGGAGGTGGCGCTCCGGCGTCTCGTGTCCGCACTCGATGGACGGTTCGGTGTGGTTCGTATCGGCGAGGCGGCGACGGACGGCGGCCTCGCGGCCGCCCGAGCTGACACCGAATACACGCTCGACGATGGCTGGCAAGCCGCCGGCGATGACCTGTCGCCCGACGACGCCCTCGACAGACTCGCGCCGGACCACGACTACGCTGCCGTGCTCGGGGTCTCCGAAGCGCGGGTGCCACAGATCGTGGTCGGCGGCGACGCCGAGGACGCTCTCGTCGAGGCTGACGACGCGGAATCCCTCGACGTGGAGGCGACCGTCGACGCCATCCACGACACCGAACCCTACGAGACGCTGGAATCGCTCGTCGCGTCGGTCAAGGAATCACCGAAAGCCGAGTATTCCGGCGCGATTGCCACCTTTACCGGCCGCGTTCGCCCGAAGGACGGAGAGGAGGACCCGCGAACGACGGCTCTCGAATTCGAGAAGTACGAGGGCGTCGCCGAAGGGCGGATGCGAACCATCGAGACGGAACTGGAAGAGCGCGAGGGGGTTCTCGACGTACGGCTTCACCACCGCACGGGCCGCATCGAGGCCGGCGAGGACATCGTCTTCGTCGTCGTCCTGGCCGGCCACCGCGAGGAGGCGTTCCGAGCGGTCGAGGACGGCATCAACCGCCTGAAAGACGAGGTCCCCCTTTTCAAGAAGGAGGTCACCGAGGCCGAGACCTTCTGGGTCCACCAGCGGGACTGACCGTAGCGGGCGCGGACTGTAGCGTGGCTCTATGCGGCAGTATTTTCTGCCAAACATCGTTTTGACTGACGTATAGAACGTGAAACGAATGGGATTATTCAGATAGTATAGATAATATTAGAAAGTCTTAGAATGGTCTATAAAATATATCGGTGGGTTTGAATCGATAGTGAAACGTACCTTTTTCCCGCTTTTTCCTCCGAATCGGGCCGAATCGACCCTAAGCTTCCACCCTTTATATGCTAATCCGGGGGATAGGCGGGAGTGAGGTGTCAGAGATGAGCGCTACGACGCAAACGGAGAGCAAGGAAACGCGGCTCCGACGCTACCTCCGTAACCGCGCCGAGGATGGAGAGGTATACATCAAGGGCAAGTTCATCGCCGACGACGTGGACCTCTCGCCCAAGGAGATCGGTGCGCTGATGGTCAAGCTCAAAGACTCCGCGACGGACCTCGAAATCGAGAAGTGGTCCTACACGTCGGCGACGACGTGGCGCGTCGACCACGCCTGATACGGACTACAACTGTCCGTATGACGACCTGACACCGGCTTCCCCGCCGGTCCCCGCTCTTTCGATTCCTTCCTCGTTGGCCGCCGTCAGGGGATTTATCCCCGCCAATCCCTACGTTTCTCCTGATGAGCATACGCGACCCGGAGGCGGACCACGACGGCCCGTCACCGGAAGCGCTCCTGCCGGCGTTCCGGACCGACGACGTCGAGGTCGACGACAACGGCCGACTCGTCTACTACGGTCGGCCGCTGGTCGAATACCGCCGCATGGAGCGTGAGCTGTGGCCGCTGTTCCGCGAACACGGTTACGAGGTGCGACTGGACGTCGTCCCCGATTCCGAACAGGACCCGATAACCGGCGTCGCGGTCACGACCGAACGGCAGGCGCTGGTTGCCGAACCCCGAAGCGTCGGCATCGATGGCATCCCGTGGACGAACATCGCCATGCTCGCAGCGACGATCCTGACGACGCTGTATGCCGGCACCATCTGGTATTACGAACCCGTCAACGGGCCGCTCGATCTGCTCGCAGGGTGGCCCTTCGCCCTCGCGGTCCTCGGCGTGCTCGGCGTTCACGAATTCGGCCACTACGCCCTCTCGCGGTACCACGACGTACAGGCGAGTCTACCCTACTTCATCCCGGTGCCGACCTTCATCGGCACCTTCGGCGCCGTCATCAAGATGGAGGGCCGCATCCCCGACCGGAAGGCGCTGTTCGATATCGGCATCGCCGGCCCGATTGCGGGCCTCATCGCGGCCGTCGGCGTCGCTATCGTCGGCCTGTATCTCGACCCCGTCTCGGTACCGCAGGGGGTGTTGGAGAATGAAAACGCCATCCAACTGGACATCGGCTACCCGCTCTTGTTGCAGTTCCTCGCGTGGGCGACCGGCCAGCCGCTGGAGTATAGCGACCCCGGCCTCGTCACGAGTCCCGTCGTTTTCGGCGCGTGGATCGGCTTCTTCGTCACGTTCCTCAACCTCCTGCCGGTCGGCCAACTCGACGGCGGCCACATCATCAGGGCGATGACCGGCGACCGCTCGGAGACCATCGCCGCCCTCGTCCCGATGGGGCTTTTCGGTCTCGCGGGCTACCTCTACGTCTTCGCCAACGTCGGCGTCAACGCGCCCGTCCTGTGGACGTTCTGGGGGTTCATCGCTCTCGGGTTGGCCTACGTGGGACCGGCCACGCCCGTCTTCGACGAACCGCTCGACAGGAAGCGAATCGCGCTCGGCATCCTCACGTTCGTCGTCGGGGCGCTCTGCTTTACTCCGGTTCCCTTCGAGTTGACCGGCGTCTAATGGGTGTAGCCACGGTCCGAAAGCGGCTCGTCGTCCATTCTTATTCCGGATTCGGTGACCGCCCCGATCTCCGTCACCTCGACCGGGGCGGCGGCTTTTGCCTCCTCGACGGTTGCCGACGGCAGCGTACAGACTAACTCGAAGTCCTCACCGAAGTGGACGCCGAGTTCCAGTCGGTCGTCGGCATCGCGGGCCACCTCGTCGACGGCAGAATCGATGGGGACGGCGTCGTACGATACGTCGAACCCACAGTCGCTGGCCTCGGCCAACTGGTGGAGCGACCGCGCGAGGCCGTCGCTGGAGTCCATCATCGCCGTCGCGTACCCACCGAGAGCCCGGCCGGCCGCAACCCGCGGTTCGAACCGGAACAGGTCATTGGCGCGCTCGGTATCGCCTGCCTCGAACAGCCGGAGGGCTGCGCCGCTCCGCCCGAAGGTCCCGGTCACACAGACGGAATCCCCGGGTTCTGCTCCCGACCGGTAGACGGGTGAACCGACTTCTCCGAGGGCTGTCGTCGACACGGTGAACTCCTCGTGGCCGTCGAGGTCGCCACCGACGTATTCGGCGCCGCTTTCCTCGCAGACGTCGGTACACCCGCGGAGGAAGTCGGCTATCTCGCCGTCCCGGAACTCGGGGGCGCCGTAGATGGCGAGGGCAGCCGTCGCATCGGCACCCATCGCCGCCACGTCCGAAAGCGAGGCGCCGACCGCTCGCCACCCTGCCGTGTATCGAGTCGTCCCGTCGGGGAAATCCGTCGTCTCGTGGAGCATGTCGGTCGTCACGACGAGTCCGTCGACGACCGCACAATCGTCGCCCGCAGCGTCGACGTGCTCGCCGACGAGCGAAAGTGCCGCCCGTTCGTCCATGCCGGAGGCGTCGCCCGCCGGCGGCATAGGCGCATCGGTGCGTTGAAACGATGGCCAATCGATACCCCGAACGATGCGTCTCGACGTCCGTGCGACAGTCGCGGGATTCGCCGGCGCGATCGCCGTGCTCGCACTGCTGGCGTGGCTGGTGGGTCTCGAGGAACTGTTCGCCGTGCTGTCGATGGCGAGCGCGTCCGGTATCACCGCCGTGTTCGCTGCTGCCGTCGTCTGGCTCGTCGCATGGGCGCTCGCGCTCGCGACGGTCCTCTCGGCGCTCGGGGCGCCCATTTCGGCACCGCGTGCAGTCGCCGTCTACGCTGGCGTACTCTTCTCGAACAACGTCACCCCGTTCGGGCAGGCTGGCGGGGAACCGATAAGCGCGCTCCTTATCTCCGAATCGGCCGATACCGCCTACGAGAACGCCCTCGCCGCGATCGCCAGCGCCGACTCGATCAACTTCGTTCCCTCGACTGCGCTGGCGCTCATCGGCGTCACCTACTACTCGGTCGCCGCGGCGGCCGGCGACGAACTCCGACTGGCAACTGCCGCCGTCGTCCTGTTGGCCGTCGGCATGCCGATCGCCGGTGTGCTGGCGTGGCGAAACCGCGAGCGGCTGGAAGCCGGCATCGGGCGCACGCTGACGCCCATCGCGAAGACCGTCGGCCGCCGAGTGCCTCGACTGTCGGTGCCGACACGGAAGGCGATCCAGTCCCGCGTCGACGGCTTCTTTCGTTCGCTGGAGGACGTGGCCACGGACCGGCGCTCGCTGGCGACTGCCATCGGCCTCTCGACGGTCGGTTGGATCGCTCAGGCGACCGCGCTGTGGTGTGCGTTCTACGCTATCGGCGTTCCCGTGTCACCGGAGGCCGTCCTCGTGGCCGTTCCCGTCGGCGCTATCGCCAGCGTCACGCCGCTTCCGGGCGGTCTCGGTGGGGTCGAAGCCGCCCTCATCGGCCTCCTCGTTCCGCTTGCCGGCGTCAGCGCGGCGACCGCAGCCGCGGCCATCGTGCTCCACCGTGGCGCGATATACTGGCTCCCGACGTTCATCGGAGGCGGTGTCGCCGCGGCACTGGCCGCCGACCGTTGATGTGTCACACGGGCCGGGATGGACCAACAGCGTTAAACGCAATCGACGGGAATCGGGACGTAATGACGACACTCTACGACGTGCCCGCCGAGGACCTGATCGAGGCGGTCGCCGAGAAGCTCGAAGACGAACTCGACGAACCCGACTGGATCACCTACACGAAGACCGGCTCCGGTCGCGAACTGCCCCCCGAGCAGGAGGACTTCTGGGCAACTCGCGCCGCCAGCCTCCTCCGCAAGGTCGCTGACAACGGCCCCGTCGGCGTCCAGAGCCTCCGTACCGCCTACGGCGACTCCATCAACGGCACGAACCGCTACCGCGTCCGCCCCGAACGGCAGTCCGACGGCTCGGGCAACATCATCCGTACCATCCTCCAGCAGCTCGAAGACGCAGGCTACGTCCAGCAGGCCCAGGACAAGGGCCGCGACCTCACCGGCGACGGTCGCACCCTTCTCGACGAAACTGCGGAAGAGCTTATCGAAGAGCTCGACCGGCCGGAACTAGAGCGCTACGCCTGAAACTTTTTGCACGGCGCGGCGAAGCCGCGCCGGCAAAAACTTTCATGAAAAAGACACTTCGACCCTCCCGATGGTCGGGTCTCGGTCCCGCGCCTACGGCGCGGTAGAACCGCTCGCGCCTGACGGCGCTCGCGGATGCTTTCTACGTTCGACTACCCCTCCCCTGAGATTGTTCTGTTCCTCCCGTATGGAGAAAAGCACAAACAGGGAGGACTGGTAGATAGTCAGCGATGCCCTCCGAGGACCGAAGCGCCGCGGACGTCTACGACGAAATCGCCGCGGCCTACATCGAGGACGTCGAAGGACATCCGTATAACGCACATCTGGAGTTTCCGGCAACGACCGAGTTGATACCCGAAGTGGCCGGGAAACGCGTCCTCGATGCCGGCTGTGGGGCCGGCTTGTATACGGAGTGGCTACTCTCCGAAGGCGCAGAGGTGGTCGGGGTCGATGCGAGTAAAGCGATGCTCGCCGAGGCTCGAACTCGGGTCGAGGGGGACGTCGAATTTCACGAAGCCGACCTTGCAGAGCCGTTACCGTTCGCTGACAACAACTTTGACGGCATCGTCAGCGGGCTGGTTCTCGACTATATCGAGGATTGGAAACCACTCTTCGGGGAGTTCGCGCGGGTGTTGAATCCGGGCGGTTTCGTCGTCTTATCGGTCAAACATCCATTCGACGAGTTCTTCGATGGGGATGGTGAGAACTACTTCGCGGTCGAGGGACGGACCAAAGACTGGGACGTACGGGACGTGAACATCCCTTCCTATCGTCGACCGCTGTCAGCGATGCTCAACCCGATCATAGACGCTGGGCTGACGATCGACCGGGTTGTCGAACCGCAGCCGACCGAGGCGTTCGCGGAGGCGTGTCCGGAACGCTACGAGACGGAGTCGAAACAGCCGGTTTTTCTGGCGGTTCGTGCAACGAGGTGATTAGTCGGCCGGCTTTCGGAATCATTTTTCTGTGTTCACGAGTATTAGACGAATATGAGTGGCGAACCTACCGACGAGGAACTCGATGAGCTTCGACAGAAGAAGATGGAACAGCTCAAAGAACAGCGCGGTGGCGGCGGGGAGGCCCAACAGGAGGCCGCTGAAGCCCAGCGTCAGCAGGCCGAGGCCCAGAAGAAGGCCATGCTCCGCAAGTCGCTGACCGACGGCGCACGGCAGCGACTCAACTCGGTGAAGATGTCCAAGCCGCAGTTCGGCGAGAAGGTCGAACAGCAGATCGTGGCGCTGGCCCAGAGCGGCCGCCTGCAGGGTAAAATCGACGAGGAGAAGATGAAAGAGCTCCTGCAGGAGATGAAACCCGAATCCAAGAGCTTCGACATCCGGCGCCGATAGATGGAGTGCGGACTGCTGTTCAGCGGGGGAAAGGACTCGTCGCTCGCTGCCCTCTTGCTCGACGGCTTTTACGACGTCACGCTCGTGACCGCGCATTTCGGCGTCACCGACGACTGGGAACACGCCCGCGAGGCCGCCGACGCGCTCGGCTTTCCCTTCGAGGAGATCGAGATGGACGGCGAGGTCGCCGACGAGGCCGCCGAACAGATGCGCGAGGACGGCTATCCGCGACGGGGGATCCAGCAGGTCCACGAGGCGGCCCTGGAGGCCGTCGCCGCCGAATACGAGGTCGTCGCCGACGGGACGCGCCGTGACGACCGAGTGCCCACCGTCTCCCGGGCGGTCGCCCAGAGCCTGGAGGACCGCCACGGCATCGATTACGTCGCGCCGCTTTCGGGATTCGGCCGCGGTGCCGTCGACCGTTTAGTCGACGCCCATCTGGTCGTCGAATCGGGTCCGAGCGAGGAGGTCCCGAAAGGCGACTACGAGACGGAACTCCGCGAGCGGATGCGTCAGCGTTGGGGGTCGGATGTCGTCACGAACGTCTTCCCGAACCACGAACAGACCCGGGTCGTCGGTCGGGCGTAGGTTCGGCGCACACCTTTTTGTTTTGTGGTGACATACCACGGTGCATGAAGTTCGTCATCGTCGGCTACGGCCGGGTCGGGATGCGCACCGCGAAGATCCTCGCCTCGGAGGGTCACGACGTCGTCATCGTCGATAACGACCCGGAGAAGGCCGCGGCGGCCCGCGAAGCGGGCCTCGAGATCATCGAGGGCGACGGTGAGGACGAACGCGTACTCGAAGCGGCGGGCATCGCGGACGCGGACGCGCTCGCTGCGCTGTCCGGCGACCTGAACGTCAATTTCACCGCCTGTATGATCGCCAAGGGCTACGACTGTCGGACGGTGCTTCGCATCGACGAGGACTACCGGCAGGAGATCTACGAGAAGTACGCGGCCGACGTCGACGAGGTCATCTACCCCGAGCGGATGGGTGCCGCCGGCGCCAAGACGGCGTTGCTCGGCGGGAACCTGAACGTGTTGGCGGAACTCACCGAGACGCTGACGGCGACGACGTTCGACATTCCGGACGGGTCGCCGGTCGTCGGCCGGCGGGTCGTCGAGGTCGACCTGCCGGGGAATGCCCGGTTGTACGCCCACGGACGGCGGAAGGAGCCGATGACGATTCCGATGCCCCGGACGGAGGTCCAGGCTGGCGACCGTGTCGCGCTCATCGCCGAGCGGTCGGCGCTCGACGAGGTAGAGACGATTCTAAAGGGCTGATTAAGAACACGGGCGCGCGATGGGGAGGATGGGGAACTTGAGGCCGTCGATGCGCGCCCATCCGTTCGCATGCGGGGATATTACATAAATCCGCGTCAGACGAGCGTGTGACCGGCGGCGCGCACCGACATCGCCCGTGATGACCGTCTCACCGTTCAGTTCGATCGGGTGTCGGTGCCACTCTGCTATACGACGTCGAGAGGCTCCCGTTCCGGAGGGGTAACTGGTTTCGATTTCGCACCACGGGTGCCGCAACGCACTTTAATTACTGGAAAATGACATATATGTCGGGCGTTTTCGTCCGCCATGGCGACGGCTGCGGCCATCGAACGGAAATTCTCGACGTCGGTGGGCGAGGTGACCGGCGCCATCGGCGACTCGATAACCGTGTTGCCGCTCGTCGTCGCACTCGGAGTACTGACGCCCGCCTCGTTGCCACATCTGTTGGCGGGCTTTGCTGTCTTCCAAGCGGTGTGGGGCGTCTACTATGGCCTCCCGCTGTCGGTCGAGCCGATGAAGGCGCTCGCGGGACTGGCGATCGCTGGCGCCATCAGCTACGGTGACCTCGTCGCGGCGGGCCTGCTGGCCGGCCTCCTGTTGCTCGTCGCCGGCCGAACCGGCGTGCTCACGGTCGTGGCGACACACGTCGGCGAACCCGTCGTTCGTGGCGTCCAGTTCGCCGTCGCTTGCCTGCTCGTCGTGGCGGCCGCCGACCTCGTCGTCGTCTCACCGACCGTCGCGGGCGTCGGGGTGGCCATCGCGGCCGTCGTCGCGCTGGTTTCCCGTCGGGCCGTAGCCCTCGCCGTCCTCGTGACCGGTGCGCTGTGGGCTGGGACAACGGGTGGCGTTCCGGCACCATCAGTTCCCGCCTTGGCGGTCTTTCCGAGCGGTTCGCCGACGCTCTCGCTCGGCGCCGTCGAGGGACTCGCTGCCCAGTTGGCGATGACGGTCGGCAACGCCGCTGTCGCGACGTCGCTTCTGCTGTCGGACCTCTACGACGCCGACGTCTCGTCCGACGAACTCGCCGAGAGCATGGGTGCGATGAACCTCCTCGCCGTCCCGCTCGGTGCGGTACCGATGTGTCACGGCTCCGGTGGTCTCGCCGGTAAGCACGCCTTCGGTGCCCGGACGGCGACGGCGAACCTCGTCGCCGGTGGACTCTACGTCGGCCTCGCGCTGTTCGCCGGACTCCTCGTCGCCTTCCCGATGGCGCTTCTGGGGGTGTTGCTCTGTGTCGTCGCGGCGTCGCTCGCTCGGGTCGCCTTCGAGGCGACCGACCGGCCGTGGCTGGTCGCGGGGATGGGTGGTCTCGCCGTTCTCACGAACGTCGGCTGGGCGTTTCTCGCCGGGGCCGTCTGGTGGCGTCTCAACCAGTAGCCAGTCGACACACCGCGGCGACGGTCGCACTTATGTATGCCCGGGCGAGATATCGACCCGTATGACGTGGAACGACCTCTTCGAACGCGGGGAGGCCTACGACGTATCGCTCGATGCGATTCGGACCTCACTCCGGGAGCGGCGTGATGAGCGATAGCGACAACGGCCCGGACCACACGCGCATCGTCGCCGACGCGGACGTGCTGGCTGCCGACCTTCTGGTCGGCGAGGCCGCCCGCGAGGCCCTCGACCACGTCCGCCGGCATTCGTGGCTCGAACTGGTCGTGACCGACCCGCTTCTCGACGACGCCGAGTCGGTCATCGCCGACCTCGCGGACGGGGAGTTGGCCGCCGACTGGCGCGTGAAAATCGAAGCCGAAGCGACCGTCGTCGACCAGTCCGAGGGCGACACCCCGGCGCTGGCGGCCGCTTATGAGGGGAATGCACCCCATATCGTCACGCTGAACGGTCGGCTTCAGAGCGCCGCCGCCGGTGCCAACCTCAAAAAGCACATGGACGTCAGCGTTCGGTCTCCCGACGCCTTCGCCCGGGTGTTCGACCCCGGGGCCGTCTACGAGTTAGTCTTCGAGGACGCCTATCCGGGACCGGATCGCGACCCCCGTGAGTAGCTTGAACGTCCAGCCGGTGACGACGACCCGTTTTCCAGCCTGCAAGCCATCGTAGCCCGCCTCGGCGGCCATCTCGACGTCCTGCATCTCGCCGCTGCCGAGCGGCGTATCCTCGTTTTTGGCCCGCTCCTGGAACTCCGTCTCGACGGGGCCCGGACACAGCACCGTCACCGAGACGCCCTCCGGTTCGAGTTCGCTCGCCAATCCCTCCGAGAAGGATTTCATGTACGCCTTCGAGGCGTAGTAGATCGTCATGAACGGCCCCGGGAACCACGCCGCCGTCGAAGAGACGTTGAGAATCCCGCCCTCGCCGCGGTCGGCCATGTCGCTGCCGTAGAGGTGGGTCAACTGCGTCGGCGTCACCACGTTCAATTGCGGCTGGTCGAGTTCTTGGTCAAGGTCGTTCTCGACGAAGGCACCTTGCGTACCGATACCGACGTTGTTGACGAGGATATCGACCTGTATTCCTCGGTCTTGGGTCTCTTCGTACAGATCGTAGGGCGCGTGTCGACTCGCGAGGTCCATCGCGACGGTGTGGGCCTCGATTCCCTGCTCGCCGTCGAGTTCGCCGGCCAACGATTCGAGTCGTTCCTCGCGGCGGGCGACCGACACGAGATCGTGGCCGCGGGCCGCGAACCGTTCGGCGAGAGCCTTTCCGATGCCTGCCGACGCGCCGGTTATCAGCGCCGTTCCATCCACAGACATGTACTCTACGGGGGGCGACTCCCTCAAAGGCGTACGGGCGGCATGCTGGGGGTACTTAATATGGACCTCTGAGGCCCCGAAGTCTCACTCCGTTCGACTCTGGAACCACCAAGGAGCTTTGCTCCCCCGAGGTACCGAGGACTCACGCGGTTCGTCCTTGGAACCACTCGGCGAACTTCGCCAGCGCGCGGCCGCGGTGTGAGATCGCGTTCTTCTGCTCGGCGTCCATCTCCGCGAACGTCGTGCCGTCGTGTTCGAAGATGGGGTCGTAGCCGAACCCACCTTCACCGCGCGGTTCGACGATGGTGCCAGGGACGGCGCCCGTGAATAGCTTCACGGGCACATCCCGTCCCTGGACAGTCTCGTCCGTCGTCGCCGTCGCCCGGTCGTCGGCCGCGAGGTCCTGCCCGCGGCGCTCGCCCGTGTCGACCGGTTCCGGTGACGCCTCGAAGGGTTCGCCGTCGCAGTAGGCGATGACACACCGGAACCGCGCGCTGGTGGCGTCTTCCCGCCGTGCCAGTCGGCCGACGCGCTCGATGCCGAGGGTGTCCTCGACGTACGACGAGTAGGGACCGGGAAAGCCGTCGAAATCGTCCAGATAGAGGCCGGCGTCGTCGACGATGACGGGTTCACCGACGTGTTCGTAGGCCCGCCGTGCACCGTCGGCCGCGACGGCCTCCAGCGAATCGGCCTGGATTTCCGTGTAATCGTAGTCCACCGAAGCCACGTCGTCGCCGAGGTACTCCTCGGCTTCGCGGACCTTCCCCTCGTTCGTCGTCACGTAATGAACCATGGTCGCCGGTACCGGCCGGCCGGAAAAAGCCTCACCGATACGCGACGCGTTCGGGTACTCCACCCCTGTTATACCCATGATACTTATGCGGGTGTGAACCGTACACACGGTTCAATGAGCGAGGGGGACGACGAGATCCGTGACGTGTTGCTCGATTACTCCGACCATCAGGCCGTCCGGAAGGTCTTCGGCGCTCACACCGGCAACGGGTCGGCGTCGCTCCGGGATTACGTCGAGACGATGCGGGCGACCGACGGGGCTGTCGCGCTCGTCGCCAACGACGGC
>NZ_JAZKTR010000166.1:0-5064 GCF_036625485.1 Natronomonas sp. | reverse complement strand
CCCTATCGGACGCTGTCGGATGGGCCTTTACCCTATCGGACGCCGCCGAAGCCACCGCGGAGGGCGTCGGCGGCGTAGCCGGCGCCGGCGACGAGGAAGGTCGCCAGCGACAGGGCGAAGAGCCCGACGGCGGTCTCTTCGAGCGGCAGCGCCGCCAGCGAGGCCGTGAGTCCGGCGTCGGTTCCGGCCATCCCCACGACCAGCAGATGGAAGACGAACACGAACAGGAAGCCACCGAAGGAGGCGAACCCGGCGGCGACGCCGTAGCGGAGCAGTTCGATACCGACGGCGTCGTCCGGGAACACCGTCTCGGCGTGGAGGCGGGGAGCGTGTCGATACCACAGGAAACTGCCGAGGAAGAAGACCCCGGCGAACCCCGAAAGGAGGAGGGCTATCACGACCAAAAGCGGGCGCATACGGGGAGTTCCCGTCGGGCTTTGAAAAAGCCCGGACTCGGTTTAACGAGCCTGAGAACGCGCCGCCGTGTCGGCAGTTTCAACCGCCCCCTGCGCCTACCGCCGCCCATGAGTACGCTGGGAATCACCGGCGGACGCGTCCTGTTGCCCGACCGCTCGATCCGCGAGACGGACGTGCTCGCCGACTGCGACACCGGCCGCATCGTCGAGATCGGCGACGGGCTCGACAGTGAAGCCGACGAGACGCTCGATGCCGACGGCTCGCTCGTCGTTCCGGGACTGGTCAACACGCACTGTCACGCCGCGATGACGCTGTTGCGGGGCTACGCCGACGACAAGCCGCTCGACGCGTGGCTTCAAGAGGACATCTGGCCCGTCGAAGCCGCGTTCGGCCCGGAGGACGTACGCGCAGGCGCACGCCTCGGCGCCGCCGAGATGATCCGCAACGGCGTCACCGCGGTCGGCGACATGTACTTCCACGTCCCCGAGGTCGTCGCCGCCTTCGATGCGGCCGGCCTCCGGGCCCGCGTCGGCCACGGCATCGTCACTGTCGGCAAGGACGAGGCCGACGCCCGCGCCGATTTCGAGGAAGGCCTCGCCGTCGCCCGCGAACTCGACGGCGCCGCCGACGGCCGGGTGCAGACGGCGCTGATGCCCCACTCGCTGACGACTGTCGACACCGAGTTGCTGGAGACGTACGTCGACCGTGCACGCGACGAAGGGATTCCGCTCCACTACCACGCCAACGAAACCGAAGACGAGGTCACCCCTATCGTCCAGGAACGCGGCGTCCGGCCCCTCGAATTCGCCGACGACCTCGGCATGTTGGAGTCGGGCGATTTCATCGCCCACGGCGTCCACGTCGACGAGACCGAAATCGAGTTGCTGGCCGACCGCGAGGTCGCCGTCGCCCACTGCCCGGCCTCGAACATGAAACTCGCCAGCGGTATCGCGCCCGTCCAGCGGATGCTCGATGCGGGCGTTACGGTCGGTATCGGCACCGACGGTCCCGCCTCGAACAACGACCTCGACGTCTTCGACGAGGTCCGGGACGCCGCGATGGTCGGCAAACTCGCCGCCGAGGACGCCAGCGCCGTCGCCGCCCCGGACGTCGTCCGGGCCGCGACGGCCGGCGGCGCCGAGGCGCTCGGCTTCGATTCCGGTCGCATCGAGGAGGGCGCACTCGCCGATTTCGCGGTCATCGACCTCGAGGCTCCGCATCTCACGCCCGAGAACGACCTCGTCTCCCATCTGGCCTACGCCGTCCGCGGCAGTGACGTCCGCCACACGGTCGTCGGCGGCGAGGTGCTGATGGAGGATCGCGAGATCCGTACCCTGGAGGTCGACCCCGTCCGACGGGAGGCCCAGCGGCACGCGAACGAGGCTATCGGTCGCGCATCCGAGTGACGGATTAAACGGCGAGAGTCGTTTCTAAACGTTCTAACGGTTTTTGAACCGATTACTTACCAGTTACAGACAGCTTCTGAACCGACTGAACGGGAGACCCCCTTTATCCGTATCTCGCGTCTCCAACCGAGTGAGATGAGCTCGAATACAAAACTCGTCGCGATTGCCCTGTCGGCGCTGATGTTGCTGTCAGTGCTCGGCCCCGGAATGGCGATGGCACAGGAAGAAAGCGACGGAAACCTGGAGATCGACGTCGCACAGGACGACGTTGTCGAAGTGACAGTATCCGACGACAACGGGACTGTCGAGAACGCAACGGTGAACGTGACCGTTGACGACGAGAACGCGACCTACGAGGACGCAGGCGAGTACACGACCGACGAGAACGGAACGGTCGAACTCTCCGTCCCCAACGAGACGGTGAACGTGACCATCACCGCAGAGGCGGACAACCGCACGGCCTCCGAGTCGGTGACGCTCGAAGCAGCGGAGCCCGGCCTCTCGGTGTCCGTCGAGCAGGCTGACGATGGCACGGCCACGGTGACCGTCTCGGAAGACGGTGAAGGCGTCGAGAACGCGTCCGTCGAGGTCGCCGTCGACGACGAGAACGCGACGTACGACGGTGCGGGCGACTACACGACCGGCGAGAACGGTACGGTCGACCTCCCCGCGCCGAACGAGACCGTCGACGTCACGGTGACGGCAGACTACGACAACGAGACCGCGAGTACGTCCGCGACGCTTCTGAGCCCCGACGAGATCGAAGATGACGAGCAGGAACCGTTCGGTCAGCAGGTCCAGCAGTTCGTCGAGAGCATCCTCAACGGTGACGGCGACGAGAACAAGACCGTCGGTCAGCAGGTCGCCGAGTTCGTGACGTCGAACAACCCTGGTAACGCGCCCGAACACGCTGGCCCGTCCGACAACAAGACGCAGGGCCCGCCCGAAAACAAGACCCAGGGCCCGCCTGAGCACGCTGGCCCGGCCGACAACAAGACGCAGGGCCCGCCCGAGGACGCCGGTCCTGACAGTGACGACGAGGAAACTGAAGAAGAGGAAACCGAGGAGGAAGAAGAGGACGGCGGTCCCGGCAACGGTAACGGCCCCAACAACTGACGACCCGTAGCCGTTCCCCGCGCTCCCCCCTCTTTTCGCGCGGTTTTCTTTTTCGCGGGCCTCGTTCGATAGCACCGATAGGTATCGTTCGGTAGCGTTTTCCCGGCCACACCCCTCGTGGGAGGTATGAGTCACCCGACGATAACCGAACAGCTCGACGACCCGGCAGAGTCCCGGGCGTCGGGCCGCAAGAAGATCGAGTGGGCCCGCCAGCACATGCCCATCATGACCTCGCTGGCCGAGGAGTTCGCCGCCGACCAGCCTCTAGAGGGCGAGACGGTCGCGATGGCGATGCACGTCGAAGCCAAGACCGCGGTCCTGACCGAGGTGCTGGCGGAGGGCGGCGCCGAGGTCGCCATCACCGGCTGTAACCCGCTTTCGACCCACGACGACGTCAGCGCCGCGCTGGACGCCGTCGACGGCATCACCTCCTACGCGAAACACGACGTCGACGACGAGGAGTACTACAGCGCCATCGAGGCGACCATCGGCCACGACCCGACCATTACGGTCGACGACGGCGGCGATCTCGTGATGGCCATCCACGAGGACTATCCCGAACTCATCGACTCCATCGTCGGCGGCTGTGAGGAGACGACCACGGGCGTCCACCGCCTGCGGTCGATGGATGCCGACGGCGAGTTGAAGTACCCGATGTTCGCCGTCAACGACACGCCGATGAAGCGCCTCTTCGACAACGTCCACGGGACGGGCGAGGCCACGCTGTCGAACATCGCGATGACGACGAACCTCTCCTTTGCGAGCAAGAACATCGTCGTCGCCGGCTACGGGTACTGTGGCCGCGGCGTCGCCAAGAAGGCCGCCGGCCAGAACGCCCACGTCATCGTCACCGAGATCGAGCCCCGGCGGGCGCTCGAGGCCCACATGGAAGGCTACGAGGTCTGTTCGATGAACGAAGCCGCCGCGAAAGGCGACATCTTCGTGACGACGACGGGCAACCGCGATATCATCACCGAAGAACACTTCGAGAAGATGAAAGACGGCGTCGTCCTCGCCAACTCCGGGCACTTCAACGTCGAGATCAACCTCGAAGACCTCGATTCGCTGGCCGAGACCCGACAGGAGGTCCGCGACGGCGTCGAGGAGTTCCGCCTGCCCGACGGCCGCCGCATCAACGTGCTGGCCGACGGCCGCCTCGTCAACCTCGCCTCGCCGGTCGCGATGGGCCACCCCGTCGAAGTGATGGACCAGAGCTTCGGCGTCCAGGCTGTCAGCGTCCGCGAACTGGTCGAGAACAGCGACGAGTACGGGCCCGGCGTCCACGAGGTGCCCGACGACCTCGACAAGGAGGTCGCCGAGATCAAGCTCGCCGCCGAGGGCATCGAGATCGACGAACCGACCGACGAGCAGATCCAGTACATGGAAAGCTGGCAGCACGGTACCTGAAGGTAATCCGCGCGCAGTTCAGACCGTTTACATCGTTTGTACCACCCGAAATCGACAGTTTTCATTGAACGTTTGGGGCGGTTGAAGGAGCCTCCCGGGATAGACCGGGGCAAGATGCGCGCACCCGATTCCGACATCGACGGCGAACAGGCACCCAGTCCGCTGGTCGATTCCCGCATCGAGGAGACCCCGTCGGGCGAGAAACGGTGTATCATCTTCGACCACGTGAGCGCCGCCAGCGACGGCACGCCGGGTCGGTGGATTACCGCCGACGAAGGCTGGTTCGTCGACCTGCGCGATACCCGATAACGGGCGAATACCGTCGCTTGCGCCGAGGACAACGTTTTTGCCGGCGGCTGCCCTCCCGTCGGATATGGCATCCGAACCCGCCGCCGTCGGCACCGTTTCCGACCGCTCAACGAGTCCCGGGTTCGGCTTTTTCTTCGCTGTCTAGACGCGGGTGGAACCGGGCGGGCGCTTGCGTCCCCCCGGGGAAACCCCGTCTTCGAGTCGGAACCGCTAACAGACAGACCCACGCATACCGCATCAATGAGACTACCCGAAACGCAGGTCGCGCTGCTGGAAGCCGCCAGCGCGACCGAGACGAAAACGGTTGCACAGCTCGCCGAGGAGCTCGGCGAGGACCCCGCCGCCGTCACCCGGGCCGCCTTCGAACTCGAAGACGGCGGGCTGGTGGCGGTCGACGAACACGTCGCCG
>NZ_JAZKTR010000016.1:0-25820 GCF_036625485.1 Natronomonas sp. | reverse complement strand
GGCATCGACGCGAACATCATCCCGTGGCGGATGGGCGAGATACTCGGCATCGACCACCGGAGTAGCAAACGGGACGACGAGGGTCGGTCACCGACCAACGGCTACGCCCTCGCCACGGGCGTCAAGGAGGAACTCGACTGGCACTACAAACAACACCGGACGGCCTCGCTCGTGGACGCGTTCGGCGAGGAGTTCGAACGCCTCGACAACCAACCGGCCGGCGACAACCGAGAGGGGTTCCTCGGCCTCTACGAGTACCGGCGACTCATGGCCGACCGAAACGTCGACCGCGTCCAGTGTGAAACCGGCGACGAGCACATCGTCGAGGGATATCGGCAGTTCGACGAGGAGAGCCGGAAGGACGTGCTGCTGTTCAGCAACGACTTCGGGTTCGTCGAATCGGCGAACGAGGCCGGACTCCGGGTCCAGCACGTCGACTTCCCGCGAACACTACCGCGGGAGACGACCGCCTCGTGGGACGAACTCGGTTACCTTCTCTACTTCCTCGCGGTCAGGTTCGGCGTGATCCGGCTCCCCGGCGTGACGATGTACGGCGTCTGGAACGGAAAGGACGGCCGCCATTGGCAAAAGGAGGAACTCGTCGTCGATCCGCGGAGCCCGAAAATCGAACCGCTCTTGCAGCGTGACCTGACCATCACCGAAGCCTTCGAAGGGTAGCCTCGGGCGCAGCCGACGGCCTCCGACTCACGGCTCGTCGGACTCACCATACCCCTCCGGGCCACACGGAAGGCCGGCGTGCGGACACCATCGGCAGTGGTCATTCTGCTGGAAGGTGCTGTACGAGCTTTCTACGGCCGCCTGGAGTCGCTCATGGATACGCTCCGTCGCCGCATCCAGCGCCCCCTCGTCGAAGCGTCTGGTCGCCAGCTTCGGACCCGCCGATCCCACGTACGCGTAGCCGGCACGTTCGACCGGCTCGTCGAACAGTTCCCGACACGCGAGGACGTACAGCGGCAGTTGGAGGTTCGTCTCCAGATCCCGCGTCCGGTCGGTCGCCTTGTAGTCCAAGACTACCAGTTCGCCCTCAGGCGTCCGACAGAGCGCGTCGATCTGTCCGACGACGAGTTCGCCGTCGAGTTCCAACTCGAAGTCACGCTCGGCGCTCAGTATCGTCCACTCGCTGGCCTCCAACTCGAAGAACCGGTCGATGCAGGTCTCGACGGCCGGAAGCACGGCTTCCTCGCCTCGCATCCGGGCGATCCGTTCGGCCGCTTGCTTCCATTCGTCGGGTCGGGTGTAGCCACGCTCGCCGGCCCGTTCTGCGGCCTCGTGGAAGACGACCCCCTGTGTCCGCGTGTTCACCGACGATCCATCGCCCGCTTCGTCGGCGGTCGCTAACTGCGGGTCGTCGAAGGCTCGCACCACGTAGTTCAGGTAGTGTTGTCGGGGACATTCCGCGACGGCATCCAGCGAGGTGTAGCTGTGCCGCCGCTGGAGGCGTGATTCGGGTTTGACGCCGACCGATTCAGTCGCGATCTCGATGCGGGCGTCGGGTGATACGTCGAGGTCGCCGGCGAGCGCGCGGCGGCCGAGATCGAGGACGCGACGGCGCGCTTCGGTCCGGTCGAGCAATCTGGCCCCGTCTACCGCCGCGGTCCGTGTGTCGGTTTCTATCGGTGCGGCGATGGTTTCCGTCCCGTCGACAGCGGTCGGCGGCAGGCTCCGTCGAACCGTCTCCCAGATCGGGAACGACACCCCGGAGACGGACCACGGCACGGCATCGCCCAGCGCCGTATCGACCGTCTCTGGACGCATCTCTTCGGAATCCCGGTCATCGGCATTCGCCTCGGAGGTGCGGCCGAAGAGGAGACACCACTCTTCGGCTCGGGTGATCGCCACGTGCAGAAGGCGGCGTGCCTCCCGTTCGTCCGTCAGGAGCGGGTCGTACTCGGTCGGAGAGGGTTCCTCGGCATCGAGTGCCGTCTCGATCCGGTCGTAGGTCCGCTCGCGGGGCGCCCACTCGTCGGCGACGAGTTCCGGCAACACGACGACCGGGAACTCCAGTCCCTTGCTCTTGTGGATCGTCATAATCCGGACGCCGGCCGCCGATTCGTCGGGTTGGTCTTCCAGACCGCGGGAGGAATCAGCCGTGATAGAGCCGTGCCGTGCGAGGAAATCGATGAAGTCGCTCGAAAGCTCCGGTTCGACGGTGCCGTCCTCGAAACTATCGATCAGGTCGTCCAGTTGGCGGAGGTCGCGTCGTTCCTGTTCGGAGAGGAACCACTCGAGGTCGAGTCGGTCCTTCAGTTCGCGATACAGACGCGTCAGCGAGTAGGTATCGCGCTGGCTCCAGAGGTGCGTCAGGTCGGCCGCGGAGCGTTCGACGCGTTCCGGCTCTTCGTATGCGCTGGGGTCGAGCGTTTCCAGCGCCGTTCGGAGGGAGTCTTCGGCGGTGTTGAGCCTTCGCAGGTCGTCGGCACGGAGCCGATATCGCATCGTCAACAGCCGGTTGATGCTGACCTCGTCGGCCGGGTCGGCGACGGCTTTGAGGCCAGCGATGACCGTCTCGACGCCGACGGACTCCGCGGCGATATCGCCGCCGAGTTCGTACGGGATACCTGCCTTCGAGAGCGTCTCTATCAGTGGCTTTGCGTGGCGCTTCTTCCGGACGAGAATCGCGATATCGCTCGGTGCGTACGTCTCGTCGGTGTGGACCGACTGCCCGTCGACAAGACGGGTGACGGCGTTGGTCACCTGCTGGCCCTCGTCGTCGAGTTCCTCGGCGGCTTCGACGTGAATCACTCCGTCGTCGGCATCTGCCTTCTCGAACATCGCGTCGAGTTCCTTGTCGCTCCCACGGCCCCCCAGTTCGTCGAGGGCGTTGTTCGCGAGATCCAGAATGGGCTGTTTCGAGCGGAAGTTCTCTTCCAGGGTATAGCTGGCCAGCGATGGGTACGCCGCTTCGAGTCTGGGACCGATGTTGTCGACGTTCGCGCCCCGCCACTCGTAGATCGCCTGATCGTCGTCCCCGACCACGAAGAGCCGGTCGTCGGTCACGAGTCGCTGAACGAGTTCGAACTGGAGGGCGTCCGTGTCCTGATACTCGTCACAGAAGACGTAGGAATACTGGTCATCGAGCCAGTCGGTGACGGTTTGGTTTTCGAGCAGCGCGACGGTTTCGGTCACGAGATCGTTGAAGTCCAGCAGGTTCTCGGCACGGAGTGCCTGCTGGTAGGCCCGATAGCCCGGCACCAGATCCGAGACCTCCTGGCAGTCGTTTATAAACGCCTCCAGCGTCCCCGGGAGCGTGAACTCGATGGACGGCATTCCGGCGGGGGCGCCGCTGTAGGAGTCGAACAGGTGTGCTGGGAGTTTGTGGCCATTGGCGAACTCACCGTCGTTCAGCCGGTCGGCGTTGTCGTGGAAGAACGCCGAGAGCGCGTCGACGGTCTCGATCATCGCGTCGATGTAGGCGGCTACGTCGGCCTCCATTCCCGATCCACCGAGACCGTTCCGTTCCGTCTTGAGGACCGACACGAACTCGTCGAACCACCCGTCGAAGAGGTCGAGCCGCTCCGCAGTGAGGTCTTTGCGGGTACGGAGATGCTCATCGGTCGCCTCCCGGACCCGGTCGACGACCCCCTCGAGTTCGGCCAGCCGTTCGGGCGTGGGGAGGTACGCGTCCAGCTCCTCGGGCGTGATGCCGGCCCGTTTCATCGATTCGATGAAGGAGAACAGCCGTTCCGGCGCGCCGGTCGCGTAGTCGTGGTTCTCGTAGACGTCCGGGTTCGTAAACCGGTAGGGGATCTCATCAAGGACCTCGTAGACGAGTTGAAGTTGGTCGGCTTCGGTGGCCACGTCGAACCGCGGATCGAGGTCGGCGTGATAGGCGAAATCGCTCAACAGCTCGTTGCAGACGGCGTGATAGGTGTAGGCCTCGATGTCGTAGCCGCGTTCGTCGACCTTCTCGACGAGCTTCTCGCGCATCGAGTCGGCGGCCTTGTTCGTGAACGTCAACGCGAGGATCTCGTCCGGTGGCGTTCCGGCTTCCAGTAGTCGCTCGATTTTCTCGACCATCGTGAACGTCTTGCCGGTCCCCGCACCGGCGAGGACGCGCATCGGGTAGTCGTCGGAATCGATGATCTCCTGCTGGTCGGGGCGTGGCGACGGGTCCTCGCTGTCCTCCCCCGACTTCGCGCCGTCGTCACTCATCGATCCGCACCTCCGCGCTCAGATAGTCGCTACACATCGCCCGGTAATCACAATCGCCACATGAGTGTTCGCGAATCTCCTCGAAGCGGCTCGGCTCGTAGCGTTCGCCGACGATGCCGTCGTAACAGTCCTCGATGATTGCCCAGATATCGTCGCGATACTCCTCGTAGATATCGGTCACGTCCCGTGGATACCCGCTGGCCGATACCTGCAGGCCATCCGGATGGCCCTCACGGGTCTTGTTTTTAAGCAGGGCGTAGAAACTGAACTCGACGTCCATCCCGGGTTCGTAGACGTCGAGGTTCTTCGCGCCCTCGATGTAGATGGCCGCCTGAAACAGGCTCTTGAGTTTCCCCGCGATGTACTCTTCGCCGTTCCGATGCAGCGGGATGGAATCGGCCGACCGCCACGAGACGATACCGTTGAAACTCCCTTTATAATCGTAGATGTGCAGGCCGTCGTCCGTCCTGACGATGTTGTCCGCCCGCCCCTTGAGGTGCCGGTCGCCCCGGTCGTAGGTAACCGTCTTCTCGGTCGCGATGGAGTTGCGGGCATGCTCGATGCCGTCCGTCTCGAAGAACGACTCAACAGCACTGATCGTGAGCGCGCGGTCGTACTCGAACTGGGCGTCGGACTGGTATTCCGAACGTTTCGCTCGTGCCGTCCATTCCGCTCGGACGCGATCGAGCGCATACTCCCGAATCTCCTCGTCCGAAAACGCCTCGTCGGCCTCCCGAACGGCGTTACACGTCTCCTCGATGGCGGCGTGGTAGGCCAGCCCCCGGTCTAGATAGCGCCGTGATTCGTCGGGCGTTTCAACGTCCCAGACAGCATCGTATTCGTACTTTCGGGGGCAGGTTCCGTACGTCGCAAGCCGGGACGGGGAGAGCCGCCGATCCGCGTCACTCACGGCGGACACCCCCGTCGGCGAAATCCAGTCGCGCCTCGATCGCCGGCCCGAGGTTCGACGGCGGGTCCGCATCGAGGATTCGCTGAACGGCCTCGAACTCGGCTTCGATCTCGTCCATGTCGAGAGGGTCGGTCACCAACCCGGCCCGACGCACGCGTTCGAGCGACTGGTCGACGCGCGTCAGCGCGAACCGGACGGCTTCCCCGTGACTGTACACGCCCTCGTGGTCGACGCGTGGGAACTCGCCGAAGGTATCTTCCAGCGCGGCGAGATATCGCGAGGGTTGTTGGCGGCTCCCGGTCCCGGTCGCATCCTCCCGATGGAGGCCGAAGTAGAGCCGTTCGGTCCCACACCGGGCACCGACTGCGAGCATCCGCCTGCTGAGTGCCGCGTAGTACGCGTGGAGCGGTCTAATCGGGTCCTCGACAGGCGCGAACGTCTCCGTCACGTCCTCGACCGTCGGCGTCGTAAAGGCCGGATAGCCGTCCAGTTCCTCGAGGTGCGGCGTCGGGAACAGCGAGTTGAACCGAGGGTCGGCGGGGTACTCCTCGTCGGTCACGTCGAGGAGGAAGACCGCCCGCCGCTGTTCGTTTTTGAGGACGCGGACGGCGTCGACGAGGACGCCGCCCTCGGGGAGGTCGAGTTCGGTCGCGATCTTGTCGCTGGTCGCCCGCTGGAGTTCTTCCTCCATGCCCGCGCAGATCGTCCGCCAGTCGCTCGGGAGGAGCGACGACTCCGCGACGGACTCGACCAGTCGCCGGAGCGTCCGGACGTGTTCGAACTGCGTCTTCGCGTCCATTGGTTCCTCGCGCTCACCGACTCGATGCTTGAGATGGGTTGCGAGCAGCCAGTAGTTGGTCGCATCGACGAGTCCATGGGTTTCAGCGCGTTCGACTACCGATTCGAGCACACTGTCGATATCGTCGATAACGGCACTGACGCGGGCTTCAAGCGTCGTCCGGGCACGATCCGACGGCCAACCTGGGAGGTCCTCGACCGTGTCCCCGGCTTCGGGCTCCGGGTCCTGACGTCTGAAACACCAACTCGCGAGCGCGTACAGTTCACGAGCAGCGGGGTCGTGTTCGAGGCCACCGACGGTCGCCGACGTGACGGGAACCCCCGCCGCCCGGAGCCCACGAAGCGTCTCCGGAATCGGTGCGTTCGAATCTCGCAGGACCACGGCCATCTCGTCGTAGGCGAGGCCCTCCGACCGTCGGAGTCGCTCGATCTCCTCGGCGACCGCTGCGAGTTCGTCGCTGAACGTCTCCGCCTCGATGACCCGCACGTCCTCCGCTATCGCAGGGGTGGCATCCGGGACAGCCCCCGTTGCGAGGAAGGACGCGACGGCATCGGGACCGTCTGCCTGCTCGTTTGAAGCCGATTCCCCGAACGTTCCGGCACGGTCGAGGTCCGGAACGTAGGTGTCGATTTCCCGGGGTTCGTTCCACGTCCGCTGGATCGCGCTGTCGGCCTCGGCAACGCACACGAGCGGTACTCCCTCGGTGAGTCGAGCGAGGAACTCGCGGTCGATGCGCGTGAACTCCTCGAATTCGAGGACGAGAACGGCTTCGAACGCTGACTGGACGCGTCCACGCCGCTCGGGGTCGGCCAGTGCGTCGGAAGCATACCGGAGGCTTCGTGACGGATCGAGCCTGTCGGCCTCGGCGAGCCATGCGTGGAAGGCGTCGTTCACCTCGGCCAGTTCGGCGAGGGCGTCGTCGCCGGTTTCGATTTCGCCGCCCTGCCACGTTGCCTCGGTGACGAACTGCGAGACGTCGAATCGGAACGATTCGTGTTCGGCCGCACGGGCGAGGTAGTCGTTCGACCACTCGCGGTCGCGGATGAAGGTCGACAGCAACAGGTTCCGTTCGGCCCCATCGAGCAGCGCCGGCGGGTCGGGCAGTTCCGTCAGCGTCAGGTTCGCATACGCGGAGAGGCCGACGATCTCGGGCCGTTCGACGCCATCGACAGCGTCGACGAACGCATCCCCGATGGTCTCGATGCCCGTCGGGAACCGCTTGAGAACGAGCACGTTTTCGACGCCGTGTTCGTCGGCGAGGTCGGCATACAGCGATGCTGCGTGGGTACCGATATCGCCGGCCTGGAACGGGAGTTGATACAGGTCCCCGGTAAGGGTCGGTCGGCTGGACGGGCTAGTCATTCGATCGGTCGGTGTGACGGGATCATATCTCCACGGAGGTACGTACAGGCCCGAGTGAGCGGTTCGACAATCGCGGTCCCGTCGGCGATTCGAGTGATAGTTCAGTATCCGATAGCAGGGTAATAAGGTCGTCGCCGATCTCACGTAGCGGGCGCCCCGCCGGCCTCGGAGCGGATCGAGCGATCGGACGAAGGCTTATGCGTCGCTCCGCTGAACCGCCGACAAGAGCGCACATGACGGAGGCGTCGTCGGTTTCATGGGTTCGCTCCCGGCACGGGTTGCTCGCGGGGTCGGCTCTACTCGACATCCTCACCCGCCTTCCCGAGGACATCCTCACGCCGGCGTTATCTATCGTGAGCGGGTGGGTCGGGAATCCGTCGGTCAGCTTCGTTACGACCTGGCTTATGCTCGCCGTCGCCTTCTATACCTTCGCACCGCTCGCCTACAGCCACCTCGACGTCCTCCCCAGAGAGGCGACCGGGTTCCGGGCCATCTTCGCCGGCGGTACCGTCTCACTGGGCGTTTTCCTCGAGCAGGCGACGACTCCGGAAGTGCTCGTCGCCGGAACGTTCCTCGTCCTGCTCGGGTGTGCGGGGCTGTTTCTGACCTACTTCGACCGTCGACACGGGTGGTCGCTTCTCGACCCTGAAGGTAAGAGCGTCGCGATTGTCGATTTCGTCGCCCCACACGAGGACGTCACCGACGAAATCGAGGCCGATCTCGAACGCGAGGGCTGGCTCGGGGGTGTTGGGGCCGGCCTCCATCTGCTAGCCGTCGGCATGCTTGTGGGGCTCCCAGTCGCTATTGCAGCGATCTCGACGCGGGCACTCGTCTACGCGTATCCCATCCCGGACGTTGCCTTCCTCGCGTGGGCGGTTTCGGTTCGGGTACTGCCTCGGACCGACGCGGGACCTGACCAACGGCGTGTCCTCGATCTGGAATTCGATTTCGAGCGGTTCCTCGCCGATGTCATCGAAAACGCGACCCGAAGCCTACAGGGGATGTTCATGACGGTGTTTACGGTACTCGGCGTATTCCTCTCGGCGGGGTTCGTTTTCGTCGGCATCAGTCTGACCACCGCAATCCTCGATTTGCTCGTTACAGGGCTGTCCGGGTTCGTCCAAGTCCCGACCATCGACGTCGGGCTCATCCTCTGGAACGCCGTTGGCGTCCTGTTTTTGCTCGGTTTGGCCGGTATCTACGGCCTCTGGGCTTGGGTGCGCGAACTCCGACGCCTCCCCTACTTCCTGAATGCGTGGGAGTCTCGGGAGACCGACCACGCTGGCGCGCTGGTTTCGCGCCCGCCGGGGTTGATCGCCGTCCCGGTCACCGCGTGGCTGCTCGCGGTCGCCTACGTCCACTATGCAGATATTTCGGTCTTCCGGGCGGCCTTCGCTGTCTCGTGGCCCCCTGGTATCGTCGCCATCTTCTGGACGGTGCGGTGGACCCTCCACAGGGCGCCCCAACCGATCGGGTCCGAAAGCTGGTGGATTGTCGCCGCCCTCGTCGTCCAGACGTGGAGCGTGTGGCTTTCTACGTCGCTTCCGGATGTCGTCGACGCGTTCACCCGACGGGGCGGCCTCGGCGAAGTCATCGCGCTCCCTCTCTCGCTGACGGTCCTGCTACTCTTGGGTACCTCGGTTCCCGAGATACAGCGCTACGAAACACAACACGAAGGCCTTCGTCGCTACCTTTTTGTCGGCCTGCTGTTCCTGATGGGTGTGCTCGCATTCGTGAGTCGCGGTCGCGTCCCGGCACGATTCGAGTTCATCGCGCTGATCCTCGGGGTGCTCGGGTTCGGTGCCGGCCTGCTGTTAGGGCTCGTCCGGTATTACCGCTTATAAACACTCACAGCGACAGTTCCGGCAGTGCGTCCTCGATCTCGTCGCGGCGGTCCTCCAGCCATTCGGGGAGAACCAGTTCCTCGCCGAGCGATTCGAGCGGTTCGTCGACGGTATAGCCCGGTTCCTCGGTCGCGAACTCGAAGAGGACGCCGCCCTGCGTGCGGGCGTAGACCGATTTGAACCACGTGCGGTCGATGATCTCGGTCGGTCGGAGGCCGGCCTGCTGGAGGACGTCCCGCCACTGCTCCTGTTCGTCTTCGGTCACCTGGAAGGCGACGTGATGGACCGTCCCGCCGCCGGGCTGGCCCTGCGGGGCCTGCGGGTCCTCCAGCAGGTCGATGACGTAGCCCAACTCGCCGTCGGATTCGAAGCGTTGGCGATGCTGTTCTTCCTCGGTCGGCCGAAAACCCATCGTCTCCAGCAGGTTCGCGGTTGGCTGTGCAGTCGACAGGGACAGCGAAACGCCGAAAAAGCCCCGAATCGCGTGTTCCTCGGGGACGGGTCCCTCGGGCGGGTCGCCGGTCGGCGCGTCCGCGCGGGCAACCAGTTCGAGCGGCAGGCCGTCGGGGTCCTCGAAGCCAATGACTGTGTCGCCGAAGCGTTCGCTGGTGACGAAGCCGATGTCCTCATCGTCGAGACGGTCGGTCCAGTAGTCGACCGACGACTCGGGAATCAGAAACTGGGTCGTGGTGACCTGTCCAGTTCCGACGCGGCCCTGTCGGGCGTTCGTATAGGGGAAGAAGGTCATGCTCGTACCGGGCGAGCCGCCGTGGTCGGCATAGAAGAGGTGGTAGACGTGAACGTCGTCCTGATTGACGCTTTTCTTGACGAGGCGTAAGCCAAGCGTATCGGTGTAGAACTCGAAGTTGCGCTCTGGATCGCCCGCGATGGCCGTAACGTGGTGGATACCGGGGATGTCGGTAGGCATACCAGAAGGGAGGCGATGCGAAGGGAAAACGGCTTCCGTAGCGGGGGCCGTTACGGCCGTCGAAGGCGCGACCGAAGGAAGCCCTTAGCAGACCGGTTTCGGGTTGACGCCCATGCTTTCGAGGCTCTCGGTGTACTCGTCATAGGCAGCTTGAATCGCGCCCGTGGCGGCGTCTTCGGCGCGCTCCCAGCAATCCTCGTCGTCGCCGCACTCGGCTTCCAGCAGTTCGGTCGCCCGCTCCAGTTGGGCATCGAGGTCGTCGCCCATGCCGCGGAAGAGACTGGCTGTCTGGGGGTCAGCCTGGCCGGTGAAGAAGCCGGTCATCTGCGCTTTGGATTTCTCGGCGGCCAGCGTCCGGCCGACGAACCCGCCGATGCGTTCGACGGTGCCGTCGAGGTCACGCAGATACTCCTGGATCGCGGGTATCCCGCCGGGTTCGTGGTCGTCGAGTTCGCCGACGACCGTCTCGTAGTGGTCCCGCTCCTCGGCGGCTGTCTCGGCGAAGGCGTCGGTGACGTCGCCGTCCTCGTCGTCGGCCCATGCCTCGTAGGTCTCGGCGGCGTGGTGTTCGGCCGTCGCCGCGGCGGTCAGGACGTCCTCGGGTTCCATCTCGCCCTCGGTGTCGGCATAGAGGGATTTCGAGGAGCCCAGCCGTGAGAGGGCGGTTTCGTTCTCGGATGCGACCGCGTCGATGAATTCGTCGGGGTTCATGTGTGTTGATTGGGAGAGCTATCGCTTGAAAGGGCGTGGTCCGTTTCGAAAAACGGGGAAGTCATGCGACGATACGGGGGAACTCGCGGAGGCGAGTCTATGCGGGATTATTCCGCTTCGCCCTGCTTCACGGCTCGCCTATCGGCTCGCCGTTCCGCTACGAGGCCTCGTTCCCTGCGTTCACTCGGCCTCGCCCTTCTCGATCGGCGCGCCGACGAGGTTACCCCACTCGGTCCAGGAGCCGTCGTAGTTGATGGTGTCGTCGTAGCCCAGCAGTTCGTGCAGGGCGAACCACGCGACCGAGGAACGCTCGCCGATACGGCAGTAGGCGACCGTCGTCTCGTCGCCGCCGATACCGTACTCAGCGTAGAGCTCTTCGAGCTCGTCGCGGTCCTTGAAGGTACCGTCGTCGTTCGTCACGGCTGCCCACGAGATGTTCTGGGCGCCGGGGACGTGGCCGCCACGCTGGGCGGTCTCCTGAAGACCCGAGGGGGCGAGGATCTCGCCCGTGAACTCCTCGGGCGAGCGAACGTCGACCAGCGGCAGGTCGCGCTCGATGGCGTTCTCGACGTCCTCTCGGTAGGCTCGGATGGACTCGCGCGGGCCGGAGGCCTCGTATTCGACCGGCGAGAACTCCGGTACCTCGTCGGTGGTCGGGTAGTCGTTCTCGAGCCAGTATTCGCGGCCACCGTCGAGGAGCGTCACGTCGTCGTGGCCGTAGTACTTGAACTGCCAGTAGGTGTAGGCGGCGAACCAGTTGGAGTTGTCACCGTAGAGGACGACCGTGCTGTCCTCGGTGATGCCGTGTTCGCCCAGCAGGTTCTCGAAGTCGTCCTTCGAGAGGATGTCACGGGTCGTCTGGTCCTGCAGGTCCGTCTCCCAGTTGAAGCCGATGGCACCGGGGGCGTGGGCCTCGTCGTAGGCCTCGGTGTCGACGTCGACTTCTACCAGTCGCTTGTCCGGGTCGTCGCTCTCGAATTCGTCGAGCTGCGCTTCGACCTCGTCGGCCGAAACGAGCACGTCGTTCGCGTAGTTGCTCATTACGCTCCGACATACGACCCACCACCATATATTACCGTACGTAACGGCACGTACGGCCGTGCCTCCCCGCTTACGGCAAGATACGTGCCTAAAGCCGTGACGACGAGTGACGGGGCGAGATTCCCGAATAGCAGTCCTTTCGACATACGACGGCGTACAATCCCCGTTACCCGTGGCTTCCTACATACGAAATAGCAGTAACAATTTCCGCTTCCTACGAGTCAGGGGGAAAACGGCAGCCACGCATGGGTTAAACTGAACGGCGACCGACGAACCGATATGAATCAGCGCGTCGTCGCCGCGGAGTGGGTCGCCGACCGACTCGACGAACTCGCCGTCGTCGACGTTCGGGACGCATGGGAGTACGACGGCATCGGCCACATCCCGACCGCGGTCAACGTCCCCTTCGATACGTTCCGTGCGGACGAACACGGCGAGGCCGAAACCGGGATGCTCCCCGGCGCCGACGCCTTCGCCGCGCTCGCGGCCGAAGTCGGCATCGACAACGACTCGGAGATCGTCGCCTACGACGACACCCACGGCGTCTTCGCCGCCCGCTTTCTGGTGACCGCCGAACTCTACGGTCACGACCCCGAACGACTCCACCTCCTGAACGGCGACTACTCCTCGTGGAACCTCGAACACGAGGTCAGCAGCGAGGAACCGACCCCCGAGCCGACATCCTACGATGCCGCCTTCGACGAAGACGGCCCGCTGGTCGGCATCGAGTTCGTCCGAGAGGCGCTGGAGGACCCCGATACAGTCATCGTCGACACGCGCGAGAAATGGGAATACGAGGAGGGCCATATCCCCGGTGCCGTCCGGGTCGACTGGCGAGAACTCGTCGACGACGACACCCGCGGCCTCCGACCGGAAGCCGAGATACGGGAGTTACTCGAGGACAGGGGCGTCACACCCGACAAGCACGTGCTGCTCTACTGCAACACCGCCCGCCGCATCAGCCACACTTACACCGTTCTCCGAGCCCTCGGCTACGAGGAATTGGCGTTCTACGAGGGAAGCCTCACCGAATGGGAACGGGAAGGCGGGGAGTTGGAAGCCGTCGAATCCTGACCGGCTTCAGACGCCTTCGACGGTCGACCGGTACTCGGTAATCGATTCGAGCGCGGCGTCGACGTGGTCGGCGACGTCGCCACCTTCGTCATCAGATACCTCTCGCAGGCCGTGCTCGTGGCGCGCGAGCGTGCCGTGGTCGAGGGTCTTGCCCTCCGCGGCCGCCTCCTCGAAACTGTCGGCCTTCTTCGTCAGGCGCTCGGCCGCCTCGCCGTCCGCCGCATCGCTTGCTTCTCGGAGCGCTTCGGCCGCCTCTTCGAGGTGTTCTTCTCGGGGCATCGTTCTAGTCGACCCTTCTGTAGACTGCCCCTAAAGTTATCCGACCGTACTCCACTCACCAACACTCCATCGTCTCGGCATCGTCGAGACTTGGGTCCGCGTCGTGCTGTTCGTTCGAGGCACGAAGCAGGCGGTCCTCGGCGACCAGATAGACGACGTTATAATAGGGACTGTCGGCGTGGACCGTCCCTCGGTCAGTCTCCTCGTTATAATAGTAGTTCGTTCGGAGTTCGACCCGCCAGCCGCGATCCGTCTCGCTGATGTCCTCGACGCTCTCGCTGTGGCCGTAGGAGGTCAGTTCCGCCGAGTAGAGTTTATGCTGTCGATAGGCTGCCTCGTACTCGCGGACGTACGTCTCGACCGAGTCCTCGGTCAGGTCGTCGGGCCGTTCGGGGAGTTCGCGTAGGTCGATATCGTCGTTTTCCACGTCGGCTGGCGTTTCGCGATTGACAGTACACGGTTCCGGCGGCTCGGTTTCGGTCCCGTCTCCGGGGTCGCCGCCGCCGAGACAGCCGGCCAGCGTGCCGGCCGACGCCGCTCCGAGGGCGGCGAGTAGCCTCCGTCGTTGCATACACGCGGCTACCGTCGCCCCTGATAAGTGTCTTCAGGAGGGTCAAAAGGGTCTTTGAGCTTATAGTGAGGGCTGCTACCCGAACGCCTCGAACGGCTCGCCACACTCGTTGCAGTAGTGCATCGACCGACACAGCGACGGCCCCTTCGGGTGTTCGCGCTCGGTGTTCGTCGACCCGCAGTAGGGACACTCGGCGGGCTCGGCCTCGTCGTCGGTGTCCGTCGAGGGGTCCGGTCGCCCCCTCATATACTCACCCCGAACTCCCGCAGGTCCTCCTTGCCGGCCTCGGTCACCAGTTCGAGGTTCCACTCGGGGCTCCAGACCAACTCGACGTCGGCCGAGTCGACCCCCTCGGCGCGCTCGGCGGCCTGTCGGACGTCCTCTTTTAAATAGTCACGGGCGGGACAGCCCGTGTAGGTCAGCGTCATCGTCACCGTCGCGTGGCTGTCCTCGACGTCGACGCCGTAGATGAGACCCAGATCGACCACGGAGATAGGCATCTCGGGGTCTTCGACCTCGTAGAGTTCCTCGAAGACCTGGGCCTCGACGCCCTCGGCGTCCTCGCCGGTTGCCGGGAGGACGTCGGGGGCGACGCCGTGTTCGTACTCCGTGTAGGCGCAGTAGGTCGGACTGGCGGCGCCCTCCACGTCATCGAACTCGTCGAACTCGGTGGGTTCAGACATCGCTTTCGACCTCGTCGGGGTCGGGCATCAGCGCGGGCGCCTCGCTTCGGTCCAGTTGCTTGTAGGTGTACGTGAACTCGTTGTAGAGGGACTGCCACGCGTCGGTATGGGTGCCATCGCGGCCGACCGTTTCGGGGAGGAGTTCGTCGTGGTCGGCGACCGACACATCGACGCCGAGGCCGGCGAGGAACGACGACACCATCGTCCGCCACTCCCCGCGGAGTTCCGAGAGGCAGTTCGGCCGGATGCCAAGGTCGACGATGTCCTCCTCGTAGTCGGTCCGCGCGAAGAGGGTCAACGCGTAGGGGAAGAGCCTGTCGACGGCCTGCTGGACGCGCTGGCGCCCGTCGGCATCCTCACACAGTCGTTCGAGCCAGTTCTGGGCGTGTTCGCGGTGGTAGTCCTCCTCGCCGAGGACCTTGCCGACGCGGTCGGCGATGCGCGGGTAGGTCGTCTCCGCCAGCGATTCGAGCCGCAGGTGTTCGTAGGTATCGTAGAAGTATCCGCGAACCACGCAGTCGGCCCAGTCGCCCGATTCGAAGGGTCGTTCGACCATCGTGGAGTGACGGAAGTCGTCGGGGTCGCGCTCCCAGATGAGGTCGACCTGGTCGTAGCCGAAGTCCTCCAGCAGATCGTACCAGAGGCGAGCGTGACCGAGTTCGTCCTGTGCGATGTTGGCGATGCCGATGTCGGATTCGAGGGTCGGCCCGCGGACCTGCCACTCGGTGTAGCGTTCGGCGACGACGAACTCGTCGTCGGCGAGACAGCGGAGTTCGGCCTCGACGGCCGCGCGCTCACGGTCGTTCAGGTCCTCGGGGCCGCCCAGCGGTTCGGTACTCGGCGTCCCGTCTTCGGTTGGCGTCATTTGTCGGCCTCCGCGAGGTCGCGTTCTGCCTTTTCCTGTTCGCGCTGGCTGTCCTCGATCTCCTCGGCGAACGTCTCGTCGGTGTTGTAGTTCGTCGCCCAGCGGTACTGCTTCTGGGTGGTGCCGCCCATCTCGATGCCCTGTTCGTCGGCGTGGACCTCCTCGATGTCCTCCTTGGGGACGACCCACAGGCTGTTGGCGGGCTTCCGACGGGCGTGCATGATCTGGGCGTACTGTTTCGCCAACTCGGCGTTCGGCGCGTGGACGTTGCCGACGTGGGTGTGGTAGTCCTTCGTCTTCTCTTGACGGAACACTTCCCATTTCATGGTTAGTCGTCCGCGGCCGCAGGGCTGACCCCGCCCTGCTGGGGTGATTCGATCGCGTCACGGACCCACTCGACGGCTTCCTGGGCCCGCTTGCGCTTGTCGATCTGACCGGCGCCGGTCGGATACTCGTTTTTGGCGACGGTGAAGAACTCGTCCCAGTCGAGGTCCTCCTCGTAAACCTCGTAGTAGTCCTCGGCTTCGTGGTACTCGACGCGTGGGTACTCGGGCAGTTCGAGGCCGTACTTCTTCGCTTTGGGAACGTAGGCGTTCAGGAAGGCGTTCCGAAGGTCGTCGTTGCTCATCGTCTTGAGGCCGACCTCCATCGCGAACTCGCCGTGGGTCGACTGGTCGTCCGTCGGCCCGAAGAACTGCAGGATGCGCGGCCACCACTTCTCGAAGGCCTCCTGCAGGCGCTTCTGGTCCTTCCGACTGCCAGTCGCGATGGTCCGCAGGATGTCCTCGCCGTGTTTGATGTGGAAGCCCTCCTCGAAGCAGATCTTGTCGATGGCGTGGGCGTAGGGTTCCCACGAGGTCCGCTTGAGGGTCGCCTGCCGGCGCATCGCCGCGCCGTCGACGAAGAACATGATCATCGGCAGTTCGTACCAGTCGTCCAGCGGGTAGTGGAAGCAGTTGAGGAACTTCCCCTCGCCATTTGCGAGTTCGTCCAACATCTCCTCGCGAGTCTTGATGCCCAGCTCCTCGGCGGCCCGATAGAGCAACTGGCCGTGGCCGACCTCGTCCTGTACCTGCGCGCTGACCGCGAGTTTGCGGTCGAGACTCGGCGCCTGTCTGATAAACGGGCGCTCGATGTAGGCGCCCATGATCTCGCTGTTGGCGTGGAACTGTATCATCCGGGTCGCCGCCTCGCGATACTCCCGGGGCATGTCGTCGCCGGGGCCGAACTCCCGGGGCCCCGCGCGCTCTTTGACGGTCTGGAGGTCCATCACTACAAGAACTAGTGTGACGAAGTGGCATACTGATTAACCCGCCTATAGGCTGGTTTTAAATACTAATGCGTGCTAACCGAACACATGATTTCGGAGTGTCTCGTCGTCGAGTTCCGTGTCACCGGCGACGAGTGTCCGCTCGCGGAGGCCACGCGGGCGACCGGCGGGGCAGTCGAGGCGGCGGCGCCGCTGTTGCGCGAGGACGGCTACACACTCCTGCGGTTTTCGACCGACGACTCGGGAATTGGCGAGCGACTCGACGCGGACGACCGCATCCGATACCTCCACCGCGCGGCCGCCGACGGGCGCTACACCCACCGGTGTCTCTCCAAGGAGCGGTGTGTCGTCCACCGACTCATCGACGAGGGTTTTCTCGTCGAATCGGTCCGGTACGTCGACGGCGTCGAACGCCACGTCGGCGCCGTCGTCGGCCAAGACGTCCTTCACGGCGTCCTCGAAGCCGCTGGCGAGGCCGTCGGCGTGCAACTCGAACGTATCTCCCCGCTCGGCGAGGACGCCGACGACGGAATCGCGAGCCGTTGGAACCTCACGCCCACACAGGTAGAGGCACTCCAGACGGCCAACGAGATGGGCTATTTCGACGTGCCGAAACGCGTCACGGCCCAGGAGGTCGCCGACGCGGTCGGCATCTCGAAATCGGCGTTTCTGGAACGTCTGCGCCGAGGCCAGTCCGAGCTGTTCGACCGCATGCTGGACTGACTCCGAGGGGTGGTTTTACCAATCCGACCCTGATATAAAGGATATGACAGGCAAGCCAGAGGATTTCGACCCGGAATCGCCGGGCGAACGGGAGATCGCGGGCGAAGCAGCGGACGACCGGTCGGATTTCCTGTCGCTCATGGGCCACGCCTATCGTGGCGAACTCGGGCGGACCGCCTCGTGGCGGACGCGGGTCGACAGGACGACCAACTGGGCGGTGGTGCTGACGGCGACGCTTCTGACGTGGGCGTTCTCGGCGGAGACGCGCCCGCATTACGTCATCCTCGTCGGTATCGTGATGGTCACCGTCTTCCTGTGGATCGAATCTCGCCGGTACCGGATCTACGATATCTGGCGGTCACGGGTGCGACTCCTCGAAGAGAACGTATTCGCCAACGCCCTCAACCCGGAAGGCGTCGTCCAGACCCACTGGCGGGAACTCCTGAGCAACGACCTCCGGGAACCGACGATGAAAACGCCGACGTTGGAGGCGGTTACGCGCCGCCTGCGCCGCGTCTACGCGCCCCTCATCTCCGTGCTGGTCGGTGCGTGGGTGGTCCGGTTGACGGTGTTCGCGAGTGCCGAAACTGGCGTCCTCGGAACCGCCGCTATCGGCGGGATATCGGGTCGAATCGTCGTCGTGGTCGTCGGCTGTTACTACCTCGGTATCGTGGGCCTCACGCTCTGGCCGCGGCAGCGGAAGGCGAAAGGCCAGTTACAATCGACGGACGAATCCTCCGATTGGAAGTAACCGACGGGTCAGCAGTCGAATCGCCCATCCGACGTACTCGCGCCGCTTGAAGCGAAAACGCCGCCTTCTGCCACGTGGTCGCCCGTTCTAGAAACCGAGGATGAATCGATCAGTATAGGAGACTAATGTATCGGCTACTTTTCGGCATACAGGAGGGTTCGTCGGCAGTCGGGGCAAACGTATAGAACTGGCGTCAGGATTTCATCCGCTCGGATACTACTAAGAAACCCGTCGTCCGTCGACGGTGAGACGATAGACAGTTCGCCAACGGCGTCGGTTCCTTGTAGTTCCATCCGTTCCAGTGGTTCCTCGCAATCGGGACACGTCTTCTCGGAGGGCATACCTGTAGAGAGTACAGTTGCCCCTCCGAAAAAGTAATTCGATGTGTTCCCTGGTTCGGATGGAACTGTATTCGTTCTAATGGCGATTGATACGCAGAGCCGTTATACCGCCTACTTCACCGAACCTGAAGTGGGATCGACGATGTGCGGAGCAGATCTGCCCATCTGCACACAACCAACATATCACTCGCGGCCGGTCAGTTCGTCGAGTTCCTCGAAGTACGCCTCGCGGGGGACCTGATAGAGACCGCGATAATCGATCTCGCCGGCCGCGAAGCGACGCGAGAGGGCTTCGGCACCCTCGATGGCGTCGCCGATGGTGTCGTAGGCGTCAGGGTCGCGGTTGACCTCCGGTTCCAGATAGAGCGTGACCATCCATGGGGCATCGGGCGGCAGGTTCCGGTTGCCCTCCGGGCGGCGATTCCGGCGGCCGCGCGTGACGTAGATCGTGGGGAGGCAAGGGGATGGGAAATCCGAACCGTTGAACACGTCGGGGCGATAGGCGAGGATGACGCGAGACTCCTCGGCGTTCCAGACCTCCCAACCGTCGCCGAGGGCCGATTCGTCGAGCATATTCGTGCTTCGTACGGGGTCCGTATCAGCCTTCGGTTTATAAATGGCGTCTGACGGGCGACCGACGCCCCGCAAGCCGACGGAAAGAATACCGGCTGCTGTTGCTGGTTTCGGTGTGGCGCGCCACAACGATGTCGTGTCGTGTGGCAACAATACTTATGACGTTGTAGCACTCATATATAAGATACTATCGGTGACGTGGCCGCCGCTTGCCACCTGCGATGTGTCGTTGCCCGACTAAGGGCGCGTCTGGCATGTCGTGTGGTAAGTGTCGACGTGCCACGGCATCGAACGGTGTGACGGTTAGCCCGGGTCCCCGGGCCGGATGGGTGACCATCCACGTGATAGAATGAGTGACATGGAATCCCTCGAGGAACTCAGCAAGGAGTACAGGAACTCGATCCCGTCGGACCTTCGACGGACCCGGTCGTTCGACTGGTATCTCGAAGAGCTGTACGACGACCCGAAGGTCGCCCGCAACGCCCACCAGCGGGTGGCTGACATGTTCGATTACTACGGGACGACCTACGACGAGGACGAAGGGGTCGTCGAGTACGAACTGGCAGCCGAGGACCCGCTCGGTGACGGCGAGAACACCTTCTACGGCCGGGTCATCCACGAAGCCATCCACGAGTTCATCAACAAGGTGAAATCCGGTGCCAGAGGCCTCGGCCCCGAGAAACGCATCAAGCTCCTCCTGGGGCCGGTCGGCTCCGGGAAGTCCGACTTCGACCGACAGGTCCGGCGCTACTACGAGGATTACACCACCCGCGAGGCGGGACGGATGTACACCTTCCGCTGGACCGGCCTGTGTGACATCCTCCACGACCAGGACCCCGCCGACGACGTCGTTCGATCGCCGATGAACCAGGACCCCATCGTCCTGTTGCCGCTCGAACAGCGCCAGCAGGTCATCGACGACCTCAACGAACGGCTGGATGCGCCCTACACCATCCGCAACGAGCAGGCGCTGGACCCCGCAAGCGAGTTCTACATGGACAAACTGCTGGAGCACTACGACGACGACCTCCAGCAGGTGCTGGAAAACCACGTGGAGGTGATCCGCCTCCTTGCCGACGAGAACAAGCGACAGGCCATCGAGACGTTCGAACCCAAGGACAAAAAGAACCAGGACGAGACTGAGTTGACCGGCGACGTCAACTACTCGAAGATCGCCGTCTACGGCGAGTCGGACCCCCGCGCGTTCGACTACTCGGGGGCGTTCTGTAACGCCAACCGGGGCATCTTCTCCGGCGAGGAACTGCTCAAACTCCAGCGGGAGTTCCTCTACGACTTCCTGCACGCCTCCCAAGAGCAGACGATCAAGCCGAAGAACAACCCCCGTATCGACATCGACCAGGTCATCGTCGGCCGGACGAACATGCCCGAGTACCGCGACAAGAAGGGCGACGAGAAGATGGAGGCGTTCAACGACCGGACCAAGCGCATCGACTTCCCGTACGTCCTCCAGTACGAGGAGGAGGCCCACATCTACGAGAAGATGCTGGGCAACGCCGACGTGCCCGACATGCACGTCGAACCACACACCCTCCAGATGGCCGGTCTCTTCGGCGTCCTCACCCGCATCGAGGAACCGGACGGTGGCAACATCTCGGTCGTCCAGAAGGCCAAGGCCTACAACGGCGAGATCGACGAGGGCGAGGACATCGATATCAAGAAACTGCAGGACGAGGCCGAGGCCGTCGCCGACATCGGCGAGGGGATGGACGGCGTCTCCCCGCGATTCATCGGCGACGAGATCGCCGAGGCCATCATGGACTCGATGCATCGCGGTCGCGGGTTCCTCTCACCGTTGACGACGTTCAACCACCTCGAAGAGAACCTCGAGAACCACGGGTCCATATCCGAAGAGCACTTCGAGCAGTACTACCGCTACCTCGAGTTGGTTCGCGAGGAGTACAAGGAACGCGCAATCGAGGACGTCCGCCACGCGCTGGCCTACGACCTCGACGAGATCCAGCGGCAGGGCGAGAAGTACATGGACCACGTCATGGCCTACATCGACGACGACACCGTCGAAGACCAGATCACGGGCCGCGAACAGGACCCCGACGAGAAGTTCCTCCGGGCGGTCGAGGAGAAACTCAACGTCCCCGAGGACCGCAAGGACGACTTCCGACAGGAGGTCGCCAACTGGGTCTCCCGTCGTGCCCGTGAAGGAGAGACCTTCGAACCGCAGGACAACGACCGTCTGCGCCGTGCGCTCGAACGGAAGCTCTGGGAGGACAAGAAACACAACATCAACTTCTCGGCGCTGGTCTCCAGCGGCGAGTTGGACGACGACGAGCGCAACGCGTGGGTCGATGCCCTCGAAGAGCAGGGGTACAGCACTGAAGGCGCAAAGGAGGTGCTGGAGTTCGCCGGCGCCGAAGTCGCCAAAGCCGAGATGGAAGAGGAATGACGGCCAACGACTACATCGGCCGCGCCGACGAGGCGCTTCGGGAGACGTACGAACCCCCGATGAGCATCGGGGAGTACGTCGAGACCATCTTCGAGAACCCCACCTCGGCCGCCCACGCCTCGAAGTACCTGCTGGAGGCCATCGAGGCCGCTGGCACCCGGACCGTCGTCGAGGAGGGCGAACGCAAGGAGCGCTACCGCTTCTTCGATGACCCGCACAACGACGGCGAACACGCCATCCTCGGCAACACCGAGGTGCTGAACGCCTTCGTCGACGACCTGCGGTCGATTGCGGCCCGCCGCGGCAAAGAGGAGAAGATCCTCTGGCTCGACGGGCCGACAGCCACGGGTAAATCCGAACTCAAGCGGTGCCTGATAAACGGCCTTCGGGAGTTCTCGAAGACGGAAGAGGGCCGGCGCTACACCGTCGAGTGGAACATCGCCGGTACCGACGATTCGCCGGGGATGACCTACGGCGGCAAGCGCGCCGCCGACGAGGACGACTGGTATCCCTCGCCGGTTCAGGCTCACCCGCTTTCGGTCTTTCCCGAATCGGTCCGCGAGGAGTTGCTTTCGGACCTCAACGAGTCGGCCGAAGACCACATCCCAATCCATCTGGAAACCCGGCTGGACCCGTTCAGCCGTGAGGCCTACGACCACCTCGAAGAACGGTATCGGCGGCAGGGCGAAGACGACCTGTTCTCGGCCGTCGCCGACGCCGACCACCTCCGGGTGAAGAACTACGTCGTCGACGTGGGAGATGGCATCGGCGTCCTCCACAGCGAGGACGACGGCACGCCCAAGGAGCGACTGGTCGGGTCGTGGATGGCCGGAATGTTGCAGGCGCTGGACTCCCGCGGCCGGAAGAACCCGCAGGCGTTCTCCTACGACGGCGTCCTCTCGCAGGGCAACGGCCTGCTGACGATCGTCGAAGACGCGGCCCAGCACGCCGACCTGCTCCAGAAACTGCTGAACGTACCCGACGAGGGGACGGTGAAACTGGACAAGGCCGTCGGGATGGACGTCGACACCCAGATGATCATCATCTCCAACCCCGACCTCGAAGCCCAACTGAACCAGCACGCCGAACGGCAGGGATCGGACCCGTTGAAGGCGCTGAAGCGCCGCCTCGACAAGCGGGAGTTCCACTACCTGACGAACCTCTCGCTGGAGGCCGAACTGGTCCGCCGGGAGCTGACCAACGAGACGGAGATCTGGGAGGCCGACAACTACGAGGAACTGGAGGAGAAGATCCAGGAGCCGATCACCGTCTCCGTTCGCGGCGACGAGGGTGCGGTCCGCGAACGCGAACTGGCGCCACACGCCGTCGAAGCGGCGGCGCTGTATGCGGTCGGCACGCGTATCGACAATGAATCGCTCCCGCCGGGGCTGGACCTCGTCGACAAGGCGCTCATCTACGACCAGGGCTACCTGCAGGACGGCGACGAACGCCGCTACAAGGACGACTTCGATTTCGCGGACGTCGAGGAGGGGACGGGCGGTATCCCCGTCACCTACACCCGCGACATCATCGCCGACCTGCTCCACGAGAAGACCGACCGTCACCACGCCGAACTGGCCGTCGAGGACGTCATCATGCCGCGTGACGTGCTGAACGCGATGGCGGACGGCCTCGACGACGCGCCGGTCTTCTCGGGCAGCGAGCGGACCGAATACGAGAACCGCCTCGTCCCCATCAAGAACCACGTCTTCGGCCAGCAGGAGACCGACGTTATCGACTCGATCATGCGTGACAAGCGGGTCGACGAGGAGACCGTCGAGGAGTACATCGAACACGTCTACGCGTGGGTCGAGGACGAACGCATCGAGAACGACCGCGGGGAGATGGAGGAGCCGGACCCGCTGAAGATGAAGGTCTTCGAGATCGAGCACCTCGGCCGGTTCGACGAGGACGATTACGACGGCTCCGACCCCGACGACGGCGTCGCCGAGTTCCGCGAGGAGAAGGTCATCACGGCGCTGAACCGCCACGCGTGGCGGAACCGCGACGAGGACTTCTCGGTAACCGACGTCGACCCCCGCGAGATTCCGGTCATCGAGACCGTACTCGGGAGCCACGACTGGGACGATGTCGGCCGAACCTACGGGGACCTCGAACCGAGCCAGTGGGCGGACCCGCCCTCGGGCACCGAGACGGAGGCCATCAAGGAGAAGACGCTCCGCAACATGCAGGAGCTGTTCGGCTACTCGGAGGCCTCCGCTGAACTGACCAGTAGACACGTCATGAGCCAGGTGAGTTACCGATGGGACTGAGAGACGACCTCGACCGCTTCCGTGAGGTCGGCGAGGAGAAACGACAGGACCTCTCGGAGTTCATCCAGTACGGCGACCTGGGGAACTCCCGACCCGACGAGGTGAAGATACCGATCAAGATCGTAGACCTCCCGTCGTTCGTTTACGACCCCCGCGACAAGGGCGGCGTCGGGCAGGGCCAGGGCGGCACGCCCGACGTGGGCGATCCGGTCGGCCAGCCCCAGCCACAGCCCGGCGACGGCGACGACGATGGGGACGGTGACGAACCCGGCGAGGAGGGCGGCGAACACGAGTACTACGAGATGGACCCCGAGGAGTTCGCCCAGGAGTTGGACGAAGAACTCGGGTTGGACCTCGACCCCAAAGGCAAGAAGGTCATCGAGGAGAAGGAGGGCGACTTCACGGACATCACCCGGAGCGGCCCCGCCAGCACCCTCGATTTCGAGCGCCTGTTCAAGGAAGGTCTCAAGCGGAAACTCGCGATGGATTTCGACGAGGAGTATATCCACGAGGCCCTGCGCGTCGACGGCTGGGGTCCGTCGACGGTCTTCGAGTGGGCACGCGACAACCACATCCCCGTCTCCCGGGCCTGGATCGACGACGCCTACGAGGACATCCCGGCCGAGGAGACGGACCGGTGGGACTCCATCGAGGAGATGGAGGCGGAAGTCGACAAGGAGGCGACGGCGACACGCATCCGCCGGGAGGGCATCGACGAGATTCCGTTCCGCCGGGAGGACGAACGTTACCGCTATCCCGAGATCATCGAGGAACGGGAGAAGAACGTCGTCGTGGTCAACATCCGCGACGTGTCGGGGTCGATGCGCCAGTCCAAGCGCGAACTCGTCGAACGGACGTTCACGCCGCTGGACTGGTATCTCACCGGGAAGTACGACAACGCCGAGTTCGTCTACATCGCCCACGACGCCGACGCCTGGGAGGTCGAACGCGACGAGTTCTTCGGCATCCGGTCGGGCGGCGGCACCCGAATCTCCAGCGCCTACGAACTCGCCGCCGAGATCCTCGAAGAGGAATACCCGTGGAGCGAGTGGAACCGCTACGTCTTCGCGGCGGGTGACTCCGAGAACTCCTCGAACGACACCGAGGAGAAGGTCATCCCGATGATGGAGGAGATTCCGGCGAACCTCCACGCCTACGTGGAGACCCAGCCGTCGGGCAACGCCATCAACGCCACCCACGCCGAGGAGGTCCAGCACCACTTCGGCGATTCGAGCAACGTCGCCGTCGCCTACGTCCAGAGCCCCGAGGACGTGGTCGACGCCATCTACACAATCCTGAGCACGGAGGACGAATCATGAGCACCGACGACCGAATCCACAAACAGCGCATCGCCGAGGGTCTCGAAGAACCCGCCCGCGAGGCGAACAACCTCGCGGAGAAACTCGGGTTGGACCCCTTCCCGGTCAACTACTGGGTCGTCGACTACGACGAGATGAACGAACTCATCGCCTATGGCGGCTTCCAGCAGCGCTACCCCCACTGGCGGTGGGGCATGCAGTACGACCGCCAGCGCAAGCAGGGCCAGTACCTCGGCGGCAAGGCCTTCGAGATCGTCAACAACGACGACCCCTCGAACGCCTTCCTGCAGGAATCCAACGAGATGGCCGACCAGAAGGCCGTCATCACACACGTCGAGGCCCACGCGGACTTCTTCAAGAACAACGAGTGGTTCCGCCTGTTCGGCACCTCGCCAGACGCGGCGGCCATGCTCGAACGCCACTCCGAGACCATCGCCGAGTACATGGAAGACCCGGACGTCTCCCGGGAGGCCGTAGAGGAGTGGATCGACCACGTCCTCTGTCTGGAGGACAACATCGACCAGCATCGCGCCTTCACGACCGCCGAAGAGTGGGAGGAAGAGGAGACGATTCCCGAAGACGTCGCCGAGCAACTCGACGAACTCGACCTCTCCGAGGAGGTTCGCAAACAGGTCTTCGACGAGGAGTGGGTCGAAGGGATGGCCGACGACGAGGGCGGCGCCACCTTCCCGAAGACGCCGGAGACCGACGTCCTCGGCTTCCTCCGCTCGCACGGCAAGGCCTACGACGATGACACCGAGAAGGCCGCCGACTACGAGGAGTGGCAGCGGGAGATCCTCGAACTCCTTCGGAAGGAGGCCTACTACTTCGCCCCGCAGAAGATGACGAAGGTCATGAACGAGGGGTGGGCCGCCTACTGGGAGTCGAAGATGATGGCCGACGAGGGC
>NZ_JAZKTR010000165.1:0-5134 GCF_036625485.1 Natronomonas sp. | reverse complement strand
CCTGCCACCGCCCGAAGTCCTCTATCAGACCTCGGTCGTACGATTGACTCATGCACAGAAGAGTGAGTACCCCGCAGGTATAGTAGTAACTATCTGCGAACGTGTCACAGGCGTTATGCGGCAGTTCTCGCCGGGTACCGACGGCTGAACGGCGCCGATTCGACGGTGGATGCGTGTAAAAAGCAAACCGCGACCGCCGACGGCGGCCGCGACCGGGTGAGTGGTGCGAGGGTGACAGTCGTATCGGCGTTAGCCCTCGATGGGGATCTCCTCACCACGGAGTTCGATGTCCTCCATGATGGGGAGCCGGATCTCGAGGACGCCGTTGGTGTACTCGGCGTAGATAGCTTCGTCGTCGATCTCCTTCGGGAAGCGGAACCGGCGGTGGTAGGTCCGCTTCCGGTTGCGGTTCTCGTCGACGTGCTCGGCAGCGACGTTCAGGAGGCCGTCGTCCCACGCGACGGATATCTCCTCGCGGTCGAAGCCGGGCATGTCGACGCTGAGGACGAACTCGCCGTCCTCCTCGTACAGTTCGTAGTCGTCACCACCCAGCGCGCCTTCCCCGAACAGCCGACTCGGCAGGTCGAGACCTTGACGCCACGTGTTCGGTGTCATCGGTTCGAGCATGGGTATTCACCTCGAACTCGGTAGTAGATTGTTCGTGGTTCGTAAAAAATATTGCGTGTTTAACGATAGTTCCCATACAACACCGCAAGAAAGCGACCGAATGTTCGAAAGCTTACGGTCGGCTTCAAGACCGCTTGGTGGTCTGGTCGCCCCGGATGGCTCGCAACGTCACCTCGTCGAGGGCGACGAGGTGACACAGCGGGTTGCCGGGATAGACGAGCGGGTTCTCGAGGACGCCGACAAGCAGGCCGGTGAAGGGCGCCTCGACGACGGTCGTGTCCGTCTTGAACGGGTTCGTGATGGTACAGACGCGGTCGCCCGCCTCGACGAGCGACCCGCGGTCGTGGTGCATCTCGACGAGGCCGCCGGCGTCGGCCCGGAGCCACGTCTTCTCCTCGGAGCCGTTGATGACGACCCGCCACCCGGGCCATTTGACGGGTTCGTTCGGCCGCATCTCGAATTCGGCCATCACCGACAGCACGCCCTCCAGCGCCTGGTCGATGAGCGCGCGCTGGAAGCGGTGGGCCTCGCCGAGTTCGATGGTGATGGTCGGCGTGCCCGCCTCGCTGGCCTCGCGACGAAGGGTTCCACTGGGCCCCTCGCTGGAGATGATGACGTTCGAACCGAACGCGTGAGCGATGCGGCCGACGTCGTCGTCGTCCGTATCGCCCCGGACGTGGAGCATGTTCGTCCGACCGCGTGTCGAGGTGTGGAAATCCAGCCCGAAGTCGCAGGGTTCGATGAAGTTCCGGAAGAGGCGGTCGGCGATGCGCTTGGCGCTCGTCCCCGAGTCGTTGCCGGGAAACGAGCGATTGAGGTCCCGATCGTAGATGGGGAGGTACCGCTCCTGTGCGATGAAGGCCGGGACGTTGAGGACGGGAAGACAGACGAGCGTGCCGGCCAACTCCTCGTGGTCCCACTCGTGGGCGACCTCGCGGACGATCTCGATACCGTTCAATTCGTCGCCGTGCGCGGCCGCCGAGAGGAACACGGTCGGCCCTTCCAGAGCGCCGTTGATTATCGTGACCGGTACACGGACGGGGTCACCGAGATACGTCTCGCTGACCGTATAGCGGATGTTGGCAGTCTCGCCGGGAGCGACTGCCCCGCCATCGTACGTGAAAACCTCGCTCATACGTGGAGAATTGTGGGTGGGTACATAAGGCCCTGCCCCACGAGGGCGACCGGTCGGGGTCGTCGGTTCCGACGGTCGTGCCGGCATCTTCGAACAGGAACTTCGGTAGCGTTTTGGGCAAACCGCTCCGATGTCGAGTATGTCTTCGGATATTACTGTCGGCGTGTTGAGCCTTCACAGTTCGAAGGAATCGAAAGCGATTCTCAACGCCGCCGACGCGCTCGGTTTCGACACCGAGTGGCTCCGGGCGGAGAGTACATCGATCGGTATCGAGGACGGCGAAGTCTCGCTCGAACCGGACGTAGATATCATCATCAACCGCCTGCTGCTCTCCAAGGAGGAACAGCCGGCGGAGGCGCTCGGGTTGGCGACGATGCTCGACCGGATGTGTCCCATGCTGAACACGCCGACGGCGACGATGACGGCCATCCACAAGTTCGCCACCGGTACGGCGCTCGCCGAAGCCGGCGTGCCGGTCCCCGACGCGTTCATGGCGCTTTCGGCCGACACGCTCAACGCCAACCGCGACCGCTTTGCCGACGAGGTCGTCTACAAGACGGCCATCGGCACCCACGGCGGCGGGACGTGGAAACTCGACACCGACGACCCCGTCAACCCGATGGTCGGCTCCCGGCAGGCGTTCCTGCAGGAACTGATCGAACACGACGAGCAACGCCACCACGACCTCCGCATCTACGTGGTCGGCGAACGGGTCGTCGGCGCGATGAACCGGTATGCGGCGGAGGGCGAATGGCGGACCAACGTCGCCCTGGGCGGCGACGTCGAGGACGCCACCGCCGACCTGCCGGAGGAAGTCGTCACGATGGCCAAACGCGCCGCCGACGTCGTCGGCCTCGATTACGCCGGCGTCGACATCGTGCAGGGCGAGGACGGGTACTACGTGCTGGAGGTCAACCCGACCGCCGGCTTCCGCGGCCTGTATAAAGCGACCAACCGCTCGCCGGCCCCACACATCGCCGCGCTCGCAATCGAGCGGGCGGGCGGCGATGTCGACCACGAGCGGGTTCACGAACTCTCGGCGAACCTCGACGACTCCCGACCGGCCTGTATGCCGAAAAAGAAGAAGATCCAGTCCGGCGAACCGCTCGTCATCGGCTACATCGAGGAGGTCGTCGTCATGGGAACGACCGGACAGAAGAACGTCCTCGCGAAATCCGACACCGGCGCGACGCGAACGAGTATCGACGCCCGCCTCGCCGCCGATATCGGTACCGGGCCCATCAAGGACATCGTGAAGATCAAATCGGGTAGCGTCAAGGGCGGCAAATCCCGACCGGTCGTCGACGTCGTCGTCGGTATCGGCGGTAAACAGCACACCGTCACCGCCAGCATCGAGGACCGCGCCCACATGGACTATCCCCTCCTGCTCGGCCGCGACATCCTCGGGGACTACCACGTCGACGTGCGCAAGAAGGCCGACGAGGACGAACCCGCCGCCCTCGGCGCCGAAGACATGCTCGAAGAGTAGTTCTCCCGCCGCCGTCTCGACTGACTCGACCAATCCGACCGCGCTTCTTTTGAGGACCCCGCCCGACCCACCGAGCATGCAAACCGTCCTCCTCGCCGCGGGTGAAGGCACCCGCATGCGCCCGTTGACCGAAACCGTCCCCAAGCCGATGCTCCCGGTCGCCGACCGGCCGCTGTGTGCGCATACGGCCGACGCCGCCGTCGAGGCCGGCGCTTCCGAACTCGTCTTCGTCGTCGGCTACGAGGCCGACGCCGTCAGGTCCTTTTTCGGCGACGAGTACCGCGGCGTTCCCGTCTCCTTTGCCGTCCAGGAGGAACAACTCGGCACCGCCCACGCCGTTCGGGCGGCCCGCGAACACCTCGACGAGGCCTTCGTCGTCCTCAACGGCGACAACCTCTACGACCCGGCGAGCGTCGAAGCGCTCTTCGAGGCGGCACCCGCCATCGCCGCCATCGAGGTCGAGGACCCGCGGAACTACGGCGTCCTCTCGACAGAGGGCGACCGGATAACGGGTATCGTCGAGAAGCCGGCCGACCCGCCGTCGAACCTCGCCAATGCGGGAGCCTACGCCTTCCCGGCGGAGGCACGCGAGTGGCTCGACGTCGAGAAGAGCGAGCGCGGCGAATACGAGATCACCGACGTCGTGGCCCGCGTCATCGACGAGTACGACGTGGCCCCCGTGACGCTGTTGCGGTGGCTCGATGTCGGCCGGCCGTGGGAACTGCTGGAGGCCAACGAGTGGAAACTCGGCGACCTCGACCGGCGCATCGACGGCGAGGTCCGCGGCGACGCCGAACTCCGCGGCGACGTGGTCGTCGAGGAGGGTGCCGTCGTCGAACCCGGCGTCGTCATCGAGGGGCCAGTGCTGGTCCGCTCGGGCGCCGAGGTAGGCCCGAACGCCTACGTCCGCGGCGCGACGCTGGTCGGCGAGGACTGCCACATCGGTCACGGTGTCGAACTCAAGAACTCCATCGTCATGCGCGGGGCGAACGTCCCGCATCTCTCCTACGTGGGCGACAGCCTGCTCGGTACCGACGTCAATCTGGGCGCGGGCACGCAGGTGGCGAACCTCCGCCACGACGGGGCCGACGTGAAACAGACGGTCAAGGGCGACCGGGTCTCGACGGGTCGCCGGAAGTACGGCGTCGTCGCCGGCCCCGGCGCCAAGACGGCCATCAACACCAGCCTCGCACCGGGCGTCGTGCTGTCGGCCGAGGCGACAACGACCCCCGGCGAGTCGGTTACCCGGGACCGCTGACGGCGACGCGTTCGACCGCCGATCCCGCCGCCTGCGGAACGTTTTTGTTCGGGCCTCCGAATCCCGAGATACGACATGGAGCGTGGGGGACACTACGGGACGTCGCTGTTGCTGTCGGCTGGCTGTCTGCTCTGGCTGGACTTCCTGCAGGCGGTCGTCGCGGTCACAGTCATCTTCGCCGTCGAGCGACTGCCGGACCAGGACCACTACATCCCCGAATGGGCGGTCAAACATCGGGGGCCGACCCATAGCCTGACGTTCGCCGTCGTCGTGGCGTTCGTGCTGGCCAGCACCATCGCCTATCCGGTCCATCTGATCCAGTCGTTCGTGGCCACCCACGGCCCGCTTTCGGCACCCGTCGTCCCGTCCGTCGAGGTGTGGGCGCTCATCGGCGGGGCGGCCCTTCTCTCCTTGGTCGGCCACATCGCCACCGACGCGCTGACCGTCGGCGGCGGATACAAGGTCGAACCCCTCTGGCCGTTCGATTCCCGCACCGTCGCTGCCGGACTCTGCCGGGCCGACGACGTCCGGTGGAACGTCGGCCTGCTGGCCGCGGGCGCGACGGCCTTCGCCGCCGCCGTTCTCCACGAACTCTACTACTCGGTCGTCGTCGTTCTCGTGTGAA
>NZ_JAZKTR010000164.1:0-5156 GCF_036625485.1 Natronomonas sp. | reverse complement strand
AGACCGCGCAGCGGTCTGATGACGGCAAAAACGTGGGGAAAATATGCGCGACTCGGTCCTGTCGCGCGCCTGACGGCGCGCGGTAGTCGTTCGTCGCTACCGGACGCTCGCTTCGCTCGCGTCCGGGGTGGTTCGAAAGGCGCTCCGCGCCTTTCGTCAGTGAGCAAATCGAAGATTTGCGAGCTACACAGGAGCTTTGCTCCTGTGGCATGCCAAAAGAGCGCGCCGCGCTCTTTTGAGCAAACCGTCTCGGGGGCGACTTTCAGACGCCCCCTCGGCGGATGCTCGAATGGGTTCGGCCCTACTCCTCGCCCACGTCGTTCATCTCATCCTCCTCGTAGGCGTCCTCGTAGAGTTCCATCGCGTCAGCGTGGCCCTCGACGGCTATCTCGTAGGTCTCCCGGAGGTCCTCGATGGGCGTCTCGGTGGCGTCGATGCGGAGGTTGTTGTAGGCGGGGTCCAGCGGGAACTCCTCGGTGGATTCGACCATGAGCGCGGCGCTCTGGACGTTCAGCTCCTCGCGTTTGTCGCCGCCAGCCTCGTGGCCCGCTTCGAGGGCGTCGATGAGGCGTTGGGCGAGCGGTTCCTCGCGGCCGCTGTTTTCGTACGTTTCGACGACCGCGTCGATGACTTCCTCGCCGGTGAGCAGGTTGCCGGCGACGGTAAAGGAGCCACCGTCGTGGTGGCCGTACCACGGCTTGCACTCCTCGCCGGAGAAGACGAACGACCCCTCGCCGTCGACGCCGTGGAGCTGGCGGTTCTCGGCGCCGTCGTCGGCATTGAGAAGCGACTGCAGGGCGTCCTCGACGGCCAGTCCGTCGTCGATGTACTCGATGCCCTTCTCGCCCAACTCGACGTTGACGAGGCTCTGGGTGGCGACGGCGCCGTTCTCGCTGATGAACGGACACAGCGTCCCGACGCCGGCCAGTCGGGTCGTGACCGCGACACCGAAGCGGGTCTGTTCGTTGCCCTCGTCGTCCTCGTACTCCTCGCGAACGCAGATGCTGAAGGTCATACCAGTGCTCCGTCACGCCGGAGCAAAAAAGTCCGTTTGTCGGAATGTGAATCAGATGGACCGCGAGTCGGAACCGGTAGCGCCGTCGGTGTCGGTCGCGGTGACGACGATATCGGTGCCGTTGCTCTTGCTCCGGACCTCGTCGACGCCGGAGGCCGAGGAGCCGCTGACGTTGTTCGTCACCGAATCGAGCGTGGCGCCGCTGGAATCCAGCATCTCGACGACGACCGTATCGAGGTTGCCATCGTCGTCGCTGGCGCTCCAGTCGACCTCGTAGCGGTCCCACCGCGGGTTGGATTTGTTGTTGAGGCCATCGATACTCGCCGAGGGTGCAACGTTGGTCGACTCCGTCTCGCTGACGGTGGTCGAACCCGAACCGGTGTTCCCGTTCGAGTCGGTGACCGTCGCGTCGACGGTGTAGCTGTTTCCGGACCCGTCGTCGCCGGCGGCGACCAGTCGGGTCGTCCCGCTCGCGGTGTCGCCGCTGACGCTGACCGAGACGGTATCCTCGGTTTCGCCGTCGGTGTCGTCGGTCAGCGTCAGGTCGACCGACGACAGGTCGCCGTCCGAATCGCTGACCGACCAGTCGACGTCGAACTCCGCGTCGGAATCGCTGGTCTCCACCTCGCTGGCGGAGAGACTGTCGACGGTCGGCGCGCTCTCGGTGTTGTCCGTGGTGACGGTGATGCTCGAACTGCTCGTATTCCCTGCCGAGTCGGTCGCCGTCGCCTCCAGGGCGTGGTCGCCATCCGAGACGGCCGTCGTGTCCCACGAATCCTCGTAGTAGCCTGAGGTGGAATCGTACGTCGTCGACCGCGAGGACCCACCGTCGACGGTGTAGGTGACGTCCAGCGAATCGTCGCTGTCCTCGCTGTCGGAGGCGTCTATCTGGACGGTGATGGTACCAGAGACGGTCTCGCCGTCGCTGGGATTGACCCACGAGACGCTCGGCGCGGAGTCACTACTGCCCCCGGATACGGCCGATTCGGCATCCAAGAGGCCGGCGCCCTGTTCGTTGCTGGCGAGGCCGATGTCCTCGGCGCTGTCTTTCAGTTGCTGGCGCGCCTCGGTGTTCGTGTAGCCATTGGCCATCAGCTGGCCGCCGGCCCCGGAGACGTGCGGACAGGCCATCGACGTCCCCGAGTAGGTGTCGTAGCCGCCGATGACCGTCGAGTAGATGCTGCCGCCCGGTGCGGCCAGTTCGACTTCCGGACCGGTCGAAGAAAAGGAGGACAGTGAGTCGTCCTCGTCGGTCGAACTGACGGCGATGACGGTGTCGTAGGCGGCCGGATAGCCGACACAGTCCGAACAGGGGCCGTCGTTGCCCGCCGCCGCCACCAGCAGGACGCCCTTGTCGTAGGCGTACTGGCAGGCGTCCTTGACCGTCTGGGACCCGGAGGAGGCCCCCAGCGAGAGGCTTCCCACGTCCCATCCTTGGTCAGCGGTGTACTCGATGCCCGCGGCGACGTCGGAAAAGGAACCCGATCCGCTGTTGTCGAGGACCTTCACCGCGTGGAGGGTCGCCTCGGTGGAGACGCCGACGACGCCCTCGGAGTTGTTCACTGCGTCCGCGATACCGGCACAGTGGGTGCCGTGGTTGTCGTCGTCGGACCACGGGTAGTTGCAGTTCGACCCCTTGCAATCGACGTACGCCTTGCCGGCTCCGACGTTCGCCTGCAGGTCCGGGTGGTCGTCGTCGATGCCGGTGTCGATGATGGCGATGTCCGCGCCGTTCCCCGTCTCGCCGTCGCTGTGGAGCACGTCGGCATCGACGCGGTCGACGCCCCACGGGAGGGTCTGAGCCAGCGCCTCCATCTCGCCGTTCTCCTCGACGTAGCGAACGTCGCCGCGGTTCGAGAGTCGTTCGGCGGCTTGCCTCGCGACCCGAATCGTCAGCGCGTCGAAATTGAATTCCCGGAGGACCGATTCGGCCTCGTCGCGGGCCGCGCGCCGCCCGCTCGGCCGCGCATAGCCGACGTTCACCTCGACGGTATCCTCGCCCGCGGCGACGCCGGCACCGCTTGCAGCGAGTAATCCGGCGGCCCCGGCCGAGCGCAGCACGTCGCGTCTCGATACGAATGTGTTATTATCTGGCATAGTGGTGGTACGGAAAAAGAATATATTAAGCCTTGCCACAGGTTACGATCTGAGCACCTGGGCGATAATCCCCCGACGCTCGGGACTCGTCCCCGTAACACCTATGCCGCCAGACGCCGCTGTCGCAGGTATGGGTCTCATGAGTAAGCTTCTCGGCGGCGACTCCCACAGCGCCGAGGACTACGTCGAACTCGACATCGACGATTTCGACGCCGACGCCGGTACCGCCAGCATGCAGGTACACTTCGCCGAAATAAGCGAAACCGGCGACGTCGTCGACATCAAGGACGCCGTCTACGACGGCGATATCGTCATCGCCGACATCACTCGGCATACGACGACCGACCGGACGATGGAGCACATCTCGGACGAACTCAAACAGGTCGCCAACGAGGTCGGCGGCGACATCGTCCAGAAGGAAGACGACCAGATCGTCATCACCCCCGGCGGCGTCGGCATCTCGCGGGCCAAACTCGGTCGGTAAGGCCTCTCGTAGCATTCGCCTTCAGCAGTCTTAACCCCGGCGAGCATCGCCTTTTTAGTATGGAACCTGCGATACGTGCCGACGACCTCCGGAAGTCATACGGCGACGTCCGGGCGCTCGACGGTCTCTCCTTCGAAGTCGAGCGCGGGGAGTTCTTCGGTCTGCTCGGCCCCAACGGCGCCGGCAAAACGACCTTCATCAACATCCTCGTCGGCCTCGTCCGCAAGGACGGCGGTACCGCCGAGGTGTTCGGCTTCGACGTCGAAGAGGACTACCGCGAGGCACGGGACCGAATCGGCCTCGCGCCACAGGAGTTCAACGTCGACCGGTTCTTCCCGATCCACGAGGTGCTCGAACACAAGGCCGGCTACCACGGCGTCCCGCCCGCCGAGGCCGCCGAGCGCGCCGCCGAGGCCCTCAAGACCGTCGGCATCTACGACAAGCGCGACACCCGATTCGACTGGCTCTCCGGCGGGATGAAACGCCGCTTCCTCCTCGCGCGTGCGCTCGTCACGGACCCGGACCTGCTCATCCTCGACGAACCGACCGCGGGCGTCGACGTGCAACTCCGCCGTGACCTCTGGCGTGTCATCGAGCGCCTCAACGCCGAGGGGACGACCATCCTGCTGACGACCCACTATATCGAGGAGGCCGAGCGCCTCTGTGACCGCGTGGCCATCTGCGATTCCGGCCGCGTCGTCGAGGTCGCCACGCCCGACGACCTCCGGTCGCGGGGCACCGACCAGCTCCACGTCACGCTCGCGAACCCGCCCGAATCCGTCCCCGACATCACGGTCGACGGCGTCGTCGAGTACCGCGTCGAAGACGACGGGCTCCTCGTCACCGCTGGCGGCGGCCGCAGCGTCGCGCCCGACCTCCTGCGTGAACTCGAAGCCGCCGGCTACGAGGTCCTCGACCTCGACATCCGGCGGGCCTCCCTCGAAGAGGTCTTCGTCGACATGACCCGGCCCGGCGAGGAAGCCGAACAGCTGGAGGTGCTCCAATGAGTTCGTCCGTCTTCGGCGTCGGCTTCCGGTCGCTGCTGAAGCGGGAGATCCTGCGGTTCGTCCGCCGGCCCCGCAACACCTTCCTCCCGCCCGCGATCACGAACGTCCTCTATTTCGCCGTCTTCGGCGTCATTCTGGGCCAGCGCATCGACGACATCGCCGGCTTCGACTACCTGCTTTTCATCCTGCCCGGCCTCGTCGTGCTGGGCGCCATCGGCAACGCCTTCGAGAACTCCTCCTTCTCGATCTTTCACGGCCGTTGGAACGAGTACATCCACGAGACGCTGACATCGCCGCTCTCCTATTCGTCGATGGTGCTGGCCTACATCTTCGCCGCGGCGCTCCGCGGGATCATCGTCGGCTGTATCATCGTCGCTATCGGCCTGATATTCACCTCGGTGCCCGTCCGTCAGCCGTTCTTCCTCGTCGCGTTCATGGTCGTCGTGCCCCTGCTTTTCGCCTCGCTGGGCGTCATCGGCGGCCTCGTCGCCGAGGACTTCGACGACCTGACGGTGATGAACCAGTTCATCCTCCGGCCGCTGGTCTTCTTCGG
>NZ_JAZKTR010000163.1:0-5191 GCF_036625485.1 Natronomonas sp. | reverse complement strand
GCTGCTGGACGTGTTGGGGACGGTCGAATAGGTGGTTCGACAAGGCTGGTTTTAAAATCAGGTGTCGCCAACTGGCAGATCGTTCCCGTAGACCCGTTCGGCGAACAGCAGCGCGACGAGCCCGAAAATGATTATCGTGTAGGCGGTGGCTGCATAGAGGGCATCGAGTTCGGTCGGGTACTCGGTGGTTCGGAAGATGATGGCCTTTCTGACCATCGCGATGACGCCCGTATAAATGATGAGCTTGACGATGCGACGGGTTTCGCTTTCCCGGACATAGGCCAGCACCGTCTGATACACCTCGACGATTATCAACAGCAGCAGCCCGGTGTCAATGAAGCCGATGACGACGTTCGGGTCGGTGATGGCACCGGTGCGGCCGGCCATGATTATCTGCAGGGAGAGGTCGACGACCCCGATGGCAAACAGCAGGGCGAACACCGAGGCGGCGGCCAACTCGACGCCATGGACGAACCGGTCGGTCATGACGGAATACCGGTCGGCGAGTGTCGGCGTATCGTCGGCGGCGCTTGCCGTCGACGACTGCGGTTCGGGCTGGTCGTCGGGCATGTGTCTCCCGGCCGCCATCGCACCCATCGACCGATCATCGGGATGCACGGCGGCTATCTATAGCGTATCGAGGACTGCAACACCCTAAATCTCAGGATAGGGGAACGCGGGAACGAACCGGTGGAACAGGTGAACGCGTGGGTGGGGGAGGGCAAACGGTTTTACCTCGCCGTCGTGGAATCCCGGTATGTTCGAGAAATCGACGTGGATTCGCCTCCCGCGGAGCGTCGTGGTCGGCCACGGCGTGCTGGACCGGGCGGTCGAGGTCGTCGACGAACTCTATCTCACCGGCCGGCCGCTCATCGTCACCAGTCCAACACCGAAGGAACTGGCCGCCGACCGCCTCACTGCGGACTTCGAGGCGGCCGGCTACGACCCCGCGGTCGTCATCGTCGAGGAGGCCTCCTTCTCGGCCGTCGAGGACGTCCTCGAAGCCGCCGAGGAGGTCGACGCCGGCTATCTAATCGGCCTCGGCGGCGGCAAGCCGATAGACATCGCGAAGATGGCCGCCGACGAGTTCGGTTGTGGCTTCGTCTCGGTGCCGACCGCCGCCAGCCACGACGGCATCGTCTCGGGGCGAGGGTCGGTTCCGGAGGGCGACACTCGCCACTCGGTTGCGGCTCACCCGCCACTGGCGGTCATCGCCGACACCGAACTCATCGCCGAGGCACCGTGGCGGCTGACGACCGCCGGCTGTGCCGACATCATCTCCAACTACACGGCGGTCAAGGACTGGCAACTGGCACACCGGTTGAAGAACGTCGAATACAGCGAATACGCGGGCGCGCTCTCGCAGATGACCGCCGAGATGCTGGTCGAGCGGTCCGACTCCATCAAGCGCGGCCTCGAAGAGTCGGCGTGGGTCGTCGTGAAGGCGCTCGTCTCCTCTGGCGTCGCGATGTCCATCGCCGGGTCCTCGCGGCCGGCCTCCGGCGCGGAACATCTCATCTCTCACCAACTGGATCGCATCGCTCCCGGTGCGGCCTTGCATGGCCATCAGGTCGGCGTCGCCTCGCTGGTCACCGAGTACCTCCACAGCGGCGTGGGCGGCGAGTGGAAGCAGGTCAGGCAGGCGCTTTCGAGCATCGACGCACCGACGACGGCCGATCAACTCGGCATCGACGACGAGCAGTTCATCGAGGCGATGACGACGGCCCACGAGATCCGGGACCGGTATACGATTCTCGGGGACGGCATCGAGGAGGACGCCGCTATCGAGGCGGCGACCACGACTGGTGTACTCTAACGGTTCGCCTTACTCTGTCGCGCCACTCCCGTTTAACGACCCGTTTAGGTTCCAGCGAGATGAGAATAATAGGACGGCTTTATGGGTCCGAAAATCATGGTGAGGTGTATGTCCGGCCGGCATCCCTCTGCGGACGTAGCTGCATATCTGGACGCGCTCTACGAACACCACGACGGCTTCGATGTGACCCAGACCACGGTTAGTGTCGACCCCGAGGAGTTCACCGAGGCGGCCGCCGACGGTGACGTCGCGCGAGTCCAGGCCCGCATCGAGGGTTCCGACGGGCTGCTCGCGGTGCCCGGCGAGGACGGGTGGGCGCTCCCTAGCGCCGTCGTCGACGAACCGTCCGACGAGGCCGCCGGTGATGTCGTCCGCGAACAGACCGGCGTCGAACCGACCATCGAGACGCTGCGGGAGGTCTCGCTCGTCTGTCTCCAGTGTGAGGAACTCGGCGAGGAGGTCTGGGAACTGTCGGCCGTCTTCGAGGGCGTGGTCGAATCCGGCACGCCGACAGGCGAGGCCGCGTGGCGTGAGGGCCTGCCCGAACAGTCGGCTGCTTTCTGACTGGCCGCTTCGTCCCGACACACCAAAGGGCTGGCCGGCCGCCCCTTCGATATGGGAATGCCACTCGATTCTCGCGAAGCGCAGGTCGTCGAGGTCCTCGACCGCCTCTACGACGAGTACCCCGAACCGGAGATATCGCTGAACTTCTCGAACCGGCTGGAACTGCTCATCGCCGTCGTCCTCTCGGCCCAATGTACCGACAAGCGGGTCAACAAGGTCACCGCCGACCTCTTCGAGAAGTACGACGGCCCCGAGGACTACGCCGAGGTAGACGAGGAGGAACTCGCCGAGGACATCGACTCGATCACCTACTACAACAGCAAGGCCGGCTACATCAAGTCCGCCTGCGAGGACATCGTCGAGAAACACGACGGCGAGGTACCCGATACGATGTCCGAGTTGACCGACCTCGCTGGCGTCGGCCGCAAGACCGCCAACGTCGTCCTCCAGCACGGCCACGAGGTCGTCGAGGGCATCGTCGTCGACACGCACGTCCAGCGGATCTCGCGTCGACTGGGACTGACCGAGGAAAAATCCCCCGAGAAAATCGAGGACGACCTGATGGATATCGTTCCCGCGACCGACTGGCAGGAGTACACGCATCTGCTTATCAGCCACGGCCGGGAGACCTGTACCGCGCGGAACCCCGATTGTGAAGACTGCGTGCTGGAGGATATCTGTCCGTCCTCGAAACTCGACCACGAGGTCGACCTCGCCGACGGGTCCGAGTGGTAGACCGCCCGATTCTGCTTGAATCGGGATAGGCGGCTTTGGCTATGACTGCTTAAAAACGACTGTCTCCTCCTGGGCTCTTGGCCGACTCTCTGGTTACGACGACTCGGAACGCCCGAGTCAGAGGAGATGCAGCGCGATGTACCGTGCGACCCCGGTCAGAAACGCGATAATCCAGCAGGCGGTGTAGCCGAAGACGCCGACGCGGAGACGACGGCGCCAGAATTTCATGTTCTCGTCGCCGATCTCGTCCAACAGGATGTCCTCGTCGTACTCCGAGTAGAGGTCGTGTTCGTATTTCGCGCGGAAGATACGGACGATACCGGTAAAGCCGAACGCGAGGAAGGCGTAGGCCTGCAGGCCGAAGAAGGCGTGGACGGCGGCGAAGCCGCCGAACTGGTCGAGGAGACGGGGGAACATCCAGAAGATGAGCGGGACGGTCGTCAGAAACAGTCCCGTGAGGATGAACTTGAGGTGGTAGGTGAGGACGCCCCACGTGATCTCGTCGTGGTCAATCATGATCCACGCACCGTAGATGAAACAGGGGAAACTTGCAGCGACGGCGACGAGGACGACGGTCGCGATCGCGGCTTCCGAGGCCATTGTCGGCGATTAGGAGGGGAGGCGCTTGAGTGTGCCGTGTCCGTCCGGCGGCGTCGGTTGCCGGTCGTTCGGGTGTCGGAAAGCGTAAGCCGTTCACACTACTACAGTCGATAATGGCTGACTCCCGACAATCCTCGGAGGACGAACGGGACGGGACCGCGGAGACGGGCCCTGACCCTGATGCCCCCGAGGAGACGGAGGAGCTTTCGACCGAGGAACTCCGCCAACAGGTCGAAGAGCGGTACGATTTCGAGAAGTTCAGTCCGGCCGATATGGCGGAGATGTCCGTCGACGAGTGGGAAGCGGTCTTCGACCCCGACAGCTGGATCACGGGCGCGGAACTGCTGGACCGCGTCGAGGCGGAACTACGCCACAACGTCCAGACGCGGCAGGTCTTCGCGGCCGTCGAACGCGTCGGCGAGGGCGAGGACGAACGCGTGGTCGCGTACTCGGACGAGGGCTACGTTATCGTCCGGCCCGACGGGTCGATTCAGGGGACGGGGACGATCCTGCGTGACGTGGAACCGATGGTCGCACTGTGTTCGATGGAGGAATACGACGTCCCCGACGTCGACGAGGACGCCGGCCTGCCGCATCCAGATTCGGTGCCGGAGGCCAGCGGCGATTTCGGCAACCAGATGTTACAGGTCGTCGCCGGCGTGCTGTCGCTTTCGGGCGTAGCGTTCTTCGGCGCGTGGATCGCGAGCCTCGTCGGGGTACTGGACCTCGGCTTTGCGGGTGCCATCGTGCTGACACTGGGTATCGTCTTCCTGTTGATGGGCGTGTTGCTGTTCGTCACGGTGGCGAACGCCCGGCTCTCGGACCGGATGCGCTCCCAGCAGTACCGCGACCGGTTGCGCGCGGTCGGTGCCGGCTCCGACGAGCGGCCGTCCTTCCTGCCGGCGGAGGCCTTCGAGGCCGGCGGCCGGCAACTGGAGGTCGAGATGGAGCGGGTCCACCGCGAGGCGCTGGAGTCCGAAGAGGGGATGGCGGCGTTGGACGACGACGCGAGCGAATAGACGGTTCCAGCCAGTTCTGTCGTCTCGACTCGGCGAAACGCCGTTTCCAGCCGTTCAAACGGCCGTTAACTGGCGCCTCGCGAGGCCGCCATCGGTGGGTTTAAGCACGCACAGGCCTGACGACCGATTGTATGAAAAGGCGGGAATTCATGCGTACTGCTGGCGGTGCCACGGTCGCCGCAGGCGCGACCGCGGGCGCGATCCAGCCGGTCGCCGCTGCCGAGGAGGGAGGCGACTCCGGCGGTGGCGGCGAGGTTGAGCCGGCGTTCGGCTCGTATCTGGACGACGCCAACCTGTACGATACGACGAAGGACTTGCGCGATCAAGACGAGGTAACCGTCGAGGTCGGTGCCGGCGAAGGGTTCGCTTTCAACCCGCCGACGATCTGGATCTCGCCGGGAACGACCGTCATCTGGGAGTGGACGGGCGAAGGCGGCGGCCACAACGTCGTCCCCGA
>NZ_JAZKTR010000015.1:0-26352 GCF_036625485.1 Natronomonas sp. | reverse complement strand
GCCGACGACTAAAGCCCGTCTTTTTCCGGCGGTAGCTTCATTTTACTGTATTCGAAATCGCCACTAACAGATGTTAGTGGGCTCGACCGCCGCCGGGGGCGCACGACGACCGGAAACGAACGGACGAACAGGAGGCCGAGCGAATGCCTGGGTCTGACCCGCTGTCGGGCGCCGACAACGCGTGGCGTCGACTCGGAACCGTCGATAATCTGACGACCATCACCGGCGTGCTCTGGTTCGAGGACCCGATAACCTACGAGGAGCTGCGCGACCGGCTCGAAGAGCGCCTGCTCCGGTTCGATCGGTTCAAACAGTGCGTCGATACGAGTGGGTTCGGCCGCGCGCGCTGGGAGTTCATCGACGAGTTCGATATCGAGACGCACATCTACCACCTCTCGCTTCCGGAACCGGGGGATACGGCGACGTTCAAGCAGTTCGTCAGCAGCCTGATGAGCCGGCCGCTCGACGAGTGCCGACCGCTGTGGGAGGCCTACCTCATCGAGAACGCGGGCGACGGCGACGGTAACGCCGTCGCTTTCCGCATCAATCACAGCATCGGCGACGGGTTCGCGCTGCTGTACGTCCTCTTCGGGCTGGTCGATTCTCCGGAAGAGATCGAGATGCCGATGGGTATCGTGCCGAACCCGCCGAGTGCCGACGCGTTTCGGGACGAAGCGACGGAAGCGGACGGTGGGATAGGGACGGAGGCTGTCGATCCGCCCGCGGAGGCCGAATCGGAAGTATCTGCCGGCGAGAGGGGGACTTCGGTCGGTCCCGACGGGCCGCTCGATGCCGCCCGACTGGCCGGCAAGGCGGTCAAAACCGGCTGGGACATGCTGACACAGGAGGACGAAATCGAGACCTCCCTGCGTGGTGACCTCGGGACGGTGAAACGGGCCGGGTGGACCGACGAGATCGACCTCGCCACCGTCAAGGAGATCGGCGCGGTCCACGATGCGACGGTCAACGACGTGTTGCTCGGCGCGCTCGCCGGTGCGTTCCGGCGGGTACTGCAAGCCCGCGGCGACCCCATCGAGGGGCGGGAACTCCGGGTGAGCGTCCCCATCAACCTGCGGCCGATGGAGCAACGGGACGGGACGCTGGGCAATTACTTCGGACTGGCGTTCGTGCCGCTGCCCATCGGCGAGGCCGACCTCGACGAGCGTATCCGAATCATCCACGAGCGGATGGACGCGGAGACGGCCGGCCTCGAGGCGTTTCTGATGTATCTGACGCTGACCTTCGGCGGCCACACGCCGGATTTCGTCCTCGATCGACTCCTCGAACAGTTCGAAGACCAGGCGACGGGCGTCGTGACGAACGTTCCGGGCCCGATGGAGTGTGTGGAGTTCGCCGGCCACGAGGTCAGTGACATCATGTTCTGGGTGCCGCAGGCCAACGACCAGGGCATCGGCATCAGCATCTTCAGCTACGACGGCAGCGTCCGACTGGGTATCGCGGGCGATTCGAACCTGCTGGCGGACCCCGACGAACTCTCCGAGGCCTTCCGTGCGGAGATCGACGCCGAATCGGCGGACATCGAGTAGGACCGCGCCCCCTATTTATCAGGGGTGGCTACCGTCGGTATGGACTGTCCGAACTGCGGTGCCCCGATGGTTTCCTTTGCGGTACCCGAACGGTTCCGCGAACACGCGCCCGACGAGAGCGACCACGCCGCGCTCTGTCCGGAGTGTCTCACGCTTTCGACCGCCGACTCGGCCCCGTCGGCGCCGCGTTTCGACCGCATCACCAGTACCTTCCCCGAGGACGACGCTGCCGTGCCGCTAGCTATCGCTATCGGCCTTCTGGATTCGCTGGCGCTGCACCGCCGGGATATCGAGGCCCTGCTGGAAGCCGTCGAGGAGGCGGGAACCGACCCGCTGTTGATATTCGACCGGCTTCAGGCACAGGGGGGCGTCGACCCCGTTTTCGACCTCGAACGGCGGCGAGTGCAGGTCGAACAACTGCTGGAGTAAGCGACGACTGAATACGGCACTTCTGCGAGGATGGGGGACGAAAAGCGATGAGGGCCGTGGGGAGCTCCCTCGATTCTGACCGTCGTTAGACGCCCGTCGAGTAGCGGAGGATGCCGGCGATGCCGCCGAAGGCGGTCAGGAGCTGTTCGCCCTTCTCGAAGTCCGTCGAGATGAACTGTATCTCCGAGCCGCGCTGTTCGGCCAGCTCCATCAGGTGGTCGATGGCGTCCTCGCGTTCGACCACTTCGGCCTCGCCGCCACCGTCGCAGGTGTGGTCGGGCGTCTCGGCGCGGCGATCGACGAGTTCGAACTCCTCGCGGCCGTCACAGTCGTAGGTGACGACGTCCTTCCGGAGGTCCTCGCTGATGAGCAGGCGGTCGACCGAACCCATCATCAGGTTCTGTCGCGTCGCGTCGAAGCCGTAGGTCGCCTTCTGGCCGTCGTGGAGTTGCTCGAAGAACTCCTCCATCTCGACCTTGTCCTGCATGAGTTCGGCCTCGGCCAGTACGTCCTGGCCGGCGTCGACGAGGTCGTAGAGACCGGATTCGTCGGTGTAGGAGACGTCGAACTTGCCCAACACGAGGTCCTGCAGTTCGTGGTGGAGGTAGTCGCCGTCGAGGAACTCGTCTTTGGTCGGGGAGGGACCGCCGACCAATATGCCGTCCATCTCGTGACGCTTGGGGACGAAGAGGTCGTCGGCCATCTCGGCGACCTCCTGATAGAAGTTGTCGATGGCCTCCAGTCGGAGTCGGGCGAATCGCTGGGCTGACTGGCCACCTTTTCGCTGCTTGCCCGGCACCAGCGAGGAGGCGGACTTGACTGGCTCGACGCGTTTGCCCTTCAGCCAGCCGACGTTGGCCTCCCGGCGGTCGAGGACGATGAGGCCGTAGAGGCCCTTGTCGCCCAGCATCTCCTGTAGCGGTTCGGTCAGGAAATGTGAGTCGCAGTGATACCGGAACGACTCGATGGGGTCCGGCGGCGATTCGAGGACCTCCGTGACCATGTCGGTCTGGCCGCCGCCGGCGTCGACCGCACCGGAGAAGATGACCATCCCGTTCTCCGGCGGGTAGACGTCGTAATACTTCAGGCGGTCCTTGATGCTGGTGAGGGCGTCCTGTACCGCGGTGCGGGTCTGCTTGGATTTGATGTTGGACGCTTCGCTGTGCTCCTGGGTGACGTGGGCGACCACGTCGCTGATCTGTCTGTCCTCGGGAATGTAAATCGAGACGAGCTGCGTGCCGGACCCAGAGTAGTCGTCGAGTTCCTCGATGACCTTCTGGAATTCGTATTTTTGTTTGTCCGACTGCTCCCCTTCGTCTTCGCTCATTACTCGATGTTTTGCCCCCCGAACGGTAAAACTCCGTCCTTTGGGACGGAGCCTCGGTCGAGAAGGCAAAACCTATCGGTGGAAATTCCCAATCGTCAGATATGGCAACCCCGACGGATTCGAACGGCGGCGTTCAGCTCTCGTGGATAGCAATCTTCCTGCTGCTGGCGCTCGGGTTGGGCGCCTCGGCGATTCTGTACGTCGGCGGGAGCATCCTCCCGACTATCGCGCCGCTCCTGTAGGGCTTCCGACGCCTCGGCGGCACGAACCGTCCTCGCTCACCCCCTCGTTTTCCCCTCCGTACGGTATCGACCGTGCCCGGACCCTATCGACGCATGTAGTCGGGTACGCCCGTTCGGTCGTGGTTTTATAGGTCCCATCGACGTTGACTGACGTATGGTGGACCGTCTCCTCTTTCCGACGGACGGCAGCGATGCCGCACAGGCCGGCTTCGAGTACGCGGTCGCGCTGGCGGCGGATACGGGTGCCGAACTCTTCGTTCTCCACGTCGCCGATACCTCCGAGATCAGCCACACGCGCGTCGACGGCGAGGTGGTCGACGCCTTCGTCGACGAAGGCGAATCGATCGTCGAGGAGACGGTCGCGAGTATCGGAACGCAAGACGTCGACGTGACGACGGACGTCGTACAGGGCGTCCCCGACGAAACGATCGTCCAGTACGCCGAGCAGTACGATATCGATACCATCGTGATGCCGACGCGGGGCCGACAGGGCGTCCAGTACCTCGTCGGAAGCGTGACCGAACGGGTCCTCCGACGGGCACCGATACCCGTCATCGCGCTCCCTCCCGGTGCCGCTTCGGGGGCACGGTTCCCCTACGAGGAGATCCTCGTCGCCGTCGATGGAAGTGCCCCGTCGGCGGCGGCGGTAGCGGCCGGCATCGAGACGGCGTCCCGCCACGGCGCATCGCTGCATCTCGTTCACGTCGTCGAGGAGTCGCTTCTGGGCGGCCGACTCCCCGGAGACGTCGATGCCGCGGCGGGTTCGCTGATCGAGGCGGCGGTCGAGGAGGTCCCGTCGTCCTTTTCGGGGTCGGTCACCACGAGCGTCGAACGGGCATTGTCGGCCGAGCAGGGCCTGTTGAATTACGTCGAGGCCAACGATATCGACCTCGCGGTGTCCGGTTCCAGCGCGGGGTCGGGACTGAGCCAGCACCTCATCGGCAGTACGACGGAACGCCTGATTCGGAACGCGTCGGTTCCTGTGATGGCGGTTCCCGAGGAACCGTAGTTCGACGCCCGCTTTAGAACTGATCGATGTCCGTTCCGACCGAGCAGACGTATTCACCGGTCGCGACCTGCGGGAGTCGGCGGTGGCGCCAGAAGACGCCCTTGGAGTCGGCGGTGACTTCGGCTTTGACGGTGCCGAAGGGGTCGGTCACCTCGAAGAGCGTATCGCCGCGTTGGACTTCGTCGCCGAGGTCGACCGTGAAGGAGACGAGGCCGCCGGCGGGTGCCCCGTGCTGTTCGAAACTGGAGGCTCGCGTCTGTGGCTGGCGTTCGATGTCGCCATCGAGGAACCCGTAGTAGTGGAGGACGTTGAAGAGGCCCTTCACACCCTTTCGAATGGATTCTTCATCCCAGCCAACGGCGCCGCCGAGTTCGGGGTCGATGGTGGGGATGCCCTCGTCGGGGGCCGCGCGGGCGAGTTGGCCGTCCGGGCCCTTCTGGTCGAGGATGTGACCGCAGCCGAAGACCTTCGCGAGTTCGAGGCAGTCCCGATGGAGTCGGTGGCGGCTACCACAGCGGACCCGCGTCTCGTTTATCATACAGGATGTCGAGCCCTGATGGAGGTCGAGAACGAGGTCCGCACTGCTGGCGGCATCGAAGGTGGCTGCAGCGATGCGTTCCGACGCCGTCCCGGAGGTGTCGCCGGGGTAGGCCCGGTTGAGTTTCGTGTCGTCGATGGGGTTGCGGTGTTCGGCGACCTGGAAGCCGTAGTAGTTGACGATGCCGACGATGAGGATCTCGCCGGCCAGTTCCGCCGGATCGAGTTGGGGGACGAATCGCTGGATAACGCCCAGCCCGTTGAGTTCGTCTCCGTCGGAGACGGCCTGCATATAGAGGGTCTTGCCGTCCCGAGCGCCGTTAATGACGGCGACCGGTAGCCCGACCTCGGACCCGTCTCTGGCCTCGCCGACCGACAGCCGCCCGGTGTCCATCTCGCCGGGGTCCGCATTCGCCGTGCCGAGGGTCGTCATTACTACCAATCGTCGGCCGGGCATTCTTAGACTTACTGATACCCGTCGGGTTTTCCGACTGCCCCGCTCGTGGCGTATTTCAACCCTTTCGATGGGCTGGGGAAAAGGCCTATCCCGACGACCGACCCACTTTCCGATAATGAGTGTCGACCTCGCCTTCGACGAACAGGAACTTCTGCCCGCGGTAGCACAGGACGCCGACAGCGGCGACGTCCTGATGTTGGCCTACGTCTCCGAGGAAGCCTTCGAGAAGACGAAGGAGACGGGCTATGCCCACTACTACTCCCGGAGCCGCGACGAACTCTGGAAGAAGGGTGGCTCCAGCGGCCATACCCAGGAAATCGAGGAGATCCGCGTCGACTGTGACGGCGACGCGTTGCTGTACGTCGTCCACCAGGAGGGCGGGGCCTGCCACACGGGCTACGAGAGCTGTTTCCACCGGACGGCCGACGGCGAGTTCGTCGGTAACAAGGTCTTCGACCCCGACGAGGTCTACGAGTAACGTGTCCGACGCCGCCGCGGAACTCCGAGACGCCTGCGAGCAACTCCGCGAGTGCCGCGAGCGCGCCGACGAACGCGAGGGCCTCGACGAGGTGGCCGACGCCTACGAGGCCATCGAACGCGTCCTGAATCGCTGGGAGGAGCGCGCCACCGACTGGGACGACTTCGAGGGCTACGTCGAGTTCCGCAACGGCATCTCTGAGACGCTGGAGTCGATTCCCGAGGACGTTCCGGAAAGCGACGCCTTTGTCGAAGCCGACCGCCACGTCAAGACCAAGGGCGTCTCCAAGTCGCTCGACGAAGGGGATTTCGAGGCCGCTCGCGAGGCGCTTTCGCCGGCTGCCGAATACGCCCAGTTGCGCGAGGAACTGGAGGCCGCCGAAACCCGCCACCGGAAGGCCCGCCAGCGTGCGAGGAACCGCCGTCGCGAACTCGACGACCGCATCGACGACCTCGAACGGCTGGTCGAGTTGGGCGAGGCCGACCTCGATGCGCCGGTCGAGGAGTTACGCGAGCCGATAGAGCGGTATAACGAGGCCGTCCGGTCGGATTTCTCGGCGTTTCGTCGCGAAGCCTCGGCCCGCGAGTTCGTCGAATGGGTGAAGACCGCGGCGGCGGCCCCGCTGGTCGAGTACGACACGCCGCCTGAACGACTGCTGGAATACGTCCGCGAGCAACCGGCCGGGACGAATTCGGTCACCCAACTGCTGGAGTACGCCGACTACTCGGGGTCGAAACTGAGCCACTACGTCGACGACGCGGATCGCCTCAAGCGCCGCGTGGCGACCAACCGGACGTATCTCGAAGGCCTCTCGGCCGACCCGCTGTGTATCGGCTGGCCGCCGCCGGCTGCCGGTACCCTCCGATTTCTGGCCGACGAACTCGTCTCGGTCGTCGGGCGGTTCGCCGACGAGGAGACGGTGGCCGTGCTTCGCGGGGTACGAGCGCTGACGCGACGCGAGGAGTACGACCGCCTGCGGACGGCCGCGGTCGCGCGCGCGGAGATGACCGACGAGGAGCGACGGCGGGTGGCAAGCGGTGCGGTCGCCGAGGACCTCGAATCGGCCCGTGAAACGCGACGGCGCATCGAGGCGGCGCTGGACGACTGCGAACTGTAGCCGGTACGGTCCCTGTTACTCCCGTGCGGATTCCATCGCCTCGTGCATCCCCGCCAGCAGGCGCTCGGCACGGTCGCGGTCCCGCGCCTCGGCGTAGATGCGGACGAGGGGTTCGGTGCCACTGGGACGGGCGAGTACCCACGCGTCGCCGTAATCCAGTCGGTAGCCGTCGATAGTCGTCAGTTCGGCGTCGGCGTCGGCGGCGTAGGATTCGGCCGCGCCGAGCATAGCGCCGCGTTCCTCGGCATCCGCGTACTCGAGGTTGACGCGGACGTTGGCGTAGCCGGCGTGGGCGGCGGCGACCTCGCTGGCCGGTCGGTCGACGAGCAACGAGAGAAAGCGGGCAGCGGTGTAGGCGCCGTCGCGAGCGATACGATACTTCGGGAAGATGATGCCGCCGTTGCCCTCGCCGGCGATCGGTACCGCATGGCCCTCGTTGCGGAGTTTTCGAATCCGGGAGATGATGTAGGTGCTGCCGATGGGCGTGAGCTCGAGGCCGGCATCGGCGCCCTTGATGGCGTCGACGAGACGCTGGGAGACGTTGACCGCCGAGACGGCGATTTCGCCTGCATCGAGTTCGGCGGCCGCGAGGGCGGCCAGGGCGGCGTCGCCTTCGATGTGGTCGCCCGTTTCGTCGACGAAGATGGCACGGTCGGCGTCGCCGTCGTGGGCGATGCCGACGTCAGCGTCGGTCGCCCGGACGAGTCGCCGGAGGTCAGCGAGGTTCTCGGTGACGGGTTCGGGGTTTCGACCGGGGAAGTGGCCGTCGGGTTGCCCGTTGACGGTGACGACGCGACAGCCGAGCTCGCGGAAGAACTCGGGGTTGGTGAGACAGCCGGCGCCGTGGCCGGGGTCGACGGCGACGGTCAACCCGGCGTCGGCGATTCGTTGGCGGTGGCCCTCGCGGTCGAGGTGGGTCAGTAGTTCCTCGACGTAGGTGGTGCCCGCGCCGTCGATGCGGCGGTGGCCGCCGGTATCGTCGTAGCCGACGAGGTCGATGTCCTCGGCGAGCAGCCGTTCCTCGACGCGTTCGAGGGTTTCTTGCGGGAGTTCGACGCCGTCGCCACCGATGAGTTTCACGCCGTTGTATTCCGGTGGGTTGTGACTCGCCGTGATCATGACGACGGGGACGCCCTCGCGCTCGGCGTAGGCCTGTGCGCCGGGCGTCGGGACGACGCCGAGGCGGTGGACCGTACAGCCGACGCCGGCGAGCGCGCTGGCGGCGGCGTCGGCGAACATCCGGCCCGTCGTACGGGTATCGCGGGCGACCGCGACCGTCTCGGCGTCGAGAACCGTGCCGGCGGCGGCCGCGATCCGGCCGACGAAGGGTGGCGTCAACTCCTCGCCTGCGATGCCGCGGACGCCGCTCGACCCGAACACTTGCATGTACGACTACTGGGAGGGTGGCGGCAAAGGGGTTCCGGGACAGGGGTCGGACCCCGATACGCTGGAGGGCAGCGCCAGCGGGCGCATCTATTCGTGGAGTCGGTTGGGCCTTCATGTTATGGCCCGACCGTTGTCTCGTACTGCGAACGATGTTTCGCGAGGCGAAACGTTCAGTACCGTGCCGCCCGAAAGTATCGGGAAATGAGTAACCCACCGGACGTGGGAATCGAGCGACCGGCCGTCGCCGACCTGCTGGACAAGCGGGCGGACCTGCTGGCACGGTTGGCCGACGGGGCGAAGTCCCAGCGTGCCCTTCGCGAGGGACTCGACCGGTCGCGGTCGACCGTCTACAAGGCGGTGACCGAACTGGAGGAGGCCGGCCTCGTCACCGAGGGCGCCGACGGCTACGAACTGACCGGCGTCGGGCGGTTGGCGTGGCGTCGCCATGACGCCTACCGGGCGCGACTCGACCGCCTCGTCGCCGCCGAACCGATCCTGAACGCGATTCCGGCCGACATGCACGTGCCGCTGGCGGCCATCGAACACGGACGGGTCATCGTCCCCGGACGACACGCCCCCGAGCGACCGCTGGACCACCTCGAAGCGCTCGCCGAGGACGCCGACACTCTCCGGTGTTTCTCGCCGGCCGGGATGCCCCGGTACTTCTCGGACATCCACGAGCAGGTCGCCGCCGATGACCTGACGGCGAAGTTGGTCATCGAGGACGACGGCATCGAGCGCGTCCAGACCGCGTACGACCGCTTCGAGGCGGCCGTCGACGCCTCAGCCTTCGACGTCCGAATCGCTGACGGCGAACTCCCCTTCGCTATCGTCGTCTTCGACGAGGCCGAACTCGGACTGTTCGTCTACGACGACGGCAGCCTCGCCGGTGCGGCCTTCTGTGACGATGACGCCGTCCTGACGTGGGGCGAACGGCTGTTCGACCGGGTTCACGAGCAGGCGACGCCGGTATAAACGCTTTCGGCGGATGCCGCCCCGCCTACACATATGACCGACGAGGACATCACCATCGACGAAAAGCGGGTCTACGACGAGAAGTCGGGAGCGACGACGACCTACGTGGCCACGAGCGTCGGCCTCGCGCGCGTGAACGTCTCCGACGACATCGTCGGCGAGTTCAGCCTCGAATACCGTGGTGAGACCGCCGACGTGGCGGCCGACGGCCGCCTTGCGGTCGCCACACCCGAGGACGTACTTCTGGAGACCGACGACGGTTTCGTCGAGACCGGCTTCGGCCCGGCGACGGCCGTCGGGTTCGACGAGAATCTGCTGGCGGGTGGCGACGGCCGCCTCGCCCGCTACGACGACGGCTGGGAGACCATCGCGGAAATCGAGGACGTCCGGGCCATCTCCGGCGGCCTCGTCGCTGCGGCCGATGGCGTCTACCGGACCGACGGCACATCAGTCGGGCTCGATGGGGCCAACGACGTGGCCGCGGACGGCGACCTGCTGGCGGCAACCGACGCGGGACTCTACTACCTCGCCAACGGCTGGATGCAGGCCCGAGAGGGAGCCTTCCTCGTCGTCGCGGCCGACGACGACCGTGCGCACGCGGCCACCGCTGACGGACTCTTCGAGCGGACGGACGGCGGTACCGATAGCGGCGACGACTGGATGCCGGTCGACCTCCCGGTCGGCGGCCGGATCGCGGACGTGGCCTACGACGAGCCGACCTACGCGGTCACCGAAGACGGGACGTTCCTCGCGAACGCGGGCGACGGCTGGCGGCACCGCTCGCTGGGGCTGCCGGGTGTCGTGGGGCTGGCGGTGCGATAACGCTCAGCCGATCAGTTCCGATTCCGACTCGGAGTCGCCAGTCGGCGAGAACCGCTGTTCGGCGACGGCGAAGGCGAGCGTGCTGGCGAGGCCCAGCAGGGTGCCGGCGGTCAGCGTCGCCGCGAGATACGAGAGGCCGACCGACTCGATATCGAGGAAGAAGGCGCTTAGCCCGTGGAGGACGATGGCGATCGCGACCACGTAGAAGGGTGCGTTGAGGTAGCGCCACCGGAAGTTGCCGGCCAGATACTCGTCGGTGATGCGGCCGAGGGCGGCGACGATACCCGCGGCGGCGACCCACTGCACGGCGCCGAAGACGAAGCCGGCGACCGCAGCGAGCGGTTGGGGGTCGGCCATCCCGTTGACGGTTTCGAGGCCGCCGACGCCGCCGACGACGATAAGCGCCGCTGCGACGACGTAGGTGATGAGCTGGGCCCGCCCCGAGAACAGCCCGACGCGGACGCGTTCGAGCGCGCTGTCGATGGCGTCTTCGAGGCCGAGGCCGCGAAAGAGGATGTACAGGCCGATGAGCGCCGAGACGACCCCTAGCGTCGACCCCGGCAGGCCGATGATGTCGGCGACGATGGCCACCGGATAGATGAGCAGCAGGATGCCGAGCGGGACGAGAATCGTCCCGCGGGTCTCGGGGTCAGCCAGCACCTGCTTGAAGGTGTAGTACATCGATTCGAGGTCCTGTGCCTGCCGGACGACGACCCGGCGGACGGCGTCGATAGGCACCCGCGAGCGGATGACCGGCAGGACGGACTCGTCCTGTGCGCCGTCGGTCACGACGAGCGCCCGGACGTCCTCGCCGGTCGACAGCGAGGCGAGGACGGTGTCGACCTCCTCGCCCACCTTCCGGTTCGCAGAGACGTCGGCCTTCGCCGTGCCCGTGACGACCGCGACCTCGACGCTCTCGTCGTCGATGACGTCGTGGAGGTGGACGCCCTGGAAACAGACGTTGACGTCGGAGTCCTCCGGGTCGGCGTTCGCGAGGGCGACGGCGGCCTCCTCGACGTTATCGCGGCCGACGACGGGGGTATCGAACTCCGTCTTCCGGCCGAGGTCGTCGTCGAGGTCGACACAGAGGATGAGCAGCATCGCTCGTTGTCACTCCCTTTCACGCGGGCGCTTAAGTTCCTTCCGTCGAACTTTTTGCACGCTCGGGCGCCTGCGGCGCCCTCGCGGCAAAAACTAGGGCTGGGATGGCCCGAAGACACGCCCGTGGAGACTGTGACCGCTACGGACACATCTGACTTTCAGCGTGTGTCTGCAAGTCACGTCGTAGAAACGGGAAGCCTCGGGGTCGTCCGAGAGAGCGAAGCTCTCTCGTGATGACGAGACGCCTACGGCGTCTCGAACCACGTGACCCCGAGGCGATTCACTCGCCGCTGTGCTCGACGCCGCCCATCAGCGTTCGAACCGTGCTCTCGTTCCGGCCGAACGCCGTCGGATGACCGGCGAGGGTCACGACGAAATCCTCACCCAGCTCAACCGGTTCGCTGACGTAGAGATATATCTCGATTCCCTGCCCGATTTCGACGAGGCGCGCGTCGGCCGTAAACCGCGTGACTGCCGTCGTCTCCCCCGCGACCTCGGTCTCGAAACTGGCGTCCTCCTGTACGTTCCGGATGTTGTCGTACCGGTCCTGAATCATCTCGGCGATGGCGACGGTGTCCATATCCGCGATGGGGTTGAAATCACGGCCGAGGATCGTTATCGTCGGCGTCGACAGCGTCGCGAAGACCGCCGCCTGAATCCGCGTCCCGAGAAACCCGAGTTCGATCGCCCGGTCGTACTCCGAGATGACGCTCGTCACCTCGACGGTTCGGGAAATGCCGAACCGGCTGAACTCTCGGGTCTGGACGTCCTCGACGGTCCGGTAATGCGAGTAGCCCGTCTCGTTTTGGACGTTCGCCGAAAGCGTCGCTTCGGTTGCCTCGAAAGCCGCCCCCTCGGAGGTGAGTTGCCCGGTACAACCAGCCAGCCCCGCAGCACCGACCGCTCCCGTCGCCGCAAGGAACTCACGTCGCGTGTTTTTCATCGTGTGTAGGGACGCGATTCGCGTTCATGAGTTCGTCGGCTAGCAGGGTAACACGCCGCAAGTAGGACGAGTTTATAAGTGGAGCGTGGCGACGCGACCGGGAACAGCCGGAGAGTCGGGTCGGTCCGATACTTCGGGGATGGGATCTTCGTTTCAGTAGCCGTCTCCAGCATCGACGAGGTCCGACTCGGGGACCCACAACGCACGACTTTTCCCGTTCGACGGATAAACAGGGATAACGAATGATCTCGAAGGGCTGTGAACAGTGCGCCGTGGGGGGCAAGATGGTACTCTTCGTCTACGGGTACTGCGACCAGCGTGACTGTTTCTACTGCCCGCTGGGCGAGAACCGCAAGAACGTCACCCAGACGTACGCCAACGAGCGGCCCATCGAGAACGACGAGGAGATCATCGAGGAGGCAAAGCGCATGGACGCGCTCGGCTCCTCGATCACGGGCGGGGAACCGCAAGAAGCCATGGAGAAGACCTGCCGGTACATCGAGTTGCTGAAAGACGAGTTCGGCGAGGACCACCACACCCACCTGTATACGGGCATCACGGGCGGCCGCGAGAACATGCGACGGCTCGCCGAGGCCGGTCTCGACGAGATTCGCTTCCACCCGCCGCTGGAGCTGTGGGGCGACATGCACGGCACCGAGTGGGAAGAGATCCTCTACATCGCCCGCGAGGAGGGACTGACGCCGGCCTTCGAGATTCCCGGCATTCGCGCGGAACCGGAGTTCCTCGAATTCCTCGATGAGGGCGCCGCCGACTTCTGTAACATCAACGAGTTCGAGATGTCCGACGGGAACTACCGCCGGATGCAGGAGGAGGGCTTCGAACTGCAGGAAGACCACATGTCGGCCGTCGAGGGCTCGAAGGACGACGCCATTCTGGAGGAGATGGCCTCCCACGAGAAGGTCTACTTCTGTACCTCGGTGTTCAAGGACGCCGCCCAGCACCGCTCGCGGCTCAAGCGGATGGCCCGGAACATCCAGCGGGAGTTCGACGAGATCACCGACGACGGCACCATCGTCTACGGGAAGACGTGGGTGACCGAACAGCGCCTCGAGGAGTTGGGCGTCCCCGAGGAGTTCTACACCGTCAAATCCGACCACGTCGAGTTGGCGTGGTGGCTCCTCGAAGAGATGGTCGAGGAAGGCGACCTCGAAGACGGCGAAATCGTCGAGCAGTATCCGACCTACGACGGGACGGTCGTCGAGCGGACGCCGCTGGCGTAGAGGGAGCATCCGGCCGAGCGGAGCGAGGCCGGCCTGATCGGTCGATTCTTCCCCGCTGTTTCCGCGGAACTGCCACGGCCAGTCTCCCTTTTATGCCACCAGCGGTACGGCCCCTATGGGAAGCGACAAGCCGCCGCTGTTGGGGCTTTTCGGCATCGGGAGCGACAACCGCATCCCGGCGCGGGTCGACCTGCACGACGACCTGAATCTGGTCGACGCCGTCGACCGCCTCGAGTTGGGCGGCGTGCTCCTCTTCGGACAACTGATCCTGCTGGGACTGTTCACGAACCTGCCGATCACCGCACAGGTCGGCATCGCGGGGCTGGTCGTCATCGTGCTGGACCTGCTGGACCGGAAACTGCTGGCGCGGTATCTGGATTAGGCCGTTCCGGCGCCGAAGGCGACGAACGTGCCGATGACGACCAGCACGCCCCCGGCGGCCAGTCCCTCCGTCGGCCGGCCGGTCACCGTCAGCGCGGCGAAGGCGACGAGGCCACCACCGAGACAGCCCACGAGCGCTATCGTTCGGGTACGACGTTCGATGGGACCGCCCCGCTGGCGGCGGTAATCGACCGCCGCGGCCCCGAGGATGGCGGCCGCCGCCGCCCCAACGAGCAGGTTCGACACCGCGGCGTAGGCCAGCAGGCCGGCGGTCCCGAGCAGGCCGACGGCGAGGGTCTGGTCGGGCGACAGCGGGTTGACCGACTCGCCGAACCGGGCGTGATACAGGGCAGGGGGGACACCGACGACGAGTGCCACGAGCGCCCCGAAAAGGGTCTGTCCGATGGCGATGCCGTAGAGGAGGATGGGCGCGCTCGCGAGGAAGCCGGCGGCGAGGACGTAATCCGGGACGAAGACGCCCGTGGGGTCCTCCGAGCGGACGATACCGAAGGCGACGAAGGGATAGAGGACGAGCGCGCTGACCAGCAGGGTACCGAGGTGATTCGACGAGAAGAGCAGGCCGAACAGCGCGAAGGCGAAGGCGAGGACGAGCCCGACGAGCGGGGCGGCTTCGGGGACGCGACGACTCATCTACCCATAGGTTGGGCGTCGACCGGCAAAGCGCTGGCGTTGGCGACGGGCGCGTCGGACCCGCAAGCGTTTAATCGACAGCGGGGCAATCCAACCGTATGCCGGACTGCCCACTCGCGGACGATTGCCCGCAGTTTTCCGAACGCATCGAGGGCATGGGATGTCAGCACTACGGCGACCGCGGCGGTGCCGAGTGGTGTTCTCACTACAACCAGCCCATCCGCGACCTGAAACAACAGCCCGTGAAGATGGGCGAGAAGGTCGTCGTCGACGTCGAGGATATCCACGAATCCGGCGCCGGCGTCGGCAAGACCGAGGACGGCTTCATCGTGATGGTCGACGGCCTGCTGCCGCCGGCCCGCGCCGAAGTCAAGATCACCGAGGTACGGTCGAGCCACGCCCGCGCCGACATCGTCGAGAAGATTCCCGACGAGGACGAGAAAGAGGAGGCGGACGACGAGGAGACGGACGCCGAGGATGCCGACGAAGCCGAAAGCGAGAGCGAGACCGAGGACGGCGAGGGCAAAAGCGACCGCCAGAAGGCACTCGACCGCGAGCGACTGGGCAGTCGCGAGAACTTCTGGGGCAACTAAGCCAGCCGTGTCACCCCGATCCGCCGTATCGGTTCTCGATAGGTACGACCCCGTTCGATACGACCCATGAGCTTTCCGAACGTCGACGACCTGCTCGACCGTGCCGGATTCGATGCCGAGGAGAGCGTCCTGACCCGCCGGCAGGCCGAGGTACTCGCGCTCCGCGAGCAGGACATCCAGCAGGCGACCATCGCCGAGGAGTTGGGCACCTCCCGTGCGAACGTCTCCAGCATCGAGGCCAGCGCCCGCCAGAACATCGCCAAGGCCCGCGAGACGGTCGCGTTCGCCGACGCGCTGTCGGCGCCCGTCCAGTTGACAGTCGAGGCCGGCACCGACCTCTACGACGTGCCGAACCGCGTGTATTCGGCCTGCGACGACGCGGGCGTGAAGGTGAACCGGACCGCCCCCGAGTTGATGAAGTTGGTCGGCGACGCCGCTGGCGACGCGGTCCACGGCCGCGAGGTCCGCCGGGACATCACCGTCACCGTCACCACCGACGGGACCGTTCAGGTCCGCGAGTAGCAGACGCGGCGTGGCCACGACGTGACGCCGACGCTGCCGCGAGGTGCCCTTTTATACTGCCGGCGGACGACCTCCCGATATGGATCTCGGAATCGATGGTAACGCAGCGCTCGTAACGGCTGGAACCGCAGGATTAGGGCTTGCAAGCGCGGAGGCGCTGGCCCGTGCTAACTGCGATGTCGCGGTCTGTGGCCGCGATACGGACCGCCTCGAACGGGCGGAAGCCCAGTTAGAGCAACTCGGCGACGGTGACGTACTCGCCGTCGAGGCCGATATCACCGACGAGGCGGAACTGGAGGGCTTCGTCGACGAAACCATCGAGACGTTCGGCCGACTGGACCACGTCGTCACCAGCGCGGGTGGCCCGCCCTCGGGGCCCTTCTCGGAGACGACCGACGAGGAGTGGTACGACGCCTACGACCTGCTGGTGATGAGCGTCGTCCGAACCGTCCGGGCCGCCCAGCCGACCCTCTCGGAGGACGGCGGCGGCACCGTCGTCAACATCACCTCCCGGTCGGTCAAGGAAGTCATCGACGACCTCGTCCTTTCGAATTCGGTCCGACGGGCTGTCATCGGCCTGATGAAGACGCTCTCCCACGAGTTCGCCCCTGACGTGCGGGTCAACGCCGTCATGCCGGGCGCCCACGAGACGAGCCGTATCGAGGAACTGGTCGAACAGGGCGTCGAACGCGGCGATTACCCGGACTACGAGGCGGGACTCGACGACTGGTCGGAGGGCATCCCGCTGGAACGTGTCGGCGACCCCGAAGAACTCGGCGAGGCGGTCGCGTGGCTCTCCAGCGAGCGTGCCTCCTACATCGACGGCGCGGCGGTGCCGGTCGACGGCGGGTCGACGCGAAGCGTCTGATACGGGTCGTACGAACGGCTCGTTTCGGCCGTGAATTCTCGCCTGCGATTTAAATAGCGCCACGCCTAGTTTTTGATAACGAATGGACACGAACGGACGTGATTCGCTGCGGGAGTTCCTTTCGGAGCGGGACCTGCCGGACCGGACGCTCGTCGTCCTCAATCGCCGAGAGCCCGAGCCGGTCCAGCGGCTCTTCGAGGAGTCCTTCGGTGCGCTGTCGGTCGATATCGAGGAGCGAGAACTCCCCGAGGCGACCGACAACGTCGTCGTCCTCCTCGAAGACGGGGAGGTCGTCGCCACCTCGCCGCTCGAGAAGCTCCAGAACGCGGTCCTGTACGTCAACTCCGACCTCTACCGAACGGGGCTGAGCGGCGTCGACAAACACGAGGCGCCGTCGGTGCTGACCGCCCTCGACGAGATGGTCTTCTCGCTTCGGGGCTTCCCGAAATCCAACAAGGAGAAACTCCTGCTCATCGTCATGTCCCGGTATATCGAGAACCGGGCGCTCACGGCCGACGATGGCCGACTCGACGTCGCGTTTCAGGAACTCTCGCGGATTCGAGACGAGCGGGGGACCGAGACGGTTTATAAGCGGTTGGCCGAAAGCGACGTCGAAACCCACATCTACGGCCTGCCGGATATCACCTACGAGCGGGACGGCCTCCACATCCACACCGGCACCGGCGAGGAGTACCAGCGGTCGTGGTTCGTCGTCTACACGCCCGACGTGTCCGATGCCGACCCGGCGGCGCTGGTCGCCATCGAGACGGGGCCGAACATCTGGGAGGCGATGTGGACCTACCAGTCCGAGCAGGTCGAGGACATCCAACAGCACATCATCGAGAACTTCTGATCAGGCCGACCGGACGATGAAGACGTCGTAGTCGAGGCCGGCCGCGACCGAATCGCCGACACTGGCGATGGGTTTGACGATGCGGCCGGCGTTATCGCTGCCGACGAAGACGACGTCCGCCTCCTCCTGTCGGGCCACTCTTCGGATCTTGGTCGCGATCTGTCCCTTGCCGGCGTAGCGGTCGATATGTTCGGCGCGGAACTCCGCATCGGGGGCGATCTCTAGGGCCGCCTCCCGGAGGCGTTCGGTGGCGGCCTCCGGGTCGTATTCGTTGCCCTCGACCAGTCCGTACTGCTCGGCCAGCGACCTGTCGGTCGGAAGGACGCTCACGATGACGAGGCGTTCGTCGTTCGACTCGGCGAAGGCGGCCGCCCGCCTGAGCGCGGTACTCGACAGGTCGGTGCCGTCGAAGGCGACGAGATAACTCATACTCGTCTTCAGGGACAGGAACGTAATATAAGACCGCGGTCGCGGACCGTCCTGCGGGCACTCACAGCATATCGTTTTCGTCCTCGGTTTCCCGAACTACGAGCCAGTAGACCGGAAGCGCGATGGCCAGTCCGAAGGCGACGAGGGCGACGAGGCTCCCGAGGGTCCGTGAGTCGGTCACCTGCTTCACGGCCAGCAGGGTTCCGACGAGGATCAGCACGCTGAGGGCGACACCGAGACCGACGGCAAGCGTATAGACGAAAAGCTGGAGGCCACGACGGGCGAGTGCCAGCGGGCGGTCGACGGGGAAGGAATCGCTTCGAGCCATCAGGTCGGGCTACAGCAAGCAAACCACCTCGTTCCTGATAACGGTTACTGGACCAGACCCCGACGGTGGCCTACCACGTTTCGATGCGGTCCTCGCGGATGTCCTCGACACAGCCGCGGCAGTCCTGATGGTCGGCGTCGAAACACGCCGGCCGGGCCTCCGCATCCAGGGAGACGGCGCGTTTCTCGGCGTACCGACGGCAGACGATCCTCGCCCGCCCCTCGTCATCGGTCGGAAGCCCCGCGAGGGTCGCCGTTTTGGCGTCGCTGTAGGCCTTCTTGGCCTCCGCGTACTGCTGGCCCGCCGACTGCAGTTTCGTCCGCAGGAGCCGTTCGAGACGACGACGGTTGCTCACACTCGCCGTTTGGAACGCGGTCCACAAAGAGTCGTCGGCCCCGTGAGCGATCACGAAGGAGCCGATACCACGACCAACCACTCGCCTCCGGCCGGTTTTCACTTTCACTCCGCTACCGACGACTTTTATACTATCAAGCACCAACCGGCGTACGTCTCCCATTGAAAACACGCGGAGACGGACACACCATGACAGACCTGCGACAGCACGCGGACGAGATACACGAACAGTTCTCCGACTCGCTCGATGTGAGCGTCGACGAAATCGAAACACGCCTCGAGACGCTGGTCTCCGAATACCGCGTCCCCATCGAGGAAGCGCGCCGCAGCGTGGTTTCGACCTACCTCGACGAGGCCGACATGGATCGGGAGGAACTGGCCGGCGGCGGCAGCGAGGCCGCGAACGTCGAGGACATCGACAAACCCGAAGAGTGGCTCGACCTTACCGTCAAGGTCGTCGATCTGTGGGAGCCCCGCGCGGACTCCATCGCACAGGTCGGCCTCGTGGGCGACGAGACCGGGCGAATCAAGTTCACCAAGTGGGCGAAAAGCGACCTTCCCGAGCTCGAAGAGGGGAAGGTCTACCGCCTCGGCAACCTCGTTACCGACGAGTACGAGGGCAGTTTCTCGGTGAAGCTCAACTCCACGACCACCATCGAGGAGGTCGACGAGGACATCGAGGTCGGCGACAACGCCGACGAAGTCGAGGGCGCCCTGGTGGACATCCAGTCCGGTTCGGGCCTCATCAAGCGCTGTCCCGAAGACGACTGCACGCGCGTCCTCCAGAACGGCCGCTGTTCCGAACACGGCGACGTCGAAGGCGAGTTCGACCTCCGTATCAAGGGCGTCATCGACGACGGCGAGGCCGTCCACGAGGTCATCTTCAATCAGGAGGCCACGGAGGAACTGACCGGCATCACGCTCGATGAAGCCCAGGAGATGGCGATGGACGCCCTCGACACCGAGGTCGTCGTCGAGGAGATGGGCGAGACCGTCCTCGGCCGCTACTACCGCGTTCGCGGCCCGACGATGGGCCGGTACGTGCTGGCCGACGACATCGAGACGCTGGGCGCACCGGACGATGCCGAAAGCGTGCTGATCAAAGCGAGGTCCCTGTAATGAGTGAATCCGCACCCACCCGCGAGGTCGCCCGACGCGCCTTCGCGGCCGAGTTCAACGACGCAACGTACACGTTCAAGGAATCCGACGACGAGCGCGCGCCCGTCTACTCGCTGCTCCCCACGGGCGAGCGGGCCAACCGCGTCTTCGTCGTCGGGACGCTCACCGAGACGGAGGACGTCGGCGAGGACTCCGAGTACTGGCGCGGCCGCATCGTCGACCCGACGGGCACGTTCTTCGCCTACGCCGGCCAGTACCAGCCGGAAGCCGCCTCGGTGCTCCGCGAGGCCGAAACGCCGGCCTACGTGGCCGTCGTCGGCAAACCCCGAACCTACGAGACCGACGAGGGCGACGTGAACGTCTCCCTGCGGCCGGAATCAATCACCGTCGTCGACGCCGGCACCCGCGACCGCTGGGTCGTCGAGACGGCCGAACGCACCCTCGACCGTATCGAGACGTTCGACACCGTCGACGAGTACGACGCGATGGCCGAGACGCAGTACGACGTCGACCTCGGCATCTACCGCGACCAGGTCGTCAAGGCACTGGAAGACCTCGAAGAAGACGCCGAGGTCGCCGCCGAAGCCTAACTCCCACGCGCTCTTTTCCCCTTTCGAGCCGCCGATGCATCGACGAGCGATGGCTATGCCTCGCCGTCAGGCCATCCCCACGGCCCGCATCAGCGCGAACAGCAGATCGCCGAACGTGAAGGCGAGAACGAGGCCGACGAACATCGGGACGATAAACGGGATGCCGGGCGTGATCCAGGCCCGTTCGCGGTCGGCGGCGGTCAGCGTCTCGAGGCCCTCGCGCAACTGCTCGGGGGTCGCCCCGTAGGCGCTGTACTCGTCGAGGAAGCGCTCGGCGCCCCACTCGTCGAGCGGCCGGACGGCGGGCGTCGGGGCCTCGACGGTGGCGTCGCCGCCGTCGGTCAGCGCGCGTTCGTCGTCGACGATGGAGCCGTCGCCGGGGTCGTTACGCTCGGTGGGCAGGGGGTGCCGATACCGGTCAGGGTTCGCGCGGAGTTCCGAGAAGGAGATGCCGCGCCAGCGCAGGTACATTCGAAGCGCGTCGATATCGAGGCCGCTACGGGTGAAGCCGTCGCCGGTTTCCAGCAGGCGGCCGTACTCGCTCAGGACGTCGTCGACGGCGACCGGTCGGCCGATGAACATCGCGGGCGTGAGTTCGCCGTTCGGGAGGTTCCGCACCGCGAGCGCGACGGGATAGAAGAGGCCGACGAGTACCGTATTCGAAAGCACCGTCAGCGAGAAGACGCCGAGCGGTGGCATGTACGCGGGGTAGGCGCCGCTGGTGAGGTAGAAGGTCGGGTAGACGGGAACGACCACCGCCAGCGTGATGACGGCCTTGGCGTCGGCGCCGCCGAAGCCGCCGAGTCTCCAGAAGACGTAGCCGAGCGGGGCGACCAGGCCCACGGAGAGGACGACCCGAATCAGGAAGAACTGCTGTTCGTAGGCCGAAATCCCCGTCGCAAGCCACGCGTCCCAGACGAGTGCGAGGAACCCGACGACCAGAAGCGGCGCCCACGTCCGGTTCGGGACCCGGCGCGTCCGGACGTCGCGGTAGGCCGCCCACGCGAAGACGGGCACCGCGAGCAACCGGAGGAGGTCGGGACCGGTAGCGAGACCGAAGACGGGCGAAGACACACGCCGTCCTGCGGCGAGCGAGTATATAAACGCCCGGCTTCGGGACGGCTCGACCGGCATCGGTGGACGTACGTCCACTCGTTCGGAGATACCGCCGGAGAGGGAAGCTATATCCACGCCGCTCGGGTACCTGTTCGTACAGTATGCCGTACCGGGATTACGAGACGCTCGACCTCGACCGGGTCGCGCTGGTGCCTATCGACGTCCAGCAGGGATTCGACGACGAGCAGTGGGGCGACCGGAACAATCCCGACGCGGAACGCCACATCGGGGAACTCATCGAGGCGTTCCGCGAGGCCGACCTCCCGGTGTTTCACGTCAAACACGATTCGACGGAACGCGGGTCGCCGCTCCGGCCGGACCGACCCGGCAACGCGTTCAAGCCCGGGGCGGAACCGAAAGACGGCGAACCCGTCATCACCAAGGAGGTAAACAGCGCGTTCATCGGGACTGACTTCGAGATGCGCCTCCGGGAAGCCGGGATTCGACGACCCATCTTCGTCGGGTTCACGACCGACCACTGCGTCTCGACGACGACGCGGATGGCCGAGAACCTCGGCTTCGAGCCGTTCGTCGTGGGCGACGCCTGCGTCACCCACGACAGGAAGTTGAACGGGACGCGCTATGCGGCCGAACAGAACCACCGCATCGCGCTGGCGCAACTCTCGGAGGAGTTCGCGGAGATCATCGAGACGGCGACGCTTCTGGCGGCACTGGAAACACGCCACTGAGCCGGTCGATACTCGCAGTCGTTACTCCCGTTTCGAATGCCGCCCTGTGGAACAGCCGTTCGATGCCGCCCGAGGTTCGGGCGGTCACAGCGATTCGTCGTCGGCTTCTTTCTGGGCCTTCGTCTCTCCCCCGCGGTCGGAGTAGCGTTTCCGACCGATAGCTCCGTCACCGACCATTCCGACGACGTTCCGTTTGACGTCATCAGCGGACTCGAACGTCACTTCGCCCTGCGGTTCGAGTACCGCCCGAAGCGTCTCGGTCCCGTCCTCGAGTTCGAGTTCGTGGTCCCCGTACGCATCCAGCAGTTCAGCCCCCGTCATCGGGTACTCGGCGTCTTCGAGGGCCTCGGCCAGCGGCCCGAACTCGACGCCCTGTCGACGACTGTCGTCATCGTTATTCATACACGAATAATGGTGTGGAATATGCAAAGGGCTTGCTGGGGCTGATGTCGTCGGTCGGTTATACAGTCCCCGTGCTACGGGCGTGTTCCGTCATCGCGCAGAAACGAGATAAATCGGCATTTGAACGTCTCTATACGCAAAATCGGCCAGAATCACGGTCGTCATGATTCCGGCGAACCCGCAGTCGTGGGACGCGGGGAAGACGGCTTAGATGACGCGGTTCTGCAGGTAGTCGAGGTGCTTGGCGTTGTAGACGATCCTGACCGTGTCGGCAGCCGGGCTGCCGATACAGGTCAGACGGACGCCTTTCTCTTCGACTTCCTCGTCCGAGAGGATCTGCTGCATGTCCATCTCGATTTCGCCCTCTTTGATGATGGCGGCGCAGTTCGCACAGGCGCCGGCACGGCACGAGAAGGGCCAGTCGTAGCCCTGTGCCTCGGCCGCTTCGAGGATGTACTCGCCCTCGGCGACGTCGAGGCTACCGTAGTCCTCCGCGTCCAGTCCCGCGTCGGCGGCCTGCTCGAAGAGGTCGTCGTCGTCCATGTCCATCCCATGGTCGTCCAGTACTTCGTAGTTGAGGTATTCTACCGTGGGCATCAACACGTGAGTTCACGCCCCTATGTGTTGAAGGTTGCTGTTACAGCCAGTGCGTCCGCCGTACACGAACGATTGTGCACTTTCGGTCCGACCCGTGAGACGCGTCGGTCGGCCGGCCGGAGAAAAAACCGCAAACGACCGTGACGGCGGCCGAACGCGGAATCCGCGGGCTGGGTGTCAGATCGGGAAGAACCGGAAGATCAGAAACGCGCCGGCGGTCGCCAGCGTGGGCACGAAGTTCTGCATCAGGATGACTCGGCCCGTCGTTTCGGGATCGAAGAGGTCCGAGGCCGCGGGGATGTCGTCGACTTCCTCCTCGCCGATGGGCGGGGCGTTCTCGCCCTGTTTTTCGGTGTCGCCGACGGTCGCACCCTCGTCGGCTGCCAGCGCCCCGACAGAGACGTTCGCACCCTCACCACGGACCGCATCGCGGGCGGTCGTCGTCCGGGTCGCCCGACCCCAGCCGAGGCCGATGATGCTCATCGTGGCGATGATGACGAAACTCGCGGGGATGCCGATGGCCGCGAGGGCGGCCGTCGCCGTCGAGGAGACGACGGCCACGACGATAGCGGCCGTCAGCGGCAGTTGGGTCAGGTCGCTGCCCATCGTGTCCAGCGTCTTCCGAGCGATGGTAAAGGCACCGACGCCGACCGCCACTACCGCCAGCAGGATGGCGATGTTCATCGAGAGTTCGCCGCTCCCGACGAGCGGCGCGACGGCGTTGGCAGCGTTGGAGGCACCCGCTGAGAACGCCATCAAACAGCCGATGGCAATGACGACGATCGCACCGACCATCTCGCGTCGCGTCGCGTCACCACTGAAGGGACTGCCGTCGGACTCGGGGATGGCAATCCACTCGTTGAGCGTCGGGTAGAAGTATCGGCCAATGACCCCGCAGACCCAGAAGGTGATGATGGGTGAGACGATCCACCACGAAACGATGCGACCCATCACGCCCCAGTTGAGCGACCCCGTCGCCAATCCGAGGCCGGCAATCGAGCCGACGGCGGTCATCGACGTCGATGCGGGGACGCCGAAGGAGTTGGAGATGAACAGCGCAAAGCCGATGAAGAACAGGACGATGATGCTCGCTTCGAGCGTAAAGAGCTCGCTCGGAACGATACTCCCGCCGAGGGTTGCGATGACTTCCCGGCCGATGGTCCAGCCGCCGATGAAGAAGAAAATCGTCATGAGCGCGGCCGCAAGGACCTTCGAGAGGACGCCGGCCCCGACGGCCGGCCCGAAGGCCGGCGCCGTCGACGAGCCACCGATGTTGTATCCAACGAAAGCGGCGACCGCGATACCGACGACGAGTAAGAGTTCCACCATACGAAGCGAAACGATGGGGCGGCAGATAAGCGCCGTGCTTGCGAGTAATGGGTGGGTTTTTGATGTGGCGCTGCCCCGATACCAACATGTTCGAGGGGTTCGAGGTGATTCCGGCCGTCGACATGCAGGACGGACAGGTCGTCCAGCTGGTCGGCGGCGAGCGCGGGACCGGAACGGAGTACGGCGACCCCGTCGAGGCGGCCGAACGCTGGGTCGAGGCAGGCGCCGAGACGCTACATCTGGTCGACCTCGACGGTGCCTTCGAGGGCGACCGGGGGAACGCGCCGGCCGTCGAGGCGATCCTGGAAGCCGTCGAGACGGACGTGCAGTTGGGCGGCGGTATCCGGACCGCCGCCGACGCGACGGGCCTGCTGGAGTTGGGCGTCGACCGCGTCATCCTCGGCACCGCGGCGGTCGAAAACCCCGACATCGTCGGCGAGATCAGCGACGAGTATCCCGGCACCGTGATGGTCAGCCTCGACGCCAAGGGCGGCGAGGTCGTCGTCTCCGGGTGGACCGAGGGGACGGGACTGGACCCCGCCGAGGCTGCCGCCCGCTACGAGGAGTTGGGTGCTGGCGCGATCCTCTTTACCGACGTGGACGTGGAAGGGCAACTGGGAGGGATCCGCCGCGAACCCGTCGAGCGCGTGGTCGAAGCGGTCGATATCCCCGTCGTCGCCAGCGGCGGCGTCTCGACGCTCGACGACGTGCGGGCGCTGAAAGCGGTCGGCGCGGCCGCCGTCGTCGTCGGGACCGCCCTCTACGAGGGACGCTTTACGCTCGAAGAAGCGATGGCGGTGTAGCCCACCCCGGCCTCATCGGACCAGCGCGTGGAGCCGCCGGTAGACGGCCGCCGCTCGCGCCAGCAGGCCGGCCTTGGTCGTCGGCGGCAACGCGGGCCTGATGGGGTCGGTGAGGGCTGCCGCGACGGGCAGCAGGTTGCGGGCGCTCATACGCCACTCTCCATTTATCCGCCCACCACAAAACGTTCAGTCAGACGGCCGTCACGCGGTCGTCCGACCTATATGGCGTCTTCGAGCGCCTTTCCGAGTTTCGGGTATTTGTCGGTCAGCCAGTCACGAAACAGGATGAACCCGACGACGACCACCAGCGCGAAGACGATGCCGCCGGCCGGTCCAAGCCGTTTGACGCTGAGTTTCCACGCCGACCACGCGAGACCGAGCAGTTCGAGCATATTTCGATATCGACCGCACGGTACAAAAAGACGGCCGCCTCGACTGGGGTCGACGACCGGCGAGAACGGGGCGAGACCGTGTGAGCGCTCGGCAATAATCGTCAACACTCATTACGGGCCCGGTCCACAGACGGAGTATGTCTTTCGAGGAAATGGACGTCGACACCATCTGGCAGGACGGAGAGTTCGTCGACTGGGACGACGCACAAACCCACATCCTGACGCACTCGCTGCATTACGGGACCGCCGTCTTCGAGGGCGCCCGCTGTTACGATACGGTCAGCGGCCCCGCGCTCTTCCGATGGGAAGAACACCTCGACCGCCTGTTCGACTCGGCGAAGGTGCTGGACCACGACATCCAGCACACCCGCGAGGAGATCACCGAGGCGACGCTGGAACTCATCCGCGGACAGGACCTGGAATCCTGTTACATCCGGCCGCTCGTCTACTACGGCTACAACTCGCTGGGCGTCTCGCCGAAGGACTGCCCGACCGAGACGATGGTCGCCTGCTGGCCGTGGGGTACCTACCTCGGCGAGGACGCCATCGAGAACGGCGTCGACGTGATGGTCTCGTCGTGGCGCAAGCACGCCTCCAGCCAGATCCCGACCAACGTGAAGGCGACCGGCCCCTACGTCAACTCCATGCTCGCCGGCGAGGAGGCCCGCCGCAACGGCTACGTCGAGGCCATCGTCCTCAACAAGGAGGGCAACGTCGCGGAGGGG
>NZ_JAZKTR010000162.1:0-5314 GCF_036625485.1 Natronomonas sp. | reverse complement strand
CGCCGTGTCGGCAACACGCGCTTTTTCTGGAACGACGGCGTTGGCGGCCTCGCCCGGATCTCACACGACGAACTGCCCCTGACTGTCAGTGCAAACCCGAACCGTGTCGAGGTGTTCTCCCGGGTCGAAGGGCTCGAAGTCAACGTCGACCACAAGCCCGGGGCGCCCGTCGAGGCACAGGTCGCCGACGCCGTCGGCGCCGCTGTGGCGCCGAAAAAGCACGAGGACGACGAGGACATCTACGCCCAGGTGCCGGGCGAAGAAGCGATGGAGGGGGTCAACTCGAAAGAGGACCTGACCGACGCTGCACAGCGCGTTGTCGAACACATCGACATGAACCACCTCCGGGACCGACTCGAAGGCCGCGACGGCGGCCTCCGGCCCTCGAAGCCTGGCGCCGAGGCAGACACCGGCTTCGAGCAGTTTGTCTGGCGGCAGGCGAGGTTCTTTTCGGGAGATGACCCGAAGATTCCGGTCACGGCGTCGTGGTGGTTGCAGGATTGGCTGGACGACCAGAACATCGACGCTTCGGTGTCGGGCGTTCTCGACAAAGAAGGGAAACAGATAATGGCAATTCTGAGTGTCGTCGCCAAAATCCTCGTCCGTTCGTTCGGCCGCAACCCACAGTCCGGCCTCGAACGGTGGCAAAAGGCGCTGTTCGGTTAGATTGCTGCGGCGGCGAGCCCGAGGAGATACCCCGGCACAGCGTGTGCGATCAGGTACAGCGACTCCTTTTTGAACTGTCCCGGGAACGGGAGAAACCCAGGCTCGTCTTTCGCCCGCGTGAACACCCACCCGACTCCGACAAGCAGTATCCAGGCGTGGCCGGTCACGGCGGCGACGAACGCGACCGAGAACCCCCAGGCTGCGGCGTGCCACTCGCCGCGCCAGGAGAGGTACCCCTTTCTCTCCGTGTCCGATTCGCTGTCGGCGCTGATGCCACGTCTGAGCGCCCAGACGTATTTGAGCATCTTCCCGATCAGCATACAACGTTTTTGCCACTCCGCTGTGAAAAGAGGTTATGGGCCGAGACATTCGTTCACGCGTCAGATCCGAGGTTGGGTCTGCTGTCGAATCCAGCAGGTCCGGCACGCCGCGCGTCCACGCTGCCAACCGATTCTTCCCCGATGGCTACGCGGTGTGGGACTGGGAAACCAAGGGGTTCGTCCGGAGCGGCATGATGGGCCAGGTCGTCTTCGAGACGCTCGAAGACGCCGAAGAAGTCGCCGACGAACAGCAGTTGGTGGTCGAACTCTGCCAGCCGACCGAGGGCCGCTACCTCCCCGCCGTCACGGACGGCGGCGTCGAGGCGTTCGATGACGGGTCGATACGGTTCACACCGCCACACTCGAAGCGCCAGGCGGCGTATCGCCGGCCCGGTGGCCCCGACTTCGACCCCGACCACGAGCGGTGTGACTCCTGTGCCCACTACATCCCCGGCGGTGGCTGCCATCTCGTCCAGGGCGAGATCGACCCCGACGCCTACTGCGAGGAGTTCTACGCCGACTACGGGGCCTTCGGCCACGAACACGACGAGTTCGTGGAAGTCAACGCCGAGTTCGTCGGTGACGATTTCGACTGGGAACCCGACGACGTGGAGGAGTTCATCGACACGCTCGATGAAAAGCTCGGGGAGTTGGTGAAGCGACGATGACGACCCACTGGACCGACTGCACAGTCAAAGTCGAGATGCGTGGTGAGCTACAGGACATCGCCGAGATGTTCTACGACGACGAGGAGGACCTCGCGCGTGAACGGTTGGAGGAACTGGGGTGGGACCGCCTCGGCAGCGGCAAGGGCCGGGAGGTGTGGTCAGTCCCGCTCTCGGAACAAGAGGGCCCACGCGGAAAACCGACACAGGAGGTCCCGTGCGCTGTGAAATTCGCAGTTCCGGCGGTCCCACACCACCACAGCGGGAAGGTCCAGAACAACGAGGAGATCAACCAGTTCGAGCGGTTCCCCGCCGATGTGACCGAAAGCGAGCCGCCCGCCGTCGTGCCCGTGAAAGACTGGGCCGACGACCGCCAGTCGTGGCTGTCGATGCCCGAAGTCGACGCGACCGGGGGCAGCGTTCACGAGGCGGAGCGGCGTCTCCGTGACTTTTTCTGGAACTGTACCGATATGCACTTCGACAACGTCGGGGCAATCGACCGCCACTCCGTCGTCATCGACTACGGCCTGGAGTGTTTCGAGATCCAGGGCGCGGGCGAACTCGCCGAAGACATCGGGTTCAAACTGGAGGACCTTGTCGACGTGCTGACCGTCGAGGGCGACGCCGAGGGCTCCGATGTCGTCTTTCGGATGCCGACATGGATCGGCAATACCGGGATTCAGCCCTCGAAATCCGAGATCAGCGTCCACAGGGGGGAGGGCCCGACCCGGGCGATGATATTCGTCGGCGTGTGGGAGGCCGATGACCGCGCGTGGGTCGAGGAGTCAATCGAGATCGTCGCCGACAGTATCGACTCGGATTTCACCGAGGTGCATCCGCGTGCTGGCGTCGATGAGCGCGATGACGGGACCTTCGAGGGGTGGATAGAAATGGACATTATGTCCGGCCGCGGCCCCAACGAACCGGCGTGGGACGAGTTCATGGTCAAAAACTTCATGGAACGTCTCATCGGCCAGATAGAGAGCGAGTTCGAGCGCGCACGCGACCCCACAGAGTTCGCCGAGGACGTCAGGGCGGAGTTCGGGACGACCGTCGACCGCGCCCCCGACCGCCGTGTCGACGTCGATGATCGCGGCGTCGAGACGGTCGGTGGCGACGCACGCTTCGTCTTCGGGCCGCCAGATGGCGCCCCCGGGTTCCGGCAGACAGAGGCCGACTCCTGGGTCGCCGTCAACGGCGGCTTCCGCGAACTCCGGGCGGCGTTTGGCCCCTGGCGCGAGGAGAGCCCGCTGGTCGATGCGCTGCCGAGTGCGTCCGATGCGGTCCTCGCCGAGGTACTCGATCAGTGGCCGAATCTCCAGGGGTCGTGGGAGATCGGCCGCGTCGGCCAGAATCTCACCATCGAGCGTGACATGGCGTTTACGTTCACCATCGCCGACACCGTCGATGACTACGACCTGACCGAGGACCAGATAGTCGATCTCTACGCCGACGTCTACGAGGCGGCGACAGAGCAGTTCCCGTCGGCGCCGGGCCCCGGCGGGCCGATACAGTCCGACATTGACGAGTTCATCGAGGAGCGGATTCGGCGCGCATCGGGCCTGTTTGGGTTCTGACCGCGGCAGGTTTTTGACCCGTCCGGGTGTACGTGGGCGTATGGCACCAGAGGTAGACGAAGCGGATGGTGACGTTGACACCTGCGAAATCGCAATGGAAGCGGCGCTCGAAAAGGGCATGGGGTACTGCAAAACCGACGAGGCACGTATCGAGACGCTGTGCCATATCGTCGGCCTCGAAGGCACCGACCGCGACTTCGACACCAGCGGCATCCTCGAAGACGGCCCCGGCGCTGGCGCGGCGTCGGTCCAGACCCGGCAGTGGGTCGTCGCGCGTGCGAACGGACTCGTCACAGACGGGTCGGAGCCCTACGAGGCGATCAACGAGGCGTGGCGAGACGTGAGCGACGAACTCGGCGGCGGCGACGGAGAGGGGGAGGAGGAGGAACCGGAGGCTGACGCGGAGGCCGACGACGAGTAGCCGGGGGACAGACTCAAGCGGCCGGGCGGGGATACTCAATACATGGAAAACGACGACCAGGGAGATCCCCCCACGCCGGAGGACGAGGAGGGCGGGGACAGTGCTGCCGCTGGGGAGGTGGACGGCGTCGATGCCGAGCGTGGCCGCGACGTGTTCGAGGGCGTCTACGGCCACGACGGCGCGAAAACGGTCGTCTCGGCCGCCCTGCGGGGCGGCGACACGCACGTCCTGTTCGAGGGGCCGCCGGGCTCGGGGAAATCCGCCCTGCTGCTCGCACTCGAAAGCAACGTTCCCGGGGTCATGTACCGGGACGGCGACCAGATCACGGCGGCGAAGCTCCGTGACGTGCTGAAATCCGACCCGCCGATCCTGTTGATAGACGAGATCGACGCGCTGGACAACGACGCCTACGACGTGCTGTCGACGCCGATGGAACACGGCCGGCTGGTCCGTGACAGCGCCCGGGAGAGCTACGACGTTGACGTGGGGACGCAGGTGATCGCCGCCTGTAACCACCGAGAGGAACTGCCCGAACACATCCAGAGTCGGTTCCGGGTCCTTGCGTTCGAGCCCTACGACGAAAACGAGTACATCGAGGTCTGTGCGAAGATGCTGTCGAACGAGATCGACTGGGTCGAAAGCGAATCACAGGCGCGGTCGGTCGCAAAGAAGGTCAAAGAAGTCACCGGGCAGGCCGATCCCCGGGAGGCCCGCGACACGGCGCAGATGGCTACCTCCTTTGAGGAGATAGACGAACTCGCGCGTGCGCTGCACGAACCCGACGCCGACATCGACGCCGGCCCGCTCCGGCCGGAGGATATTGCACGGGCGGTCCCCGAGGTCGGCAAGGAGCGTCTCAGGGAGACGCTGGCCGAGGAGATGGTCCGTCACTCCCGTGAGCGTGCCGACGGCGGTGATGGTGACGAACCCGACCCCGAGGAGGTCGGTTCTCCGGCCTCGAACCCGGGGGAAAAGCCGGGCAAACACACCTCGCCAGCGGCCCGCCCAGACGGCTCCGGCCGCGACGGGGTGGACGAGGCCATCGAGGACGACATCGAGTCGGTTGTCGAGGACGCGGTCACGTAAACATCGGCGAAGAACCTCTCAGGGTATCAAAAACGCCGTATCGGATTCTCAACAGCCAGGCTCTTTGTGTCAACAGTATTCAACAGAACGCTTTTGTCGGAAGAACCGACTTGTTTCACACATGGCGAGAAAAGGCAAGAAGCCCATTCACGTCGTCCCGAACAAGAACAACAAGAGCAGTTCGCGCGAGGGGGACTGGAAGGTCAAAACTGGCCGCTTCGCCAAGAACTCGACCCACAACTCGAAGTCCCGTGCCGTCGAACGTGCGAAGCGCCTGGGCCGGTCGAACTGGCGTGGCGTCACAGTCCACCGATCAAACGGGACCGTCCATTACGGATTCCGTGTCAAACAGGACGCCTCCTACGGCCAGGGGAAGGCGACGCTCGTCCGGTCGAGCAAGTAACGGGCCTACCCCTTGTGGTAGGAGTCACGATCCTCCTCCTCGATGTAACCCGCGTCACTCTGTAGCGTCGTCTCGGAGCCACACCGCGGACAATACTGTGTCGGAATTTCTGACGGGTCGGGTTCTTCGGACCAGCCACATCTCGTGTTCGTGCAACGAATCTCGTTGCTCGCCAT
>NZ_JAZKTR010000161.1:0-5317 GCF_036625485.1 Natronomonas sp. | reverse complement strand
GACCGACGGGTATTTGGCCGCGCCACGTCAGCCAACATGCATGAGCCTCCGGACGGCAGTCGCCGCGCCCTTCCGACAGGAGGGGAGCCGCGAAATGGGGGAAAGCGCCTTCGTCGTCGCGCTGTCGCTGGACCGCGATTGGTTCTCGCCGGATCAGGCGAAGCGACTGGTCGATGTCGCCGCCAGCGAGGGGATGGTCGACCGCACCGACGGCGAGTTGACCGTCCAGTTCGACCCCAACGAGGTCGACGTACCCGAGGATTTCGTGCCGGACGAATCCATCCTGCAGGAGCGGTCGACCTTCGAGCGCGTCCTCGGGGCACTCGTCGAGGCCGGCCACGACAAGCAAGAGGCCGTCGCCGCCGTCAACACCCTCCAGTCGAACCTCGCGGTCACCATCGAGGCCGCAGCCGTCCTCTACGCACACCGGCAGGGAATCGACGTTCAGGAACTCGCGGACGCCGCCCGCTCGGAGTTATAAATGGTCAGGGACGAGATCACCGACGGCAAGCGTATCGGACAGCTACTCTCTTCGGAGATCCACGGCTACGAGCGCGGCGCGCTCGGCCGCCTGTCGGTCACGGACGCCGACACCGACGTGGAACCCACCGAGGCCGGCGCCTTCGCCTACGCCATCGACTACGAGGGCGAGAGCGGCGACCTCGAACGCCTCGCCGAGGTGTACGTCCACCCGGACCGCGCACACGTGGAGTTCCGCGAAGGCATCGAGACCGCCGCCGAACGGGGCGATTCAGAGGGGCTTCGCGTCCGCCCGAAGGCGGTCGAACCGCCGCGAACGCTGGTCTTCGTCGAGAACGGGGCCGAGGTGAAGAGCGCGCTCCGCGTGGTTCGTGCCGTAGCCGAAACCCTCGACGCCGAGTAGACCCAGACGAAACGGGTGTGCTTATAAACACCGCCCGCCACACGCCGGTAGATGGGCTTCTTCGACGACCTCGGCGACCGCATCGAATCCACAGACAGCGTCGTCTCCGTCGGCCTCGACCCGGACCTCGACCGCCTCCCGGACTTCCTCGACGGTGACCTGCCGCGCTGGCAGTTCAACCGACGGGTCATCGACGCGACCCACGAGCACGCGGCCTGCTACAAGCCGAACGCCGCCTTTTACGAGGACACCGAGGGCTGGCGTGCGCTGGAGGAGACGGTCGCCTACGCCCACGGCAAGGGCGTGCCCGTCCTGCTGGACGCCAAACGCGGCGACATCGGGAACACTGCCCGCCAGTACGCGGACCTGCTGGACGATGACGGCCTCGGTGTCGACGCGATGACGGTCAACCCCTACATGGGCCGGGACACGCTCGAACCGTACCTCTCGATGGCCGAGAAGGGCGTCATCGTCCTCTGTCGGACCTCGAACGCGGGCGGTTCCGACTTCCAGAATCTCAACGTCGGCAACGGCAAGCCCCTCTACGAGTACGTCGCCCAGCGCTGTGCGGAGTGGAACGACAACGACAACGTCGGCCTCGTCGTCGGCGCGACGGCACCCGAGGAACTCGAATCCGTCCGCGAACTCGTCGACCTGCCCTTCCTCGTGCCCGGCGTCGGCGCACAGGGCGGCGACGCCGAGGCCGCCGTCGAATACGGACTGGCCGACGGCGTCGGCCTCGTCAACTCCTCGCGCGGTATCATCTTCGCCGGTGAGGGCGCCGACACCGAGCGCGAATACTTCGGCGCGGCGGGCCAGTCTGCGAAGCGACTCAAAAAGCGACTGAACGAGTATCGGTAGAAAGCAGTAGGGAACGGTTCAATTCTTAAAACGGCGCCCGAGGCGCCGCCGTTCTACATATCGGGGAAGGCCTTCGCGGCGTCGGCGAAGCCGTTGACCTTCTTGATCCAGCGCGCGGCGACGGTCTTCTTCAGGGCCTTCGCGGCGGGACCGCCGAAGGTGTCGACAGGCAGGCCCTTGACGTTGTGCGCGACGGCCTTGCTGCCGACGGAGATGAGCGTCCCCTTGTCGTCGTAGGTCCACTCCTTGAGCGGCTGGCCGCGGATGTCGCGAGCGATGTTCTCGCCGGCGACCTCGGCGGCCTGCCAGGCGGCCTGTGCGGTCGGCGGCGCGGGGTTGTCCTGGTCGGGCTGGTCGACGAGGGCGGCGTCACCAAGCGCGAAGATGCGCTCGTCGGTCGTCTGGAAGTTCGAGGCGGCCTCGATGCGGTTGCTGCGTTCGTCCTTGTCGACGTCGACGGTTTCGGCGGCGTCCTGTCCGGTGATACCGCCGGTCCAGAGGAGCACGTCCCAGTCGAGTTCCTTCTCTTCGCCGACGTAGACAGTCTCCTCGTCGACCTCGCCGATGAACTCGCCGGTGTGGATCTCGACGTCCGTCTCCTCCAGCAGTTTACGGAGCTTGGCCTGGACGACCGGGTCGTTGTTCGGGAAGACGTTGTCGAGGCCCTCGACGAGGTGGATGTCGAGCGGCGCGCGGTGTTTGTCGCGGAACTCCGCGATCTCGCCGGCCGACTGGATGCCGGAGAGGCCGGCCCCCCCGACGACGACCTGCGCGGGGTCGTTGCGGGAAGCCTCGCGGGCGGCCTGGCCGATAGCGTCGTGAATCTCGAGGGCGTCCTCGAGGCTCTTGAGGGTGAGCGAGTGTTCCTTCAGGCCGTCGATGCCGAAGAACGCAGTCTGGGAACCGAAGCCGACGAGCAGATAATCGTACTCGATGGTCGAGTCGTCCGCGAGCGTGATCTCGCGGGCGTCCTCGTCGACCGCTTCGACGCGGCCCTGCACGAAGCGCGTGGAGGGGGATTTGATCTCGTCGACGTCGAAGGTGATCTTCTCCTCGATGTTCGGGTCCCGGATACAGCGGTGGGACTCGTGGAGAACGAGGTGGTGGTCGACGTCAGAGACCCACGTGAGGTCGGCCGTGTCGTCGAGTTCCGATTCGAGTTTCTTGACCGCGCCGGTGCCGGCGTAACCGGATCCAAGCACGACCACGTCGTCCGTCATATAACAGAATGAGGAACCCACCGATACAAACCTGTTGGAACCGGATTCACGGCGAATATTGTCGTTCCGGCCGAAAAACGGGCTCTTAGTGGAGCGGGTCGGCGTCGCCGGCGGGTGCCTCCATGTTGTCGATGGTGAGAATGAGGCTGTTGCTCGTGTCGTCTTTGCCTTCGAGTTCGCCCTCTACGAGGAGTTTCGACAGCGGCGTCGGCCCGACGCTGATCTTGTCGCCCTCCTTGAAGTCCGCGATCGAACCCTGCAGTTTGACCTCCGCCCGGCAGAGTTCGGGGTGGTGGACGCTCGTGAGGTCTATCTCCTGTACGTTCGCCCCTTCGATGAGTTCGCCGTTGTGGCGGAACGGAACGTCGGCGGCCTGCTCCATCTCCTGGATCTTCAGCGCGTCGTACGCGTTAGCCGTCGGCTTGTAGCCGCCCTTCGGTCCCGGTACCCCCTCGACCAGCTGGAGGGCCTTGAGGCTCTGCATCTGGTTACGGATGGTTCCCGGGTTGCGATCTACCTGCTCGGCGATGTCCTCACCTTTGACGGCGCTTTCGGACTCCCGGTAGAGATTGACGAGCTCCTGCAGAATCGTCTTCTGACTGGGAGTCAATTCGATTGATGACATAAACTATCTTTTGGTAGTTTCATCCTTAAACCCGACGGTGGGGAGACACCGTTGACGGTGTGTTCCACCCGGTTTACTGCCGAAGACCGAGTAAACCCGATCTGCCGCCGGATTCGGTCGACAGGAGTCCCGGTACGCGCCGCTGCAACCGCCCGCCCGAACCCACTCTTCCGGCAACGATTGCGACCGTTTTTATCGCTGGGGGCGGAGGAATCGATATGGACCTACGAGTCATCGGTGCGCCGATGGACCTCGGCGCGGACCGCCGTGGCGTCGACATGGGGCCGTCAGCGATACGATATGCCGGACTCTCGGATGCGGTCAGGGACGTCGGCTACTCCTACGACGACACCGGCGACCTGCCCGTTCCCCGACCTGAGGGTCGGAACCCGAACGCCGAACGCCCCAACGGCGGCAACGCGAAGTACCTCCGCGAGACCCGGTGGGTCTGCCGTCGCGTCGAAAGCGCCGTCGCCGACGCCATCAGCGACGGCGACTTTCCGCTCGTGTTGGGCGGCGACCACTCCATCGCCATCGGCAGTATCGGCGGCGCGAGCAAGGACCAGGACGTCGGCCTCCTCTGGCTGGACGCCCACGGCGACTTCAACACGCCCGAAACCTCGCCGAGCGGGAACATCCACGGGATGCCCGTCGCCGCGATGCTCGGCCGCGGCTCCTTCGCCGACAAGAGCTGGGCGACCGCCGACATCGACGAGGAGAACATCGCGATGGTCGGCCTCCGAGATATCGACGCCGAGGAACGGACCGCCATCAACGACAGTGACGTCACCGCCTACACCATGAGCGACATCGACAGTCGCGGTCTGAATCACGTCGTCGAGGACGCCATCGAAGCCGCCCTCGACGGCGTCGACGCCCTCCACGTCAGCCTCGATATGGACTTTCTGGACCCCAACGAGGCACCCGGCGTCGGGACGCCCGTCCGCGGCGGTGCCAGCTATCGGGAGGCCCACGCCGCCATGGAACTGGTCGCCGACACCGACGCCGTCTGCTCGATGGAAGTCGTCGAAGTCAATCCCATCCTCGATTCGCACAACACCACGGCCGACCTCGCGGTCGAACTCATCGCAAGCGGGCTCGGCAAACGGATCCTCTGAGCGCGACGGGTAGCCTCCTTAGCTCAGGTCGATCATCTCGGAGACCTGCTGCATGTCCTTGTCACCGCGTCCGGAGAGGTTCACGACGATGGTGTCGTGGTCGCCCTCGTCGGCGAGTTGCCCGGCCAGCGCGACGGCGTGGGCCGTTTCGAGCGCCGGGATGATGCCTTCCAGTTCCGAGAGGTCGCGGAACGCCGCCAGCGCCTCGTCGTCGGTGATGCCGCGGTACTCGGCGCGACCGACCGCGCGGAACATGGCGTGTTCCGGGCCGACACCCGGATAATCGAGGCCCGCGGAGACGCTGTGAACGTCGACGTCCTCCCCGATGACCCGCGTTTTCATGCCGTGGATGACCTCCTCGTCGCCCTCGGCCAGCGGGGCGGCGTGCTGGGTGGACTCGGCGCCCTTGCCGCCGCCCTCGCCGCCGTAGAAGTCGACGGGGTCGTCCCGGAAGGCGTGGAAGAGGCCGATGGCGTTCGACCCGCCGCCGACGCAGGCGACGCAGGCATCGGGCAACTCGCCCAACTGGTCGAGTATCTGCTCGCGGGCCTCCTTGCCGATGACCGACTGGAACTCCCGGACCATCCGGGGGAAGGGGTCGGGACCGACG
>NZ_JAZKTR010000014.1:0-26450 GCF_036625485.1 Natronomonas sp. | reverse complement strand
GACATCACGGCGCTTTTCGTCGTGGACACGAGCGTCACCTATCAGCCCGAGACGTTCGTGGGGGCGAAACTCAGCGAGGTATACGAGCAACGCGAGGCCGAAGGCGAGGAGATTCTCGAAAACGCCGAAGGACTGGCAGAAGAGTTCGACAGGTCGATCTCGACGGCCATCGAGCGGGGCCGGCCGTCGAAGGTAGTCCTCGACTACGTGGAGGAACACGACGTCGACCACGTCGTCATCGGGAGTCACAGCCGAGACCTCATCGAGCGCTTCTTCGTCGGGAGCGTCGCCGAGCGGGTCGTCGATCGGATTCCGGTTCCGGTCACAGTTATCCGCTGACCGAGCGCTGCCGGTTCGACCACGATACATATATCCGCCGCGTCTGTACGACCGGTCAATGTCCGGGTCGAACGACGACGAACGAACGGGTCGCAGGACCAGCAGACGCCGACTGCTGCAGGGTGTCGGCCTCGCGGCGACCGTCGGTCTCGCCGGGTGTACCAGCCTGCCCGGCCGTGGTTACGACCGAACGCAGGACGACTTCGACCCGAAATCGCTGCCCTACGACGAGACGTATCCCGACGACGACGGGGTGACGATGTTCCGAGAGGGCACGAGACGGCTCGGCTACTATCCCGATGCGGTCGTCCCCGAATCCGTCGAGAAGGAGTGGTCGATGCCGATAAACGAGATCGGCCACACGGCCGCGAAAGCGAGTCCACGACCGACGCCGGACGGTGAGACGCTGATCATCCCGTCCGATACCGGAAAGGTCCACGCGGTGCGGCCCGACGGCGAGCAACTGTGGACCGTCGAGACCGGCGCGGCGAGGAGTCTCGGCATCCACGGGACGCCGCTCATCGTCGACGGAACGGCCTACATAAGCGGCTACGATGGCGCGATGTACGCCTTCGACGTGGCGACGGGCGAGCGGGTCTGGAAGACCTCCAACTGGCGGCTCCGCGGCGCCATCGCCATCGGCTCTAGCCCGGTCTACTGGGACGGCGTCATCTACGTCGTCGCCGAGTACAACTACCCCTGGCAGGAGCCCTCCGGGACGGCGTGGGCGCTGGACGCCGAGACGGGGCGACCGCTGTGGCACGACGACCGCCTGTGGGGGATGCCGCACCCCTCCTTTGCCATCGACCCCGCGACCGAGCGTATCATCACCGGGTCGAACGACGGCGTCTGCTACTGCTGGGAGTTTCCCTCGCTGGATTTCGCCTGGGAGTTCCAGACGGGCGCCGAGATCAAGGGGACGATTCCGACCTACGAGGGCAAGGCCTTCGTCGGGTCGTGGGACGGCTATTTCTACTGTCTGAACCTCGAAGACGGCAGCCAGGAGTGGTCCTTCGAGACCGGGGATATCATCATGTCGAACCCGGGCATCGACCCCGATTCCGGGGTCGTCTACGTGGGCAGCGACGACCGCCACGTCCACGCGCTGGATACGGAGACCGGCGAGGAGTTGTGGTCGAGAAACGTCGGCGGCCACGTCATCGGGTCGCTATCGGTCACTTCCGAGAGCGTGCTGGTCGGCTCCTACGATACGCACCTCTACGCACTGAAGAAGGACACCGGCGCCGTTCGCTGGCGCGTCCCGAACAACGGCCACGTGACCAGCGAGGCGGTTCCCCACGACGGGCGGATCTACTACGCCGAACGTGCCGACCTCTCGGGGTACTGGAGCGACGACAGTGAGACGGTCGTCGAAACCCCCGGCCACGCCTACTGTCTGGGGCCGGAATCGTGACCCACGCTCATACGGATTATTGTAACGATTTACCGGTCATCGCCAGTAGGGGTCGGCGATGACCGGTAACGGACTACAATAATCCGTATCAGTACCAGATGGTGCCGGCGTCGACGTTGATGTCCTGGGCGGTCACGTTACGCGCCTTGTCGCCCGCGAGATAGGCGACCATCTCGGCGACGTCTTCGGGTTCGGTCAGGCGCCCGAGGGCAGTGTCGCCGGTCAGGGCCTCCCGTTTGGCCTCCTCGAAGGAGAGCCCCCGCTGTTCGGCCTGCTTTTCGATGACGCGGTCGATGCGGTCCCCACGGACCCCGCCCGGACAGATGGCGTTGACGGTCACGTCGTCCTCGCCGAGTTCGAACGCGAGCGTTCGAGTGACGCCGATGACGGCCATCTTCGAGGCCGCGTATGGGGTCCGACCTTCCAGCGGCCGTTTGCCGGTGATAGAGGAGATGTTGACGACGCTACCGCGGTCGCTTTCTCGGAGGTGGGGCGACGCGTGCTTGACACAGCGGAGGATGCCCGTCACGTTGACGTCCATCGTGTGTTCCCACTCGTCGACGGAGACGTCCTCGACGGGGGCCGTCGGACCGGCGATACCCGCGTTGTTCACGAGACAGTCGAGGCCGCCGAACTCCTCGACGGTCTCGTCGATGGCCGCCTTGACCGACTCCTCGTCGGTCACGTCGGTTTCGACGGGCAAGGCGCGGGATTCGTCGTCGAATTCGGCGGCAGTATCGTGGATGCCGTCACCTCGGGCCGCGAGCGCGACGTTGGCCCCCTCGTCGGCGAGTTGCAGCGCGATAGCCCGGCCGAGACCCTGACTCGCACCGGTTACGAAGGCGGTGGTGTCTTCGAGCGTCATCGTTCTTCCCCCCTGTCCTCTGCGAGGTCGACGCCGCCACCTGATTCGAGGTCGAGGTCACGAGCGAGGTCTCGGGACGCCTCCGACCGGATGCGTTTCTCGGCGGATATCTGGTGGGCATGGGTGCCCTCGATCTCGCAGATCTTCGCGGCCCACGGTGCGATATCGTCCGCCCCCTCCGCGGTCAGTTCCTGATGGGTCAACACCTTCAGGTAGGTCGTGACGTTGATGCCGCCGCTGTATTTGGCGACCTCCAGCGTCGGGAGGGTGTGGTTCGTCCCGACGGCCTTGTCGCCGAAGACGACCGGCGCGTGGTGGCCGAGGAACAGCGACCCGTAGTTGTGGAGGTCCTCGAGGAGCCCCCGCGGGTCGTCGGTCATCACCTGCAGGTGTTCCGGGGCGTAGTCGTTGGCGACGGATGCGGCCGAATCGAGGTCGTCGGCGAGGACGACCTCGCCGTTTTCCTCCCAGCATTCCCCTGCGACCTCCTCGGTGTCGAGGGCCGGGAGTTGTGCGTGGAGTTCGTCGACGGTCGCCTCGGCGATATCCCGATCCGTCGCGACGAGGATGGCCCGCGAGCGCGGATCGTGTTCGGCCTGTGCGAGCAGGTCCGTCGCGACGAGCGCGGGGTCGGCCGTCCCGTCGGCGATGATCAACACCTCCGTGGGCCCTGCGAGGAAGTCGATGCCGACGTGGCCGAACACCTGCCGCTTGGCCTCGATGACGTAGACGTTGCCCGGCCCGGTTATCTCGTCGACGCTGGGGATCGTTTCGGTCCCGTAGGCCATCGAGGCGATGGCCTGTGCCCCGCCGGCAACGTAGATCTCGTCGGCGCCAGCCTGGTCCATCGCGTACAGTTGGGCGGCCTGCACGGAGCCGTCGGACTGGGGGGGCGCACACGCGACGACGGTGTCCACGCCGACGACGGTCGCCGGGACGATAGTCATCGCCGGCGCCGCGACGAGCGGTTTCCGGCCGCCGGGGACGTACACGCCGGCGCGTTCGACCGGCACCAGTCGCGTCCCGAGAGTGATGCCCTCTCCGAACTCCCGCTCGAAGCCGTCGAGGTTCGAGAACTGCGCTTCATGGAACTCGCGGACGTTCTCGATGGTGTTGTCGATGGCTCGCCGCTCCGCGTCCGTGAGCGACTCCGCGGCCGCGTCGATCTCGTCGTCGCTGACCCGGAGGGCCTCGCGTTCGACGCCGTCGAACTTTTCTGTGAGTTCGCGAACCCCTTCGTCACCGCGCTCCCGGACCGTATCGACGATGTCACGAACGGACTTCGTCACGTCCTGTGGAATCTCGAGGGACGCCTCGGACGCCGATTTCAGAGACTCTGTGCTCATAGGTCACAATCCCCGGTATCCGGGTTAAAAACTCGCTTCCCGGAACCGCGGCATTGCCGCCGGCAACCTCGCCCCCTCGACTACTGCTGGGCCCCCTCGTCGGCTTCGAGGACCACGTCGAACCGCTCGCGGAGCGTCTTCTTGTCGAACTTCCCGGTCGAGGTCTTCGGAATCTCGTCGACGAACTCGTAGACGTCGGGGAGCCACCACGAGGGGAACGTCTCGGCGAGATGGTCGTCGAGGTCGTCCTCGGTGAGGTCGGCGTCCCCCTTCGGAACCACGACGGCCATCGGTCGTTCCTGCCAGCGCTCGTGGTCGACCGCGATGACCGATGCCTCGCTGACGTCCTCGTGGGCGATGAGGTCGTTCTCGAGTTGTACCGACGAGATCCACTCCCCGCCGGATTTGATGACGTCCTTGTCGCGGTCGACCACGTCGATGTAACCCATCTCGTCTCGGGTGGCGATATCGCCGGTTCGCAGGTAGCCGTCGTCGGTGAAACTTTGCTCGTTCTCCTCGGGGCGGCCGTGGTAGTGGTCGGTCACCCACGGGCTTCGAACCTGGAGTTCGCCCATCGTCTCCCCGTCGTGAGGGACTTCCTCTCCGTCGTCGTCGACGACGCGGGTTTCCATGCCGGGGACGGGCAGGCCCGCCTTCGCGCGATACGCGTACTGTTCGTCGGGCGGCAGGTCCGCGGCCTCCTTCCGGAGCGTGCTGAGGGTACCCAGCGGCGAGGTCTCGGTCATCCCCCATCCCTGGATGATGGGTGCGTCGTACTCCTCGTCGTACTTCCGGATGAGCGACTCCGGCGGTGCCGACCCGCCGACCGTCAGCCGATCGATGTTAGAGATGTCGACCTCGGGGTTCTCGTCGAGGAACTCGGCCATCTCCAGCCAGATGGTCGGGACCGCCGCCGAGATGGTCACCTCCTCGTCGGCTATCAGGCGGGCGATGGACTCGGGGTCGGTGTGGACCGAGGGGAAGACCTGCTTTGCGCCCACGAACGTCGCGGCGTAGGGGAGGCCCCAGCCGTTGGCGTGGAACATCGGGACGACCGGGAGGACGACGTCGCGCTCGCCGATGCCGTTGGCGTCGACGTGCCCGCACATGAGGCTGTGCAGGTACATCGCCCGATGGGAGTAGGGAACGCCCTTCGGGAGGCCCGTCGTCCCCGAGGTGTGGCACATACCGTACTCCGCGTCCTCGTCGAGGTCCGGCCACTCGTAGGCCGTCGGGTGGCCTTCGATGAACGACTCGTAGTCCGTGACCGGGTCAAGGCTCGTCTCCGGCACCTCGTCGTCGAGGACGACGTACTGTTCGACGGTGTCGAGGTCGGCGGCCGTCGCTTCGACCTTCTCGATGAGCCCCGGGTCGACGAAGATGATCCGGTCTTCGGCATCGTCGACCGTGTGGACGAAATGGTGGTCGGGCAGCCGCATGTTGCACATGTGAATCGACCGCCCCGAACACGCCGGCCCGAAGTAGAGTTCGAAGTGTCGATAGTGGTTCGTCGCCACGACGCCGACACGGTCGCCGTCGTCGAGGCCGAACTCGTCGAGGGCGCCCGCGAGCTGGCAGATCCGGTCGTGGGCGTCGGCGTACGTGTATCGATGGACGCTCCCGTCGGGCAGTTTCGTCACCAGTTCTCGGTCGGGAAACATATCGACCGCTCGGTCGAGTATCGTGTCAAGTGTTAACTGTACATCCATCATGGTCGTCTGCGATATCCTGACACAGTCCCTTATGTATTGTGTCGGGACCACCGCCCCACGCGCGTATCCGAGTAGCCTTACCCCCACCGGTCGTAACCCCGGCCATGCACGAACCAACGGTGCGGGTCCAGCGAGCGAACCGCTCGCAGATCCGTGTGATGTTCGACCTCGCGGAGTCCGTCGACCGTGATCTGGTCCGCCTCGAAGTCGGCGAACCGGATTTCGACACGCCGGACCACGTCATCGAAGCGGCCGCATCGGCGGCCCGCGAGGGCGCGACCCACTACACGTCGAACGCGGGACTGCCGGAGTGCCGCCGGGCGATCAGCGACGCGATGGCCAGCGACTACGGCGTCGAACACGACATCGACGAGATCGTCGTGACGGTCGGCGGGATGGAGGCACTCCATCTGGCGGTGCTGGCGACGGTCGGACCGGGCGAGGAGTTGCTGTATCCCGGGCCGTCGTGGCCGAACTACGAGACGCAGGCATTCCTCGCTGAAGGCGAACCCGTCGAGGTGCCGATGCCCGTCGAGGAGAGATATGACCTGAATGCCGACCGCCTCATCGAAGCGATGGGCCCGGAGACGGGCGCCGTGATTCTGACGACGCCCTCGAATCCCACGGGGCGGGTCTTCGACCCGGAGCCGATTCGGGCGGTCGTCGAGGCGGCCGCGGACTACGACACCTACGTCATCGCCGACGAGGTGTACGCGGGGTTGACCTACGACCGGGAACCCCGCGGCGTCGCGGCGCTTTCGGGCCATCCCGACCACGTGCTGACCGTCGGGTCGTGTTCGAAGACCTACGCGATGACGGGGTGGCGACTCGGCTGGCTGGCCGGCGACCGGTCGGTCATCGACGAGGCGACCAAGGTCCGCGAATCGACGACGGCCTGTGCATCGAGCATCTCACAGCACGCCGCCATCGCGGCGCTGACCGGACCGCAGGAACCCTTCGAGGAGATGTACGAGGCCTTCGAGCGCCGGCGCGATTACGTCGTCGACCGCCTCGACGCGATGGATGGCGTGTCGGCGCCCCGGCCCGAAGGGGCCTTCTACGCGTTTCTCGACTACGATGCCGACGCCGAGGCGCTACCGTTCGCGAAATATCTTTTAAAAGAACACGGCGTCGTCCTCGCGCCCGGAAGCGGGTTCGGCGAGGCGGGCGAGGGCCGGTTACGGCTCTCCTTCGCCAACTCGATGGACCGTCTGGAAGCGGGGCTGGACCGGCTGGCGGCCGGTGTTTCGGAATACTGACTTACGATTCCTCGGCGACGACCTCGAGCATCGTCGTTCGCTCGTCGAAGTAGGCGGGGGCGTCGTGTTCGGATTCGAAGTCGACGATGCGAGCGAGCGCGGTTTCGGGGTCGGCCTCGCGGATGTCCGCCGCGAGTTCGAGGTAGTCCGCCGCGAGGTCCTGGAAGGCGGACATGCGCGCTCGCTTGGCCTCGACGATGGCCTGCTTCTCTTCGAGTGATTCACCCTCCGTTTCGATGTCGCCGATATCCTCGGGCGTCTCTTCGAGGCGCTCCCGGAGGGTCTCGATGTCCTCGTCGATCTCGTCCAGTAGCTCGTCGGCCTCCGCGCCGATGGTTTCGGCGCGGCCCGACAGCAGGCCCGCCTGCGTCTTGCAGTAGTCGACCAGTTCGTCGGTCGTCTCGGTCACGGTGGCCCTTGGGACTCGGGCGACAAGGCCCTTGCCCGCCGACCGGTCGAGACGGGGCCGGGATTGATGGCCCCGTCCCGCGTACGTCAACATATGACAGACACCGGCGCGTCGGGGCGCGACTGGGCCGACCGGTATCTCGCGGATAAACTGGCGGGGGCGACAAGCGAGGCCTCGGCCGAACACGGGCCGCCGCCGGAGGCCAGCGACTACATGGACGACCTCACGGACGCCGACCTCACCTACGTCCACCCGGACAACCGCGCTGACCACCTCGAAACGGCGGTCCGGGCGCTCGTCCGGGCGCTGACACGCGAGGAGGCCGTGACGGTCGAGGACGGCCGCCCTGCCTCGGCGTTCGTCGCCGACGAGCGTGTCATCGTCACCATGGAGGGCCTCGGTGAGGTCATCAACGTCGACCGGGAGACCGCGGCGTTGCTGGCGTTCGCATACGAGCGGCCGTCGCCGGCCGCCGGGGAATCATGAATCGACGGCGGCCGCGAGGGCTCGCGGAAGCCACACGTTTCAAACCCTAGCCGAACCCAGAAGGCGACATGTCTGCCTCAGAACTCGCGGCGCAGGTCAGGGCGGCCCTCGAGGTCGACAGCGAGGAGTTCGCGTCGCGGGTCGACGACGAGGTCGAGGCGTTGCGCGAGGAGATCGAGGATGGCACCTTCGACAACCCGCAGGCCATCGTCGGGCTGGAATACGAGTTCTACGCCGTCGACGACGAGACGGACGCCCTCATGCGCGTCCCCCGGCGACTGCTGGAGTACATCGGCTTCGAGAAGGAACTCGGCCTCCACAACGCCGAACTGTCGACGGCGCCCCAACCGCTGTCGCGGTACGGCCTCCGCGCACAGGAAGCGGAGGTGCAGGCCAAGCTCGACGCCGCTCAGACCGAGGTCAAACGCGAGGGCATCGCCTTAGTCAGCGACGGGATGTGGACGGTGCCGCCCATCGGCGAGACGGCCAGCGACTACCTGACCGACAGCATCGAGGAAGACGGCATCCGGATGGCGACCAATATGTCGGCCTCCACGCGGTATCACGCGATGGCGAACACGGAGTACGCCGCGGAACTCCAGCTCGACGCGCCGCACGTCTCGCTGTCGGCGGATACGGTGATGCCCGAGAGCCTCATCACCTCGATCCAGCCCCACTACCAGATGGCTCACGCCCACGACCTGCCCGAGCGGTTCCGGTATGCGCTCCGCATCGCCGGCCCCCTGCTCGGCGTCGCGGTCAACAGCCCGTTCTTCCCGCCGGACCTGTACGATTCGGACCCCGAGGCCATCCTCGAGGAGACGTGGATGGAGAACCGCGTCCCGGTCTTCGAGTCGGTGCTCAACCCCGTCGACAGCGAGAAGGTGACGTTCCCGGAGGACATCGAGGACGTCGACGAGGCCCTCCAGCGCATCGCCGACGACGAGACGGTCGTGCCCACCGTGATGGAGACGGGCCATCGTTTCGACGACCAGTTCGCCCACTTCCGGCACAAACACGGCACCTTCTGGCGGTGGGTCCGGCCGGTCTTCGACGGGCCGACGCGGAAGAGCGCCAACGCACGCATCGAGTTTCGCCCCCTGCCGGGCCAGCCGACGGTCCGCGATACCGTCGCTCTGCTGGCGGTGTTCGCGGGGCTGCTCGAGAGCCTGCCGCGCCGCGAGCACCCGCTTTACGACCTGCCGTGGGAGGCCGCCGAGGAGAACTTCTATGCGGCGGTCCGGGACGGCCTCGATGCCGAGTTCCGGTGGATCACTGCCGCCGGCGAGGAGACGACCGACACCGAGGAGATCTACGCCGAACTGTTCGAGATCGCCCGCGACGGCCTCGAACTGCGCGGGCTGGACGCCGAGGAGGCCAACCGCTACATCCAGCCGCTCCGCGAGCGGGTCGACCGCCGGGTGACGCCCGCGAGTTGGAAGCACCGACTGGTCGCCGAGGCGGTCGGCCGCGGTGAACCCTTCGGGCAGGCCGTCTGGGGGATGCAGGCCGAATACATCGACAAACAGGCCGACACGCTCATCGAAGGAACGTTCATCGACTGGCTGCCGCAGGCCGAGGCGAGCGCGCAGAACAGGGACTGAGGTCTGTCGGCGTAGATATCGAAGCAAAGACCAAGAGCTAGCATCCGCCGAGTGGGGCGCTTGAAAAGCGCCCCCGAGGCGGTTCCCGCTGGCGACCGGTAGCGAGACGCTCCCTTCGGTCGCGTCTCGAAAAGGTGAACGGCGAACGAAGTGAGCCGTGAGCCGAGGGGAGCCAGCGTAGCGCGCACGGACTGGAGGCGGCCGAAGGCCGCCGAAAGGAGCGGGTTGCGGGCTCCGCCCGCAACCGAATGGACGTGGTCGTTCGAAAGGCGCGAAGCGCCTTTCGTGATGACGAAAGAGCTACGCTCTCTCGGACCACGGCGAAGCCGCCACGCAGCGCGCATATTTTCCCCACGTTTTCGTCGCGGAGGCGGGTTCGCGGCCGAAGCGCCGCGAACCGCCGGAACGTGCAAAAAGTGGCTAACTGAATTTATGGACCGTCATATCCAGCGTATCGAGGTCCACGACGGGCGCGAAGCCGGCGTCGGGGTCGATGTTGACGGATTTCTGGAAGTCGGTCTGGGCCTGCCAGCAGCCGGAGTTGACTGCGAGGACGTTCCGGTATTTGCCCCAGCCGAGTTTGTGGACGTGGCCGGTATGGAAGATGTCGGGCACCTCGTCCATGACGAGGTAGTCCTTCTCCTCGGGCGCGAGGCGGGTGTGAGCGCCGAACTGCGGGGCGACGTGGCGCTTCTTGAGGAGCTGGTACATCGCCTTATGGGGGTTCTCGTAGTTGGCCTTCTCCTCGGGGAGTTCGGCGATGATCTCGTCCAGCGAGACGCCGTGGTACATCAGGATGGAGACGCCTTCGAGCGTGACGACGGCGGGGTTCGAGACGATACGGGCGTCGTGGGCGGTCATGATATCGCGCAACTCCTCGTCGAAACCCGGTTGCGGCTCCGCGAGGCGGACGGCGTCGTGGTTGCCGGGGATCATGACGATCTCCATGTCTCCGGGGACCTCCTTGAGGTACTCCGAGAAGGCCTCGTACTGGTCGAAGATGTCGACGATGTCGAGTTCCTCGTCCTGGTCGGGATAGACACCGACGCCCTCGACCATGTCGCCGGCGATGAGGAGGTACTCGATACGTTCGGCTTCGGGCGTGTGGAGCCAGTCGGTAAAGCGAGTCCACGCGTCGGCCATGAACTCCTGGCTGCCGACGTGGACGTCGCTGATGAGCGCGGCTTGGACGTTGCGGTCGGCCGTCGAGGGCTCGTAGGTCCGTGGGATATCCGGGAAGTAGAGGTCGTCGACGAACATGATGGAGCCGTCGTCGGAGAGCGTTCCGTCGACGGCGATGACCTCGTCGTAGAGGAGTTCGTCGACGAGGCCGGCAATGGCCTTGTCCTTCATCACGAGACAGGGGTAGACGCCGGTGGTGTCCTCCAGTTCGATGAGCCAGTGGCCGGAGGCCGTCGAGCGGATATCGGAGACCATGCCGACCATGCCGGCGTCGCCGCCGCCGGGGCTGGCCTCCAGTTGGGAGGCGTTGCGGTGGTTGACCCGACCGCGGAGTTTCCCGGCGAGGCGTTCGTATCGGTCCCGGAACGTGGCGACGAAGTCGTCGTACTCGCCGGTCCCGGTCGAGTGGCCGGTCATGTCGTTGGCGATATCGAGGTCGCGTTTCGAAGGGTCGACGTCCCGACCGCCCGAAGACCCCTTCGTTTCGACTGGAGATGAGGCCGCCACGTTTCCTGATTCAGTTGACCCGGTTCCAGTTGAAACAGAGGGGTCGGGGGATGGTGGGGAGTCGGCGACTGCGCCGCCGTCCGCCCCCGCTTCCGCTGGCGCGGCAGCGGCGTCGTCGTCGGTCGATATCTGGTCCCGGCGACCGCGCGGTTCGCCGTCGAGGGCGTCCTTGACGTCGGCCGCGGTGAGTTTCAGGGCGTCGTCGGGGGTCGCCTCGACGGCAACGAGAAGCGCCTGTTCGGGGCTCTCGGCGCTTGCGAGGAGCGTGATCGCTTCCCGGTCGGCGGTGTAGCCGTGGCTCGCCAGTTCCCGTGCGATGCGAGCCGGCTCCGCTTGAGGCACGTCGGGGACGTCGCCGCCACCGGCCAAAAGGATAGCGGACCCAGAACGTTCAAACCCGCCGGGACGCTACGGCGTGGCAATGACGGATTCAGAGGACGGTGACCGTCGGCGTGACGGGCCGTCCGACGTGTCGGGCACCGACGCTCCCGACGAGGCAGGAGGTACCTGGGAGCGTTCGGACGGCCGAACCGACGGGGATGAGGAGACCCCGTCCGGCGTCGTCGGCTGGCTCAAGTGGTTCTGGACGACCGACCGGGGCTGGGTCATCTACCTTCGGGACGTGACCACGAGCGTCACCGCGGTGCTGATAATCGGCCTGTTACTGTTCGCCATCAGCGGCATCTGGCCGCCGATGGTCGCCGTCGAATCCGGGAGCATGGAACCGAACATGGAACGCGGCGATCTCGTCTTCGTCGTCGACGACGACCGCTTTATCCCCGATAACGCGCCGGTCCACGACGGCCAATCGACGGGGGTTCTACCCGCCGACCGGGCGGCCGAGGCCGGCTACACGAAGTTCAACGGCTACGGCGACGTCATCGTCTTCCAACGGGACGGGAGACGTGATCTGACACCGGTCATCCACCGGGCCGTGCTGTGGGTCGAGGACGGCGAGAACTGGTACGACCGCGCCAACCCCGCCTACATGGGCAGCGCCTCGAACTGCGAGCAACTGAACCACTGTCCGGCGCCCCACGCCGGCTTCATCACCCTCGGCGACGCCAATCCGGCCTACGACCAGCACCGAGGACCCAACAGCGCGCTGTCCGCGCCGGTCAAACCCGAGTGGGTCATCGGCACCGCTGAAGTGAAGGTACCCTACCTCGGAAACGTCCGCCTGTTCTTCTCGGAGCTGTCCTCGTCGTCGGTTCCGGCCCAACCGGCCGCCGCCGACGGACAGTCCGCGAGCGCCGACGGCCCCGAAAACGCCACGGTAACGGCTGATTCCCCGATGAACGCCACCGCGACGGCCGGCCACACTCAGCCGGCGATCTGATACGGCTTATTGTAACGGTTTACCGGTCATCGGCAGTGCGGGTCGGCGATGACCGGTAAAAGACTACAATAACCCGTATGAAAGGGCCGCCGAAACGCGCCGTTTTCTACTCGTCGTCCTCGTCGCGCTTCCGCTTGACCGGCACCACGACCGTCTGGACGATATCGCCGTCCTCGATGTCGAGGGCCTCGCGTTCGGCGTCCGGGATGGAGATACGGCCGCCGCTCTGGACGCGGGTCTTGAACGTCGCCATCTGGCTCATCGTGCCGAGTTGCTCCGAGAGGTTCCCCAGATCCGTGGTCGCGCTCGTCGTGGTACCCGTCGCACCGGTGAGCAACTGCTGGAGCGCCTCCTGCTGCGGTTTCGTCGCCTGTTCGGAGGCGTCCGCCAGCGCCTTCAGCAGGTTCGGCGGGCGCATGATGCTCTGGTTGTTATCGTCGTCGTTGTCGGTCATCTGATGTCGAAAACGTCGCTTTTCCCGCCAATAAGGGTTCCGGGAGATACCACCAGAGGGCAGCCAATGGTGTTGGATTCCTGCCACTCGACACCACGGTTTAGGGAGGGCCCGCCGTAGGCAGTGATATGCCCGAAATCGACCCCGGTGCGGACCTGCCGGAATGGGACGTAGAGATCGACATCGACGGCACCGACGACGCACCCCTCGCCGTCGGCGACAGCATCCGGTTCGCCAAGACCCTTTCCGACGAGGACCTCGAGCGGTTCGCGCTCGCCTCCGGCGATACCAACCCGCTCCACCTCGACGACGAGGTTGCCGGCGAAACTCGGTTCGGCGGTCGCATCGCTCACGGTATCCTCACTGCCGGCCTGATAAGCTCCGCTGTCGCCCGCCTGCCCGGGACCGCCGTCTACCTCTCACAGGACCTGGAGTTCCGCGCGCCGGTCCGCCCCGACGACCACGTCTCCGCCGAGATCGAAGTCGTCGAGGCGTTGGGCGGCGACCGCTATCGGTTCGACACGACCGCGGAAGCCGGTGGCGAGACGGTCATCCGCGGCGAAGCGACCGTTCTGATCGAATAGGCCTACGGACGCTCGTCGGTGATGTCCTCGCTTTCCTCGTCTTCCTCTTCGCGGTCGACGTCCTCGACTGACTCGGCGCCCTCGTAGACGCCCTCCGGTGCCTCCTCGGTTTCGTCGGGGATGGCTTCCGGGTCGTTCCGTGGTTCGGTCTCGACGGACGATTTCCCGTGGGCCTCCAGTCGGTCCTCCGTCGACCCGAGATTGCCCGCCTCGTCGGGTTCGAGGTCCCGTTCGAGGTTGTACTCGCCGGGGTCGATGGCATTGCCCGTCACCTCGCCGATGACCGCCTCCTTCGCCTCCCGCGGGGTCTCGTACCCCTGATCGGTCAGGCGGTCGAAGACGTCGCCGAGGGATTCCGTCTCGTTCGGCAGTTCGACGGCCGTCTCGCCGTAGCGAGCCGACAACTCCTCCCGACTCACCGGATAGGACTCCTCGTCGAGGTGCGGGTTGACTTCCCGGAGGATGTTCTCGACGATTTCGGCCCGCTCGCGCTGTTCTTCACGTGCCGTCCGCTGTGGGTCTCCTTCGTCGGTCATGTGTTGCTCAGTAGCGGAAGTTCGCTTGGAATCATCAAAAGACTGTGGGCAGGTCGAGACGCCGGACTACCGTTCGACGATCAGCAGAGCGACCCGTTCGAGAACGAGGTCCTCGATGCCGCGCTCGGTCGCGCCCAGTTCCGCGGCGCCGATGTCGTAGAACTCCCGCACTGCCGTTTCGTCGTAGTCGCCGAGGGTCGAGGTCGGTTCGAGTAGGTCTTCGACCGCATCGGCGGCCGCGTCCTCGTCGCCGTCGCCATCGACCAGCACGACCGCGTCGGTGTCGCCCTCGCCGATGCCGAGTTCCAGCGCGCGCTGAATCTGCCGCCGTCCGGCCGCATACAGCATGATCTCGACGCCCCGGTCGCGGGCGATGGCCTCGCCCCGGTCCTGCTCGCGGTCGGCCAACTCCACCGCGCGTTCCAGATGCCGACGGGAGACGATATATCGACTATCGAAGGCCTGCACCGTGACGTCGTTTTCGTCGCCGATTTCGTCCAGTGCCGCGACGAACGTCTCCACGTCCGGGAACGCCTCGCCGCCGATTTCGACGGTGCCTTCGAGCAGTTTCATCAGAAATCACCGAGACTGGCCTGTCCCTCTCCGTCGTCGGCTGTTCCCTCGTCCGCGTCGTCGGGTGTCGCCTCTGCGTCCGGCGTCACGCCGTCCATCTCCGGGGACTGGTGGCCGGCGGCCTCCAGCACGTTCTGGGCGGTCTTCTCCCGTCCCTTCAGCGCCCCGAGAACGACCGATTTGTCGGCTTCCCGGAGGTCCGCGCGGGTCTCGATGCCGGCGTCGAACAGCCGGCGGGCGCGCTTGCGGCCGACGCCGCGAACCCCCGCGAGGTCGATCAACTCCTCGCCAACGCCGTGCTGGACGCGCTTGCGGGCCTCCCGAACGGCAGGGACGGTTTCGAGGCCGAGTTCGCTCGCCAGCGATTCGGCGGCGCCCAGCAGCCATTCGGCGGTGTCGACCTTGCCGCGGATGTCGCCCGGCCCGACGCCGTAGCGTTCGGCGATCTCGTCCTCGTCGACCTCGCCGGCCCAGTCTTCGAGCATTCGGGCGGTCTTGAGTGCCGACAGCCAGTCCTCGAAGCGGCCCTCCTCGAACTCGCTGGGCATCTCGCCGCAGAACTCCGATTCGCGCTCGTAGGCCAGCATCGTGTACTCCTCGCGGTCGCCCGACCGGAGGTAGAGTTCGTACATGTCGGGGGTCCGTGAGACGAGGTGATACAGGCCCAGCGCCGTCGGGTCCGAGGCGTCCTTCAGACCGTCGAGGATCGTCGCGGCGCTCATCGGGTCGAGGTAGAGTCGTGAGACGGTGTGGCCGAGGTTGGTCGCCTCGATGCGGTCGTCCTGTTCGATGAAGCCGTTCCGTTCGAGGTATTCGAGCGTCGAATCGACGATACGCTCCAGTTCGGCGTCCTCCTGACCGTACTGGGTGGCATACAGCGTCTGGTCGAGGAACTCCAGGAGGGCCTCTCGGGAATCCGCAAAGCCGGAGGCCACGGTCGCCAGCAGATGGGTCCGCATCGATGGCTCCCGAGCCAGTTTCGACTCGACAGGCTCCGGGTCCGCCCAGACGTAGCGGTCCAGCAGTTCGTCGAGTTCGTCGTGACTGTTCGCGAGCAGGAGGGCTTCGCCGTAGGGGTCCCGCCCCGGCCGGCCCGCCCGGCCCATCATCTGGTGGACCTCCAGCACCGACAGCGGTTGCATACCGCCGGCCTCGCCCGAGTAGCGCCGCCAGTCGCGGACGACGACGCGCCGGGAGGGCGTGTTGACTCCGGCCGCCAGCGTCGGCGTCGCACAGACGCACTTGATGAGGCGTTCGCGGAAGGCGTCCTCGACGATGGAGCGGTGTTCGGAGGCACACCCGGCGTGGTGGAAGGCGGCGCCCTTCTCGACGCAGTCGGCCAGGTCGTCGCTCGTCTCGGTATCGGAGACGCCCCGCAACTCCTCGGCCAGTTCGGCGAGACGCTGGCGTTCTTCGGGTTCGAGTTGGTCGCGGGTGGTGTTGGCCAGCCGTTTGGCCGCCCCCTCAGCGTTCCGCCGGGAGTTGACGAACACCAGCGTCGACCCCTCGTCCGCGAGCGTATTCCGGACGATGGCGGCGGTCGGCTTCTCGCTGGATTTGACGCGTAACTCCCGTTGGGAGCCGTCGCCGAAGTGCAACGCCTGCCCGTAGTGAACCCCCTTCTTCAGTTCGATGGGCCGCCAGTCGGCATCGACGAGGTCGGCGTCCAGCCATTCGGCCATCTCGTCGGCGTTGCCGACCGTCGCCGACAGCGCGACGACCTGCAGGTTCGGGTTCACACGGCGGAGTTTCGCCAGCGTGACCTCCAGCGTCGGGCCGCGCTGGGGGTCGTCGACGAGGTGGACCTCGTCGCTGACCACACAGTCGAGGTCGTCGATCCACGGCGCGCCGTTCCGCACCAGCGAGTCGACCTTCTCGCTGGTGGCGACGATGATGTCCTTCTCGGCGAGCCATTCGCCGGTGTCCTCGTAGTTGCCGGTCGAGACGCCGATCTCGACGCCGAACTCCTCGAAGGCGGAGAACTCCTCGCGCTTCTCGCTTGCGAGGGCGCGCAGGGGTACGATGTAGAGGGCCTTGCCGCCGCGCCGTACGGCCGACAGCATCGCCAACTGGGCGATGAGGGTCTTGCCGCTGGCGGTCGGAATCGAGGCGACGAGGCTGTCGCCTTCGGTGACGCCCGCCTCGACGGCTTCGGCCTGCGGCGGGTACAGCGACTCGATGCCCTCCTCACGGAGGTGGTCGGCGAACCATTGCGGCACGCCGGAGACCTCGGCAACGTCCATTACCGTCGGGTAGTGCGTCGTCGCTTTTAAATCGTCGTATCGGCCCCTCTCCATCGGTCGACGAGGTCCCCCTCGATTTCGGCGGGGACCGGGAGCAAGCGCGCTACTCGGCGCCCAGGTGGGTGGAGGTTTCGGATGCCCGTCAGTCGGAGTGGGGGTTTCTGATACCCGTCATGTTCTGTATCCAGAAGCGATACACCCGCGCGTCTTCGGATTCGAGGGCGTCTCTGAGTGCGTCCGGTCGGAGGTTCGCCTCGAGGGAGTCGCCCAGCGAATCCACCTCGTGGTCCGGCACCCGGGTGAGCGTCCCGTCGAGGCTGACGCTGGCCCACTCCGTCTCCGAGGGGGCCTCGAAGACGAGGAACCGGGCGGCCGACTGCTCGTCGCTCAGCAGCGTCTTCTGGCTCGTCTCGCCGACGACGTAGGTGAAATAGAGGTTCTCCTCGCCGTCAAATCCGTAGGAGAGCGGCAGCATGTACGGCAACTCCTGTGTTGGAATCCCGAGAACGCCGACACCCTGCTCGGCGAGGAACGTTCGGATCTCGGTATCGTCCATCCGCTCGACTCCGTGTTCGGTGAGTTCGTCGATGGTCATGGTTGCATGTACGCGATGGCGGACGATAAACGGGGTGTAGAATTCGAGTCGATGGGCGGGCTACCTCAGATGACGCCCCGAATCAACGACCCCAACGCCGGCGCAACGAGGCCACCCCCGATAGCGACGTAGGTGGGCGGCGTCAGCGCGAGGAACTCGCCGGGGCCCATGGTCGGACTCGCGAGGACGGTAAGCGCCAGCGCGGCGACGCCGACCCCGAGGCCGGCGGCGGCGGCACGCGGGACCGTCCGGCTCACCAGCCCGACGAGCGCGCCGGCGACGACGAGGCCGAGCCAGTGGACCCACGCCACGGCGAGTCCGACGACGAGGGCGACCGCGAGGGCCGCGTATCGCTTCCGTGGCTCGGTCCGGACCGTCGTCAGGAAGGCGGGGCGGACGGGGTCGGCGCGCGTCTCCTCAGCAGTCGGGTCGTCGCTCATTCCTCGTCACCCCCGAACTCGATGGTATCGCCGTCATCCGGCGTCTCGAAGGCCATCTCCTTGTATTCGCCGTCGGCCCACATCCGGAGCTGGTCGTCGTAGTGGTCGGAGAAGACGGACCCGCTCTGGCCGCCGGGGAGTATCGACCGCGAGGGCTCGCCGACCGAGGAGATCTGTCGCCAACTGCTGCCGGCCGAGAGGCCGTCGCGGGTGTTGAACAGCGTGAAACCGCTGCCGTCGGTCGGATACCGCGGATAGTTCAGCGACGGCACCTGCCCGCTGAACTGGTGGTCGATGGTGGTCCGGTGGTAGTCGCCGTAGACCGACCAGCCCTCGGCTTCGATCTCCTCGACGGCCGTCACCATCGACTCGGCGATGACGGCCGCGCGGTCGCCGTCGAAGAAGTCGTCGTCGGGTGGCAGTTCGGTGAGGACCCACTCCTGTGGCCACCAGCCGTCGTCGAGGTCCAGTTCCTCGAAGTCGTCGCCCCACGTCGCCTCGCGGAAGGCATCGTAGAAGCGATGGAAGGCGAGAGCGGCCGCCGAATCCCGCTCCATGCGGTAGTCCCAGTCGGTCAGGGCGTCGAGCCACTGGTCGGCGCCATCGATGCGGTCGCGAGCGTCGAGAATCGCGGGCACCAGTTTCCGGGCCCGGATGTCGAGGGTATCCCGCTGGACCGACGCCATGAAGTCGGCGTCGACCGGTTCGCCGCTCTCGATGCGGTCGTCCAATCGCTCGTAGACGCGCATCCCGCGGAATCCGGATGCGTACTCGAAGCCGATGGGGTAGGACGGGTCGTCGACGACACGCTGGTTCGCGGTGCCGATGTAGTCGGGGTCGATCACGCCGGGTTTCTCCTCGAAGGGGATGAAGTCGCCACCCTCCCAGTCGCTTTGGCCGAACGCCTCGAAGCCGTCCCATCCACCTTCGCCTGCCGAGCCGTCGAAGACCCGGTTGCCGTCGATGACCTCGCCGTCCTCGCGGCGAATCGGCATCTTCCCCGTCACCTTGTAGTAGATCTGCTCGTCGTCGACGTAGAGGGCGTTCTGGGTCGGCACGTCCATCTTCTGCAGGGCCTCCCGATAGTCGTCGACGCCCTCGGTCTTGCTGAACTCGTAGATGGCCTCGGATTCGCGGGTCCCGGACATGCCGGTCCAGGCGACGCCGACGTGTCGCGTCTCGCCGTCGATCTCGCGGTCGATAAAGGCACCGTGAACGGTCTTTCGGACCTCGATTTCGCGGTCCTCGCCGCCCGACACCTCGACCATGCGGGTCTCGGTTTCGAAGTCGCGCCACTCGCCGTCGTAGCGGTACTGGTCGCCGTCGGTCTCGTAGGTGTAGTGGTCGACCACGTCCGCGCCGACGTTGGTGAAGCCCCACGCGCCGTGTTGGTTCTCGCCGACGATGACGAAGGGAACGCCCGGGAATCCGGCGCCGCGAACGTCGACGTCCTCGTCGTGAATCGTGATCCGCTGTTCGTACCAGACGGGCGGTACCATGAGCGTCAAGTGGGGGTCGTAGGCGAGAATCGGTGACCCGCTTTCCGTGTGGTCGCCGCCGACCGCCCAGTGGTTCGACCCCCACCACGCCGGCGGTTCGTGGTCGGCCAGCCAATCGACGAACGAGGCGTCGACCCGCTCGGCGGCCGGACTCGCAGGAAACCCGTCGACGCCCTGTACCTCGCCGGTGGTTCCCTCGCGGATGATGGGCGCGCCGTGGTCGAACGGTGCCTCGTAGAGCCGACGGTAGTCGTCGGCGTCGAGGCGCTCGCGCAGAACGGCGCGTCGAAGCGTCTCGAAACTGCCGGTCAGCCCCCACGAAATCTGCGTACCGATGAGTAGGCTATCGACGACCGACCACTCGTCGATATCGTAGCCCGCCAGCGCGGCCTCCAGCGGTTCGGCGCCGTCGTCGATGTAGGCGTTGACCCCGTCGGCGTAGGCTTCGGTCATGGCCTCCGTTCGGGTGCCTTCGAGGGCCTCGGCGGAGGCTTCCGCGGCCCCCCGGAAGTCCATCTTCCTATGGAAGATGTCGGATTCGACGGTCTGTTCGCCCACCGCGGCCGACAGGCGGCCGTCCATCAGGCGCCGGACGAGGTCCATCCCGAAGAGGCGGTCGGCCGCTTGAGCGTACCCGACCGCGAAGTAGGCGGCTGCCTCGCTGTCGGCCTCGACGTGCGGGACGTGGTAGTCGTCGTAGGTGACCGTCGCCTCCCCGTACTGGCTGGCAACCGTGTCGGGGACCTCCCCGCGCGTGCTTTCCCACGCTCGACCGCTCAGCGGCGCGAAGGAGTCGAGCAACCCACTGGCGGGCGACAGCGCGGCCGCCCCGACGCCCCCACCCAGCAGCGCGCCGAGAAACGCCCGGCGCGTCGTGTCGTCTGGCATACAGGGACACACCACTGTGTGTATAAAAACAGTTGTGCTGCCGACGATGGGGGCCGTCGACACGGCGGCCGCTCCCGCTATGCCTTTGGGGGAGTCCCCCCAAGCACGGATATGCGAGTTCGTTACGACCGTGATACCTGCATCGGGATGTTCCAGTGTGTCGCCGAGTGGGACGCATTTAAAAAGGACGAGGACGCCGGGAAGGCCGTCCTCGAAGACGGCGAGGAGGTCGAGGACGGCATCTTCGAACGGGAGGTACCGGAGGACGCCGAACTCGACGCGAAGTTCGCCGCCCGCGCGTGTCCGGTCGACGCCATCGAGATCTACGACGACGACGGCGAGCAGGTCGTCTGACCGCCGTTCGGTCGGCCGCGACCCCATCACCGAGGGGGTCATCGCCGAGCGACGTGTCGGCCCGTGACCTCCTCGCATCCCTGAAGTGGTAGGTTCCCCGATTGGGATAGTAATGCGGCCTGACAAAACCCTTTTATCCGGTCGTGTAGAGTGTTGTGCGTGAGGAAGTACCATGAACAGTCGCTCGACCGGCCGCGATAGACAGCGGCTCTATGAGTGGGCATCGCTCATCGGTGACGACCTACCGGAGGAGTACGGCCCCTGTAATCCCGAAAAAGACGGGTAGGCGAGGAACCGTCAGGCGATCTCGTCGTACTGGTCGGAGAGCTTCTCGGCAGCCTCGTCCATCAGTTCTTCTTCGTAGTCGTCGAGGTCCCACTCGACGACCTCCTCGATGCCGTTCGCACCGAGTTTGACGGGCACGCCGAAGGCGGTGTCCTCGTAGCCGAACTCGCCGTCAAGCACGAGCGAGCCCGGAAGCACCTCGCCAGTGTCGTTGAGGACGGCCTCGACCATGTGGGCGACGCCCGTCGCGGGGCCCCACTGGGTCGCGCCCTTGCGCTCGATGACGTCCATCGCGGATTCCTGCAGGTCGCCGAGGATCTCCTCTTTCTCGTCCGCCGAGAACTCGGGGTCGGTGCCGTCGACGCGGACCTTCGAGAAGACGGGTACCTGTGCGTCACCGTGCTCGCCGAGGATCGTGGCGTCGACGTTCTTGACGGGGGCGTCGAAGCGCTCGGAGAGGACGTAGCGGAACCGCGCCGAATCGAGGCGGCCGCCGAAGCCGATGACCTTGTGGCGGTCGCGGTCGCCCGATTCGTAGAGATGCCGGTTCAGGAGGTCGACCGGGTTCGAGGTGGTGATCGAGACGTAATCGTCGTTGTGTTCGTCGATGGACGAGCCGATATCCTCCATGATCGGCGCGTTGTCGCCCGCGAGGTCGATGCGGGTCTGGCCCGGCTGGCGCGGGATGCCCGCCGTGATGACGACGACGTCCGACCCGGCCGTGTCCTCGTAGTCGCCCTGTACGACGGTCGTGTTGGAGTCGTAGGCGATGCCGTGGTTGGTGTCGGCGGCCTGTCCGATGGTCGTTTCTCGCTGGTCCGGAATATCGACGAATACGAGTTCGTCGACGATATCGCGCAGCGCGAGGTTGTACCCCGCGGCCGCGCCGACTGTCCCCGCCGCGCCGATGACGCTAACCTTTGTCATGCTCGCTAGGAAGAGGCAGTGCGACCCGATTAACTCTTGTCCTTTTTCTCACGACCTATCGGAATTTGTCACCGCGTTACCGGCTACCTCTGCCGATTTTACCCGTCGCGTCGAACCGGAGAACGACAACACGGGTAGCCGGCTTCGATACGCCTTTGAGTCGACCGGTCGGACGGCCAGTAGTGACAGCACGCGGACTCCGCCGGCTGTGGACCGACCCCGAAACCCGGCGCTGGCTGGCCTTCTTCGCGCTCGCGGCCACGTACGCGTTGGTGTCGGTCTACCGGCTTTCGACGGCCGTCCTCGCGGACGAACTGACCCGCGCGTTCTCGATGACGGGCACGCAACTCGGCACCCTCCATGCCTCCTTCTTCTACGTCTACGCAGCGATGCAGCTGCCCGCGGGCGTCTTCGCCGACCGACTCGGCGCCCGCCGGACGGTCACCGGCGGGACGCTCGTCATGAGCCTCGGCGGGTTCGTCTTCGCCGGCGCCGACAGCTACGCCGTGGCCTTTGCCGGCCGCGCACTCGTCGGGTTCGGCGGGAGCGTCCTCTTCATCGCCATCCTCCGATTCTGCGCCAACTGGTTCCGGCCGACCGAGTTCGCCCGGATGAGCGGCATCACCCTCGCCGTCTCCGGTTTCGGGGGCGTGCTCGCGACGACGCCGCTGGCCCTCGCCGTCGCGAGTCTCGGCTGGCGGTCGGCCCTCGCGGGCATGTCTGTCCTCGGCCTCGGCCTCGCGGTTACGGCCTACCTCATCGCACGTGACACCCCTACCGCCGCCGGCTTCGAGCCGATGGCCGGGGCCGAAGCGCCGGGCGCTCCCTCGCTTCGGGCGATCGGCTCGAACACCAGAACCGTCCTCGCCGAGCGTGAGACGTGGCTCTGTGGGGCCGTCCTCTTCGCCGGCACCGGCGTCAACATCACCGTGGTCGGGTTGTGGGGCATCCCGTATCTCGTCCAGACCTACGGCCTGTCGGTGACGGCCGCCTCCACGTACACCCTGCTCGGGAGCGCCGGCCTGCTGGTTGGTCCGCCGACGGTCGGTGCCATCTCCGACCGGCTCGCGGAATCCGACGACGGCGGTGCCAGCACGGCCGGCCGCACCCGTCTCATCGTCGTCGGGATGGCCATCTACACCGGCGCCTTCGCCCTCCTGGCGATCATCGGCGCGCCACCCCTGGCCGTCGTCGCCGCCGTCCTCTTCGCGTCGGGCGCCCTCGCCGGTGCCTACGCGTTGACCTACGCCGTCGTCAAGGAACGGCACGAGGCGGCCGCGTCCGGGGTTTCGACGGGCACCATCAACACGATGGCATTCACCGGCGCCGCCGTCATGCCGACGCTGATGGGCTACGTGCTCGACGCCTACTGGACCGGCGACACCATCGGCGGCGCTCGCGTCTACACCGAGTTCGGCTATCAGGTCGCCTTCGGACTGGCGACGGCCGTGGCGTCGCTAGCGCTGGTGTCCTCGCTGTTGCTCCACCGCCGGACGGTCGCGCGGAGTTGAACCGCAGAACGTAGAAATCGAGTCGTATCAGGGTCGCCGTAGAGCGTACTCGCCCAGCACCGTGCCGTCGTCGTGATACCGGACCGGTTCCTCGATGAACGCGCGCCGGTCGCCGTCGAGCGCGGCGGCGGTGACGACGCCCTCGCAGTCGCCGCCGTCGACACGGCCCTCCGAGACGTCGAGCAGATGCCAGCCGTGGACCGAGGGGTCCCGATCACGGAAATGCTGGGCGACCGGCACCAGCAATCGGTCGCGGTCGGTCGCGACTTCGTGAGAGAACCCGCCGGTATCGGCCCGCCACATCCGGTCGCCGTCGAGCGCGTAGCCGAAGGCCGACTGCTCGTTCGGGTGTCGCTCGTCGGTTTCGCGGCCCTCTTCGGGAAAGCTATTGCCCGTCAGGAAGACGACGCCCGACTCGGTGGCATGGACGTGGTTCGGGTAGGCGTAGACCCGGTCGCCCTCCGAGCGGGGCGTCCCGAGGTCGACACGCCAGTCGACGGCGCCGTCGGTGAGTCGGTAGCCACGATAGTCGGCGTGGCTCGTGACGAAGAGGCTCCCGTCGGCCGCCGAGACGTCGCCGACGCGGCGCAGCATCTCGTCGCTTTCGCCCTCGGGGTCCCACGTCCAGGCTTCCTCACCGTTGCTGTCGAGGACGACGAGTCCCCCGTCGTGAGTACCGGGACAGCGGTTGTAGGCGACGGCGAGGCCGTCACCAAAGGGCGCGAGCGAGATGGGCGAGGCGTCGGCGTCGTAGCGCCAGCGGATGCTGCCGTCGGGCGCAAGCGCGTAGACTGAACTCTCGAAGTGGCGCCCCCCATCCTGCCGCTCGTAGCGGCGGGCGGCGACGCAGGCGGTGTCGCCCGCCACCGCGGCGTCGACGACCATCGGGAGGAAAAAGCGCGTCTCCTTGGCCGGGTCGCCGATGACGTCGGCGGCGTCGTGGCGCCACCGCTCCTCGCCATCACTTATAAACCGGATGCCGCCGCGTTTGGAGCGCTCGCCGACCAAAACGCCGTCGGCGAACGGGACGAGCGTGATAGCGCTGCCCTCGCCGCTGAGGCTCCACCGCTCGTTCCCTTTTGAATCGAACGCGCGAACCGACCCGTCAGCGAGGCCGACGGCCGGCCCCTCGTCGGTCAGCGCGAGCCCCGAGCGGCGGCCGGCCTGCCGGGACCCGCAGGGGTCAAGATCACCGAGTGGGATTCGGGTGGCGATCTTACTCATCCGCAGGGAAGACCTCGTGAAGCGTGTGGTGGGCCTCGCCGAGGTCGTCGAGGAACGCCTCGCCCTGCGTCAGGAGGCGGTCGATAGCGGCCTCGGCGTCCCGAACCGCGACGAGACGGCCCCGGAGGTAGTCGTAGTCGGCGGCCTCGGAATCGGCCGCCGCGACTTCCTCTTCGAGTTCGACGAGTGCGGTGTCGAGGTGGCGCTTGCAGTCGGCGAGCGTGTCTGCCTCGGCGAGGGCCTCGATGTGGGGTTCGGGGTTCTCGCCCAGTTCGTCGCGGGCGTGTTTCTTCGCGGCATCGTCGCTGATGCCGAGGCTGTTCATCAGGCCGAGTCGGAGCGCTTCGATTTCGTGGCAGGTCATGGGTAGTCACAGGGTCTGGTCGACCAGATCGGAGACGATGCGGTCGCGTTCCAGCGACGAGGCGATGCGGTCGCTGTCCTCGGGGTCGACGGAGCCATACCAGACGCCATCCGGGTAGACGGCGACGTTCGGCCCCTCGCCACAGCGGTCGAGACACGACGAGCGCGTGATCTGGACGTCGAGGTCGCGGTCGCGGGCTTCCTGTCGGAGGCGTTCCAGCACGGTCGCCGCGCCTTGGCCCGCACAGGTGCGGTTCGTACAGACCGTGACGTGTTTGTCCGGCGCGTCGTGGACGTGGGGTTCGTCGTCCACGTCGGAGCGGTCGGCGTGGGCCGCCTGATGGGTCATCGCGCGCAACATCGCGCGGGCACCGCCCGATTCCTCCTCGAAGCCGTTCATCTCGACCTTGTACTTGCAGGTGTCACAGGACATCGAGACGTCGCCGGTGCGGGCCTCCTCGAAGCGGTCCGCGAGGACGTCGAGCAAGCGCCCGTTGGTCCCAAGCGGGTCCCCCGAATCGGCGTCGACGTAGGGGTAGTCCTCGTCGAACTCCTCGGTCCGGTCGTGGATGCGCTGGGTCAGGACACCGTCCCCGAGCATGTACGGCAAGACCACGACGGCGTCGGGCCGGCGCTTGGCGACGGTGTGGAGTTGCTCTTCCAGCAGGGGTTCGGTGACGCCGATGAAGGCCGCTTCCACGCCCGCGAACTCTCGGCCCTCGTAGAGCAAGCGAGCGAGTTTGTGGACGTCGGCGTTCGAGTCGGGGTCCGAGGAACCCCGCGCACAGAGGACGACCATCACGTCGTCGTCCTCTCGGTCGACCCCCAGTCTCTCTTCGACGTCGGCAGCGCGGTCGTCCAGCAGTTCGACGAGTTCGGGGTGGACGCCGAGGTGTTTCCCGTTGTGGAGCGAGACATCGTAATCGCCGCGTGCCTGCTGGACGATGAGTGGGATGTCCGCCTTCACGTGGCTGGCGGCGAAAAGCGACAGCGGCAGGAGGGTCACGTCCGAGACGGTCGGCGCCAGCGAGCCGATAGCCTCCTCGATGGAGGGTTCGGCGAGTTCCAGAAAGCCCGCGTCGACCGGCAGTCCGAGGCGGCCCTCGAGGTCGGCGGCCAACTCCCGGACCTGGTCGTTGGACTTCTCGCGGCGAGAGCCGTGTCCGGCGAGTACGACGGCCTCGGCGTCCAACATCAGTAGGCCTCCGCCTGCTCGATGCTCTTTTTCAGTTTCCGGCGTCGACTCGGCGCGAACAGCCCCGTCTCGCTGCTGCCCTCGTAGAGCCACTCGCCGACGACGGGTGCAGCCGCGTCGTCGATGCCGAACCAGTAACCGCCCGACGAGGTCTCCGAGAGGTCGCCGTAGGGCGCCTCGACCGGCAGGTCATCGAGCAGGCGCTGGATTTCGGTCAGCAGCGCCTCGTCGTCGTGGACGAAAGAGATACCGACCGTGCCGTCGGAGGACTTGAAACAGACCGTCCCACAGCCCTCCAGCAGCCCGCGGAGCAACTG
>NZ_JAZKTR010000013.1:0-26696 GCF_036625485.1 Natronomonas sp. | reverse complement strand
CGGAGTTCGACGACCCGTTCGGCGACCGTTCGGCCGTCCACAGCGAGGAGTTTCGTTATAGCCTCCTTACCGGTTGCGCCCCGGTCGATGACCGCAACGGGTGGTCTCGACCCCGCCTCGAAGACATCGCGCGCGGCCCAGTCCATCGTCCCGTCGGCACCGTCCGGTTCCTCGCTGCGGTCGTATTCGGCTACCGACCAGCCGAGCGACGAGAGGGCTGATTCGACATCCTCGTCGAACCGGCAATTGACGGCAAAGCGGAATCCGGGGTGGTACTCGCGGGCGCCCAGGAGGAATCTAGCGACGTGGCTGGAGGCTCCGAACCGGACGCCACGGTTCGGCGCGATACCGTCGATGGTCTTCGTGATCCGGCCCTCCACTGCGGCGGCGTCCCCGGGGTCTTCGGCGTAGGGTGTCGCGCCGACGACGTTCATCCCCACCTCCGGCACCAGCGGGCGGACGTTCTCCTCGACGAACCACTCGACGATGTCGGTGACGCGCTCGGCAGTCTCATCGCGGGCCGCGTCGTTCCGCAGGTCGACGAGGTGGTGGACCGCACCCGGACCCCGGCCCACGTCGTGATGGTAGCGGACGGCCCGCTCCATGAAGTCGACGCTCCGGCCGACGGCGTCGACGAGGGGTTCGCCACGGGCCAGTCGGGTCGCGATGGCCGCCGAGAGCGTACATCCCGACCCGTGGGTCGCGTCGGTGTCGACGCGGGGATGGCGGGCCGTCTCGATGGTCTCCTCGGTCACCAGCACGTCGAGGACCTCGTCGCCGGGGATGTGGCCACCCTTCACCAGCGCGGCGTCGGCGCCCATCGTCAATACCCGCTGGCCGGCGAGGCGAGCGCCGGCCTCATCCTCCGGTTCCACGTCGGTCAGGACCGCCGCCTCGTCGGCGTTCGGCGTCACCAGCGTCGCCTCGGCGATGAGGTCCTCGTAGGCTTCCTCGGCGGCCTCGGTCAGAAGGCGGTCGCCCGTCGCGGCGACCATCACCGGGTCGACCACCAGCGGAAACTCGAAGTCAGCGGCGTAGTCGGCCACCGTCTCGACCACCTCGGCCGTCGCGAGCATCCCCGTCTTGGCCGCCCGCACGTCGAAATCCGAGAGGACGGCATCGATTTGGGCTTCCAGTTCCTCGATGGGAAGGACGTGGCTGGATGCGACGCCCGTCGTGTTCTGGGCGGTAACGGCGGTGACGGCCGACGTGCCGAAGCCGCCGGTCGCCTCGATGGTCTTGAGGTCGGCCTGAATCCCGGCGCCGCCGCCCGAGTCGCTGCCCGCTATCGTGAGTACGACCGGCTTCTCGGTCGGAGCCGGTCTGCGCGTTCCCGTCATACGTCGACCTATAACAGTTGAATATAAATCGGTGATGGTGAGACGGCGGGTCCACTAATCGTCGTCATCGTCGGTCGCGGCTCCAGTCCCGTCAGTGGGTCGGCCGTCACCAGCGGCTTCAGCGGCCGCTGCCGCGGCGTTATCGAACATCCGATCGCGACAGGAGAGATAGTAGCCGCCGAGAGCGACCGCAGCGAGGACGTTCGAACCGGTGACCGCCCAGAAGACGGCGTGGACCCCGAGGCCGAAGCCGCCGAAGGCCACGTCGCCGACGACGACGGCGCCGGCCGGGAGCGCAGCGATCGCGGCGGGGACCCGGAGTCCCCAGTATTTCAAGAGGTCGACGATGAACCCGGTCCGCGTGCGCGAGGCGCCGTTGAAGGCGGCCAGCAGGACCGCCGAGACGCCCATCGCCCAGTAGCCGTACGCGAGGATCTCGAGGTAGTCGATGGTCAGTGCCAGCCCCCGTTCGGTGAGCGTAGGGACGAAAACGCTCGCCAACAGGCCCGGCGCGAACCACTGGAGACCGCCGACGAATAGCAGGCCGCCGCCCGCGATACGGATGCCAGTCAGGACCGTCTCGTCGGCGCGGTCCGGGCGGTCTGCGCCGAGGTTCTGGCCGACCATGCTCTGGGCGGCGCTGCCGAATCCCGAGGCTGGAACGAACGCGACCGTGGCGATGCGGGCGCCGACCGTGTAGGCCGCGAGACCGGCCGCCCCGCCGACGACTGCGACGACGCTGATGATGCCCACGCGTGCGGACTGGCCGGCCAACTGCTGGCCGGCGACGGGGCCGCCCACGTCGAGCAGTTCTCGGAGGTCCCGGACCGAGAGCAGGAGGTCCGACCGCCCCAGCGAGAAGGTCTCGCGGGGGCCGACCGCGAGCACGACGGCGGCTAGCAATCCGACCGTGAAGCCGAGTCCAGTCGCCAGCGCCGCACCGCGAACGCCGAGTGCCGGGAAGGGGCCGACACCGAGGATGAAGAACGGGTCGAGTACGATGTTCGTGGCCACGTTGGCCACGTTGATGTAGAGGGCCGCCCGGGTATCTCCCCAGCCGATGAAGCTGTATTCGAGGGCGTCGCTGCCGGCGCCCAGCGGGAAGAAGGCAGCGTACACGAGGAGGTAACTCGCCGCCAGGGGCGCTACCGTCGGGCCGGCGCCCAGCAGCGACAGTACCGTCTCCCCGGCGAAGGCGACGACCCCGAGCAACAGCGCGCCGATGACCGCCGACAGCAGAAAGCCATTGAATGCGACACGGCGGGCGCCAGGTTCGTCGTCGGCGCCGACCCGCTGGGCGACGAGAATCTGGGTCCCGATGGCGCCGGCCGCTACGAACCCGAACATGGTGGCGATAAGCGGGAAGTTGATACCGACCGCGGCCACCTCGGCCTCACCGACGCGGCCGAGCCAGAAGGTATCGACCAGCTGGTTGCAGACGTGGACGAGGTTCTGGGCGACCAGCGGAACCGCGAGCGCCACCAGTGTCGCCGCGACCGGCCCGCCGGTGATCTCCTCGGAGGAGATGTCCAGTCGGCCCATTTAACATCTGATATTCTGGAAAATATAAACGTTTTCCGGAACGAAATAGAGGCGTTCGACAACCGCATGCTTTTGGCGGCGGAGCCGAACTGTAGGGTATGAGCAGCCGGCGCCGCAAGCCAGAGTGGCTCAAGACGCGGCCCCCAAGCGGCGAGCGGTTCGCCGAGATCAAGGAGAGCCTCCGGGAGCGGGACCTCCATACCGTCTGTGAGGAGGCCAACTGCCCGAACCTCGGTGACTGCTGGAGCGGACGCAACGGCCCCGGGACGGCGACGTTCATGCTGATGGGCGACCGCTGTTCCCGCGGCTGTAACTTCTGTGACGTCGAAACCGGCGGGATGGAGCCGCTGGACCCCGAGGAGCCCCGAAACGTCGCCGAGGCCGTCGCCGAGATCGGCCTCGACTACGTCGTTCTCACGAGCGTCGACCGCGACGACCTCACGGACGGCGGCGCGGCCCACTTCGCCGAGACGATTCGGGAGATCAAACGCCTCGATTCCTCCATCCTCGTCGAGACGCTGATTCCCGACTTCCAGGGCGACCCCGAGGACGTCCGGAAGATCATCGAGGCCGGGCCGGACGTCATCGCCCACAACGTCGAGACCGTCGAGCGCCTGCAGTGGCCGGTCCGGGACCGCCGGGCCGACTACGAGCAGTCGCTGTCGGTGCTGAAGCAGGTCGACGAGGAATCGGACATCTACACCAAGACGAGTCTCATGCTCGGCGTCGGCGAGTACGACCACGAGATCTATCAGACGCTGTCGGATCTGCGGGAAATCGACGTGGATATCGTCACCTTCGGCCAGTACCTCCAGCCCTCGCGGTCGCATCTGGAGGTCTTCGAGTACGTCCACCCTGACGCCTTCGACGTCTGGAAGCAGGTGGCCGAAGAGGAGTTCGACTTCCTCTACTGTGCCTCCGGGCCGATGGTCCGGTCGTCGTTCAAGGCCGGCGAGTTCTTCGTGGAGGCGCTGCTGCGGGACGGGAAGAGCATCGACGAAGCACGAGCGGCGGCGTCCGCTGCCGAATGACCGAACGGGAGGAGCGACCGGCGAGCAGCGTGGTCGAGCAGCGCGAGGCTACGTAACCGATCGAACGGCGGATTTGACTCGCCTTGTCGTGGGGCGAAGCCCCCCTCGGTCGTTCGAGAAAGCCAGGGGCTCTCGTGGGTCCCCGAATCGGAGGTTTATCTCCCGTCTCGAAACCCGGATCAGGTGATAAAAACGACGTGCTGAATAGGGGGATGGGTGCAGCGGTTTGTGCGACAGGAATCCCCCATTACCCATGCCCCTTGGCCCGTTTTTCAGCCAGCTACTGGTAACCGGCCACCAGCGATTCTGTCGAAACGTTTGATACGGTTCCACACCTAAGTATGACGGTGGATGAAATGGCATTCGAAACCGATCTCAGTGAGGAACTGGCCGACAGTATCATAAGCGCTGCACGAACGAGCCTCGGGGATACGCTCCGGGCCGTGGTGTATTTCACCCCATCGTCGTTCGACATCCTGTACCGTCGGCAAGGTCTCTACGGTTCGGGCGACACGGCCAGAGAGGCCAAGTCACAACTTGTCGAGTTTGAACGTACCGGGTTCGGGGAGATGCCGGTCCGGACGGCCATCGCCCATATGGAAGGCGGGCCGGATATCGGACCGTATGAATTCACGGTCCGGTTCCACGAAGACGGGTTCGTCATCCGAATCCTTCAGGGTGATGCAGGTGTCCTCTTTACCGCGGACAGTATGGATGTCAACGCCTTCGAAGACGCAGCCAGCGCCATCAGCAAACTGCTGGCCGAGGAGTGACTCCCCGCTGGATACGCGCTCTGTATTCAGCACGACTGCGGAAACGTCTCACCGTTTGAGAGGTTCTACGAGACCGGATTTTCGGACGACAACGCAACGAGCGTGGTGAGTGGGTAGCGTCCCGTTCGCCCACCGAAATTCGGAGGTGCCTGAGTCGCAGTAGCGAAGAACGGGCCGACAACACCTCGATGCGGCAGCGGGTCTCCGGACGGGACCGATTCGCCGACAGTCGGTATCCCCGCGGAATCGTCAGAATACTCATATTTCGAATCCCGTCCTTTTAAAACACCGTATTCTGACGGTTCGTCCAGTACTACGTTCTATATAAGTCAAGCATCCAGTATTCCAGCCTACATTCAAACGTGGCAAAATTTACGTAAACACTATGCCGTCGGCCTCGGACATTCCCTCTATGCGACGGAGGGACCTATGAGTATACTGCAGCGTGACCCGCAGGACCGAGTGCGGGTCCTCGACGAGGACGGTCGTGTCGTCGACGGCGCCGAGGTACCGGACCTCGACGACGACACCCTCATCGAGATGTATCGGCAGATGCGACTGGCGCGTCACTTCGACCAGCGGGCCGTCAGCCTGCAACGACAGGGGCGGATGGGAACGTACCCGCCGCTGTCGGGACAGGAAGGCGCCCAGGTCGGCAGTGCCGCCGCGCTGGAGCCACAGGACTGGATGGTGCCGAGCTATCGCGAACACGGCGCCGCCTACGTCCGCGGCCTCGAACTCGACGAGACGCTCCGCTACTGGATGGGCGACGAGCGCGGGAACAAACTCGAAGGCCTGCGCATCTTCCCCGTGGCGGTGCCCATCGCCTCGCAGATTCCCCACGCCACCGGTGCGGCCTGGGCCTCGAAGATGAAGGGCAACGACGACGAAGCCTTCCTCTGTTATTTCGGCGACGGCGCCACCAGCGAGGGCGATTTCCACGAAGGCCTCAACTTCGCCGGCGTCTTCGATACGCCGACGGTCTTCTTCTGTAACAACAACCAGTGGGCGATCTCGGTGCCCCGCGAACGACAGTCCGCCTCGGCGACGCTGGCCCAGAAGGCCCACGCCTACGGCTTCGAGGGCGTGCAGGTCGACGGGATGGACCCGCTCGCCGTCTACAAGGTGACGAAGGAAGCCCTCGAGAAGGCCAAGAACCCACAACAGGCGGGCGACGACGCGCCCGGCCACGCGACCCGGCCGACGATGATCGAGGCGGTCCAGTACCGCTTCGGCGCCCACACCACCGCGGACGACCCCTCGGTGTATCGGGACGACGAGGAGGTCGAACGCTGGAAGGCCAAGGACCCGATTCCGCGGCTGGAGGCGTACCTCCGGGAGCAGGGCATCCTCGACGACGAGCGCGTCGAGACCATCGGCCAACAGGTCGAAGACGAGGTGGCCGAGGCCATCGACATCGCCGAGGCGACCGAGCGACCCGACCCCTCGGAGATGTTCGAACACGTCTACGAGGAGATGCCGCCCCAGCTCGAAGAACAGCGCGAGTACCTCGAACAACTGCGTGAGCGACACGGCGACGAGGAGCTGTTAGAATGAGTTCACAGAACCTCACACTCGTCCAGGCGGTACGGGACGGCATGAAAGGCGAGATGGAACGGGACGACGACGTCGTCGTTATGGGCGAGGACGTCGGCAAGAACGGCGGCGTCTTCCGCGCGACCGAAGGCCTCTACGACGAGTTCGGCGAACAGCGCGTCATCGACACGCCGCTTGCGGAATCCGGCATCATCGGCACCGCCGTCGGCATGGCCGCCTACGGCATGAAGCCGGTTCCGGAGATCCAGTTCTCCGGCTTCATGTACCCCGGCTTCGACCAGATCGTCAGCCACATGGCGCGGTTCCGCAACCGCTCCCGGGGGCGGTTCACGCTCCCGATGGTGCTCCGCGCGCCCTACGGCGGCGGCATCCGCGCGCCGGAACACCACTCCGAATCGAAGGAGGCCTTCTACGCCCACGAGGCGGGCCTGAAGGTCGCCATCCCCTCGACGCCCTACGACGCCAAGGGCCTGCTCGCGGCGTCGATTCGTGACCCCGACCCGGTCGTCTTCCTCGAACCCAAACTCATCTACCGGGCCTTCCGCGAGGAGGTGCCGGACGACCCCTACACCGTCGAGCTGGGCGAGGCCGCGGTCCGGACGGAGGGCTCCGACGTCTCGCTGTTCACGTGGGGGGCGATGACTCGACCGTCCATCGAGGCGGCCGAGAACGTGGCGGAGGACGGCATCGACGTCGAAGTCGTCGACCTGCGGACCCTCTCGCCGCTCGACGAGGCGACGGTCCTCGAATCCTTCAAGAAGACGGGGCGCGCAGTCATCGTTCACGAGGCTCCCAAGACGGGCGGCCTCGCGGGCGAACTCACCGCGACGATTCAGGAGGACGCCCTCTACTATCAAGAGGCGCCGATACAGCGCGTGACGGGCTTCGACGTTCCCTACCCGCTGTACGCGCTGGAGGACTACTACATGCCGGAGAACACCCGCATCGAAGACGCGATCCGAGAAACCTACGACGCCTAACATGGTACGCGAATTCAAACTCCCCGACGTCGGCGAAGGACTCACCGAGGCGGAGATCGTCAACTGGCTCGTCGAACCCGGCGATACGGTCTCCGAGGACCAACCGGTCGCCGAGGTCGAGACTGACAAGGCGGTCGTCGAAGTGCCCGCCCCGGTCAACGGCACCGTTCGAGAGATCCTCGCCGAGGAAGGCGAGATGGTCCCCGTCGGTACCGTCATCATCACCTTCGACGTGGAAGGCGAGGCCCCGGAACCCGACGCGGAAACGGAAGCAGAAGCGGAACCGGCCGAACCCGACGAGAAAGCGGCAGCCGACGGCGAACCCGCCGAACCGGATGACGTCGAAGCGACCAGCGGCCGCGTCTTCGCCGCACCCTCCGCCCGACGCCTCGCCCGCGAACTCGGCGTGCACATCGAAGCCGTCGAGGGCTCCGGCCCCGGCGGCCGGGTGACCGAAACCGACGTCCGCGAAGCCGCCGGATCGACCGCCGGCGATGAAGCCGACGAGGAGGCGGCCGCCAGTGACGCCGATTCCGCGGTCAAATCCGCGACCCGGAAGATCACCGACGACGAGGGCGAGGCCGGACTGGCGGCCGAGACCGACGGGACGGAGGCCGCCGGTACCGCGGCGCCCGCATCGGTCGAAAGCGCCGACCGAGAGCGGACGCTCGCCGCACCGTCGACCCGCAAACTCGCCGAGGAGGAGGGCGTCGACCTCGATTCCGTTCCGACCGAGCAGACGAAGGACGGCGAACCGTTCGTCACCGAAGAGCAGGTTCGCGAATACGCCAAGGCGCAACAGCAGGCACAGGCGGCCGACGCCGAGGCCGTTTCGGCCGGGACGGAGGCCGAAGCGCCCGCCGGCGAGGACGAGCGCATCCCCTACCGCGGCATCCGCAAGACCATCGGCAAGCAGATGGAGCGGTCGAAGTACACCGCGCCGCACGTCACCCACCACGACGACGTGGACGTGACCCGACTCGTCGAGACCCGCGGCCGACTCAAGGAGAAAGCCGAGGCCCGCGATACGAAACTCACCTACATGCCGTTCGTCGTGAAGGCCATCGTCGCGAGCCTCAAGGAGTACCCGGCCCTCAACTCCCAACTCGACGAGGACAACGAGGAGATCGTCCTCAGGGGCGAGTACAACATCGGCGTGGCGACGGCGACCGACGCCGGCCTGATGGTCCCCGTCATCAAGCACGCCGACCGGAAGGGCATGCTCGATATCGCCGACGAGATGCGGGACCTCATCGAGAAGGCCCGGGACCGCTCTATCGCTCGCGAGGAGATGCAGGGCGGGACCTTCTCCATCACGAACTTCGGCGCCATCGGCGGCGAGTACGCCACGCCCATCATCAACTACCCCGAGACGGCGATTCTCGGACTGGGCGCCATCAAGGACCGACCCCGCGTGGTCGACGGCGAAGTCGTCCCGCGGAAGGTCATGACGCTATCGCTGTCCATCGACCACCGCGTCATCGACGGCGCCGAGGCAGCCCAGTTCACCAACACCGTCAAGGAGTATCTGGAGAACCCCGAACTGCTGTTGCTGGAGTAGGGATTCGGGGCTATCGAGCGGTGTCGGTCTTCATATTTGATTTCGTCAGCAGGTGTGATTCAGCCGTTCAAACGAGTGTGCCAGTCGACCGGTCGGTAGTACCGATTCCAGTAGAGACACCCAAACGATTTTCGTCTTGTGATTCATTGACACACCAAGTATGACGTTTCTACTTACACTTATCGAGGCGATTGCGATGGCCGAGGACAAAGAGCCAGATGAGCTGGATCTCTTCCTTGAAGACCACATCTCTACGGAGGCTATCCAGCATCTGGACGACCATGACAGCGAGTCCTGGATGCTTCAATTCGAACTCCCGAGTCACACCGTACAGATTGCAGGAGACGGTACCATCCTCATAGACGGCGACGACGAGCAGTCGACCGACTAAACGCTGTTTCTGCTGAAACGGCCATCCCAAAGCGCCTCATCCATAGATCGGGGAATAGCCTACATCGACCGATCAGCTTTCGGACCCCAACCGTTGATTATCCCCGCCGTCGAACCCGCTGGAGAGACCCTCCATGGACGATTCCCGAAACGAGAACCGACGGCTCTGGGACGAGTGGAGCGACGACTTTCAGGCGCTGTGGAACGCCGACACCGCCGACGGGGAACTGCCGCCGGCGCCGTGTCCCTTCACCGAGGACGCGCCGGGCGCAAGCCACCCCGACATCCTGCCTACGGTCGAGGGCGTGGATTTCGTCGAGCTGGGCTGTGGCGGCGGTCAGGCCAGCGTCGGAACGGCGATTGAAGGCGCCGACACCGCCGTCGGCGTGGATTTCTCCGGCGAGCAACTCGCCCACGCCCGGAAGCTCCGGGACCTCTACGGCGTCGACGCGCAGTTCGTCGCTGGGGGCGTCACGGACCTCCCCTTCGCCGACGACGCCTTCGACGTCGCCTTTTCGGGATGGGTCTATCAGATGGTCGAAGACCTCGACGGCGCGCTCGCGGAGGCCCACCGGGTGCTTCGAGACGAGGGCGTGCTCGTCTTCGATCTGCCGCATCCGTTCTACGAACTCTTCGACCCGACCGAGAAGGAACTCGAACGGAGCTATCACGCGCCGAACCGGCGGGAGATCACCATCAAGGACGAGTACGACGCGGAGATGGTCGTCTTCGACCGGACGGTCGGCGAACTGCATAACACGGTGGTCGAAAGCGGGTTCGACATCAAGCGACTGCTCGAACCCGGGAGCGACGACCCCGAGGAGTACGACGACGACCCCCTCGAAAGCACCCAACCCGACCTGATGGCGCTGGTGCCGCGGAACCTCCGGTTCTGGGCGGTTGCAGAGTAAGCCCTTCTTATAAAATCGAGCCTCAGTCAGTCATCGCATCGGCCGTCGCCGCACAGTTGTTCGGCCCCCGCTCCAGTTGCAGGGCGCGCTGTCGCGGCATGTCACGCTGGCCGAGGTTCGTCGCGATGATCTGGCTGTGGTTTGCCGGGCGCGGTGGCATATCGGCGAGGACGGCCTCGACGAACTCGTCGGCGGACATCGACAGGGCGTCCATCTCCTCGACGATGGACTCCAGCGTGGCCGTGTAGCTCCCGTCGGTCGCCGGTTCGGTCCCCTCGCTTCGATGCCCCGGCGCGACCAGCGTGGATTCCGGCAGGGAGAGCACCCGCTCCTGTAGGGACCGGTGCAGTTGGCGTGCGGCCGCCGGTGCGCCCTCGTCGCCGGCCTCCAGGTCCGGCCGGGCCACGCTCTCGACGAAAAGGCCGTCGCCGGTGAACAGGACGGACTCGTCGAGGTAGTAGGCAGTCATCCCCGAGGTGTGGCCCGGCGTGTGAATCGCCTCGATCGTACTGTCGCCGACGGCGAGCGTCTTGCCGTCCGTTATCGTCTCGTACTCGATATCGTATTCGACCCCGCGGTCGAGTGCTGCCGCGGGGACGACTGCAGTCGCGTCGGTGTGTTCGCCGAGGGCCCGGACGCCACTGATGTGGTCGGCGTGGACGTGCGTGTCGATGGCGTAGGTCAGGTCGCTCCCGTAGGCGGCCGCGACGTCGACGTACTCCCGGGCGAAGGCCAGCAGGGGGTCGACGACCGCCGCCTCGTCGCCGGAGACGACGAGATACGCCAGACACCCGCTCGACGGACGGCGGAACTGCAGGACCGTCGCCTCGGCGTCCGTCGGCACCTCGGTGTACACCGAGAGGTCGGCCCACGCTTCCATCCCGCCGGCGAGGTTCCGCACGTCGACGTCGGTTCGGCGGAGGTGACGCGCCGACTCACGACTGATCTTGCCGGTCCCACAGACGGTCACGACCGTCTCCGTCGGAACGTCCGCCAACACGTCCTCGGGGTTCGACTGGGTCAGTTTCCGGTCGGGAACGTTGATCGTTTCGACGCTTGCCCCGTCGATGTGCCACTTCTCGTACTCGTGCGGTTGGCGCACGTCGATAACCGTGACCGACTCGCCCGCCTCGATGTACTCGTGCAGTTCCTCGGGCGTGATCTCGGGGACGCGTGACATCGCTCTACCAGTACCATCCCGTCGAGCGGACATAAGTGTTTTTAATATTGTGAATACTGCACAACACTGAATCGAGCATCGATTCCACAGTAGGAGAGAATGTCCAAAAGAGGCTGCTCTGTCGCTCTTAGTCGAGTTTCCCGCCGAGGACCTTCGCGGCCGTGAGGATCGGGTCCCAGACCGGGCTGAACGGCGGCGCGTACGCGAGGTCGGTGTTCTGTAGTTCCGTGACGGTCATCTCCGCGTTGAGCGCCGTCGCGACGGTGTCGATACGCTTGACGCCCTCCTCGCCGACGAGGCTGGCCCCGAGTACGCGCTCGGAGTCCCGGTCGGCGACGAGTGTGACGGTCAACTCCGAGCCACCGGGGTAGTAGTGGGCCCGAGAGGACGCCGAGATGGTGACCGAGACGGGGTCGAAGCCGGCCTCGCGGGCGCGTTCCTCGTCGATGATGCCGGTCCGGGCGGCACCGAGGTCGAAGGCCTTCACGATGGCCGTGCCCGCGATATCGCCCACGGGCGTCGGCGACCCGGTGACCGTCTCCCCGATGGCGCGGCCGGCGCGGTTGGCCGTCAGCGCCAGCGGGACGTGGTCCGGTTCGCCGGTCACGACGTGGCGGGCCTCGGCACAGTCGCCCGCGGCGTAGACGTTCTCGTAGTTCGTGCGGCCGTACTCGTCGGTCGCGATGGCGTCGGTCGGCCCGCGTTCGATGCCGGCCTCGGCCGCGAGGTCGGCGTTCGGGGCGACGCCGACGCCGACGATGACGATGTCGGCCGACTGGGAGTCGTCTTCGAGGTGGACGCGCTCGACGGTGCCGTCGCCGGCGAAACCGGAGACCGCGGTCTCGAGGTGGAGTCCGATGCCCTGCTCGCGCAGGTGTTCCTCGACGGTTTCGGCTACCGTCTCCCCGAACGGCTGGAGGACGTGTGGCAGCATCTCGTACATGTGGACGTCGATGCCGTGTTCGTCCAGCGCCTCGGCCATCTCGATGCCGACGTAGCCGCCCCCGACGATGGCCGCCGTCTCGGGCGAGCGCTCGTCGACGAACGTCTCGATGGCGTCGGCCTCGTCCATGTCGTGGATGGTGAACACGCCGTCGAGGTCCATCCCGTCGAACGGGGGTTCGATCGCGGTTGCCCCGGTCGCCACCAGCAGGTGGTCGTAGGGCTGTTCGAACGTCTCGGTCCCGTCGTCGACGGTGACGGTTTCGCCCTCGGGGTCGATGTCGACGACCTCGTGGCCCGTCCGCAGGTCGATGTCACGCTTCTCGCGGAACTCTTCGGGCGTGATGGTGACCAGGTCGTCGATATCCTCGACTTCACCTTTCACGTAGTAGGGCATCCCACAGGCCGCATAGGACACCCACTCGCCCTTCTCGAAGACGATGATATCCATCTCCGGGTTCTCCCGTTTCGCCTTGCTCGCGGCACTCATTCCCGCTGCGTCGCCCCCGATCACGACGAACGTATCGTCCATATCTAATGGTTCGGCCACGGTCCGCAAAAGTATTTCCCAAAATCCACAATACTACAACGCGGTTCACCACCAGCGACGGGGAGTCGATGGCGCGTTTTGCAGTATTAGTTCTTCATTCGCGCGCGCGAATCACGCACGTTTTTTAGGGGGCGCGCAGAAGGTGGTCGTATATGTTCAAGGCTATCGTGAGCGCGGACACGCTCGGGGCGGCGCTGGACTCCGTGAGCGTGCTCGTAGACGAGTGTAAGATCCGCCTCGACGAGGAGGGCCTCACGATTCGCGCGGTCGACCCCGCCAACGTGGGCATGGTCGACCTCGAACTCTCCGAAACGGCGTTCGAATCCTACGAGACGGACGGCGGCGTCATCGGCGTCAACCTCGACCGGCTCGAAGACATCGTCGGGATGGCCGACTCCGACCAGTTGGTCCATCTCGAACTGGACGAGGAGACCCGCAAACTCCACATCCAGATCGACGGCCTGGAGTACACGCTGGCGCTTATCGACCCCGACTCCATCCGACAGGAACCGGACCTCCCGGACCTCGACCTCTCCTCGGAGATCGTCATCGAGGGCAAGGACATCGACCGAGCGGTCACCGCCGCGGACATGGTCTCGGACCACATCGCCCTGGGCGTCAACCCCGACGACGAGGAGTTCTACGTCGAGGCCGAGGGCGACACCGACGACGTCCACCTCGAACTCGGCCGGGAGGACCTCATCGACCTCACCGCTGGCGAGGCTCGCTCGCTATTCTCGCTTGACTACCTCAAGGACATGAACAAGGCGATCCCGAAGGACGCCGAGGTGACGATGGAACTCGGCGAGGAGTTCCCCGTCAAGATGCACTTCGACTTCGCCGAAGGCGACGGCCACGTCACCTACATGCTCGCGCCGCGCATCCAGAGCGACTGACCACCCACCCCGATCTTTCGTTCTCGCCGTTCGCTACCCGTCGATAGCGACACCCACCGGTACCGAAACCGAAGCCACTATGTTGTTTTAGGCTCGCCTAAATTTCATGGGAGACGAGACGTCCGCCCGAAGCAGGGACGACGCGACCGACGCGTACGACCACGACGTCGTGGTCGTCGGCGGTGGACCGGCCGGAAGTTCTGCCGCCGTGTTCTGTGCCCGTGGCGGGCTCGATACCGTCGTCTTCGACCGCGGGAGTTCCTCGATTCGGCGGTGCGGCTACCTCGAAAACTACCCCGGATTTCCCGCCGGCGTCGACATCGGGACGTTCTGTGACCTGCTGGCCGACCACGTCGACCGGGCGGGCGCGGAACGGGTTCCAGACCTCATCGAATCGGTCGACCGCGAGGACGACGGCTTTCGCGTCCAGCCACAGGAGGGCGACGCGGTGACGGCCCGCTTCGTCGTCGCCGCGACGAAGTACGACAGCGAGTATCTCCGCGGCCTCGACGACGAGGCGGCGATGTTCGAGACCGTCGAGTACGACGGGGAAACCCGAGAGATGCTCGACGGGACCTACCCCGACGCGGACGGCCGAACGCCCGTCGATGGCCTCTACATCGCCGGACCGCTCGGGTCGGCCGACGACCAGGCGATCATCGCGGCAGGCCACGGCGCCCGCGTCGGCCGAGCAGTGTTGGCCGACGACCGGGTCGAGGACGGGTGGTGGCCCGAGGTCGCCGACCACGTCGACTGGGTCCGCCGGGAGGCCGAACGCGACGAGCAGTGGTCGGACCGCAACCGCTGGCGCGAGTGGTTCGACGACCGCTTCGCCGACGACGCGCCGGTCGCCGCCGACACCGACCGCTACCGGCGGGTCCGACGGGCCTACATCGACGCCGCGCTCGGGACCTACATCGACTCCGAGGAGATCGCCGCCCGAACCGAAGCGGGACAACGGGCGCTGGCCGAGCAGCTAGATACCGAGGCGGTTCTGGAATCCGTCGACGACGAGCGCCTGCTCGAAGCCGTCGACGACGAGACGATTCGGGCGTATCTCGACGAGGAGGTCGTCGACACGTGCTGACCGGTCCGACCGATAGCGAACCATGACCGGGAACGCGCTGGCGGACATCCGGCGTCATCTGGAGTCCCTCTCGGACCCGAACGGGCGATATTATCTCGTCTGTGCACGCACGGGCGAGCGGCCGTTCCCGGCCGATGGCCTCCGCTTTGCGACCAGAAAGACGGCCGCGGAGGCCGCCGACGCCGCCGCGGCCTACCGGTCGGAACTGCGCCGGTGGGACGAGCGCCTGCCGCCACGGGATTTCGTCGTCTGCGAGGACCTCTACCTCTCGCCGCCCGCGGACCTCGTCGACTTCTGCCACGAGGTTGCCGGCGCCGTCTTCGAGACACTGTCGGCCCACGGCTACCCCGAGATCGAGAACGCCGTCATCGACGCGTATCTGGAGGCCGCCGAACACGTCGCCGACAGGGACCGGCTCTGCTTGCTGTTGCTCGACTGCATGTCCGCGGAGTTAGCCATGTTAACGACCGACAAGCAGGCGACCGTACTGCGGGCCGCGAGCAAACGACTGTCGGACACGGCCGCCGCGCTGGACCCGCTTTCGGGGACGCTGGACCGGTTCGCACGGCTGACGCTCATCGAGGACTACGAGTGTCGTCGCGACGGGAGCGCGTGGCAGGTGACCGTCGACGGATACGAACTCGCAGACGGTGAGACCCTGCCAACGCTGCCCTTCGCGGTGGAATACTTCCGCCGGAACCCCGAGGGGACGCCCGCCATCCGTGGGGCCGAACGCGACGGCGACGGCTGGCGGTTCCGACTGGTCGACGACGCGGCCGCCCCGGACGGGTTGGTCCGGGTCGGCGCCTGAGTGGCGGCAATGCGTCCCGGAACCGCGATTGCTCTTATCGTGGCGCCCCTACCGACGGTATGGACCAGTCGACCAAGCGGCGACTGTTGGCCGTCGGCGCGCTCGCCAGCGCCCTCGCGCACGCCTTCACACCCCGACTGCTGCTCGAAAGCGTCGAGACGTGGTACACCGAAGGCCTCCGCGCGGAGTTCGAACCCAGCGAGGAGACGGTTCGCCGGGTGCGGTGGCTGGCGGTCCCGAACCTGCTTGCGGCGGTCTACTACTGGGTTCGCGCCGATTCGACGTAATCGACTGCGTCTTCCGGCGTGTCGACGGCCTCGAACCCATCGAGGGCGATATCGTGGGTATCCAGCCCCGCGACCGGCCGATGGAAATCCAGCGCGTGACCCAACTCCGAGAGCGTGCCCGCGGCGCCGTCGATGGCGATGGCGGCGTCGCCGTTGAGGACGACCATCACGTTGCGAGCGTTGCCCAGTCCCGTCGCGATGGGCGTCGTGACCCACTCGTTGGCGTCGCCGCGGCGCTCGGTGGGAAGGATGCCGATGGTTTCCGCTCCTTCCTCTCGTGCGCCCTTACAGACGGCCTCCATCGTTCCGCCCAGACCGCCGCAGACGACGGTGTGGCCGCGTTCGCCGAGGAGGCGGCCGACCTCCTGAGCAGTTGCGTAGGTTTCCCCCTCGATGCTGGACCCGCCGATGACGGACACGCGCATGGCGGGAGATAGCGGGCGGGCGAAAAGGGGCTTCCGGCGGTGCGGCCGCTGGCAGCACGAACAATCGACAGAAGTCGATGGGTCTATTCGCCGAGCGCGTCGTCGATCTGCGACTCGAAGTCCTCGAGGACCTCGGAATCAGAAAGCTCCTCCATCCGTTCGCGGAGGTGCTGTTCACAGAGGCCGACCTTGAGGTGGTCCTTCTCGACGGCGACGGCGGCCTCGTCGTCGCAGTAGTGACACTGCATGAAAGAGGGTACGACGTCAACGGGTTTCAACCCAGCGTTCCCGGCGACGACGCGACGCGGCCGCGGCTACAAGGCGGCTCGGAACCGGCGGTAGTCCGAGCGGTCCAGCCCGGCCTTCCCGAGTTCGTCGTCGTGGGCGTCGCTACCGCCGGTTACGAGCAGGTCGTAGGCCTCGATGGCACGTTCGATGGGGCGACGGTCGACCTCCCGGCCGTATGCGTAGTGGGCCTCGACGGCATCGAGGTCCGCACAGAGTTCGAGGGCCGCCTCGGGGTCCTCGTAGCGGAAGGGATGGGCCAGCGAGACGAGGCCGCAGGCCTCCTGAAGGACCGAGAGGCCCTCCTCGAAGGAGGGGATGTCGCGGGCGACGAAACAGGGGCCGTCGTCGCCGATGAGTTCGTCGAAGGCCTCCTCGTAACTGTACTCGGAGGCCTCGTCGATGGCGCGAGCGATATGGGGCCGGCCGAGGCCCTCGCGCGGCTCGACGGGCAACTCGACGCCGAGGCGGGCCTCGACGTTCTCGATGATCCGCCGGCCGCGCTCGATGCGGTTCCGCTGGAGTCCCTCGACGAGTGCTTCGAGTTCGTCGGTCGGCGTGACGCCGTAGCCGAGCAGGTCGACGCGCTCGGTGTCGGTTTCGACCCGCAATTCGATGCCGTGGATGACGGTCACGCCGTCGAGGATCACCACCGGCGTCGGCAACTCCGGGTGGATACGGTCGTGGTCGGTCACCGCAACCGCCGAGACGCCGGCCCGTTCGGCGGCCGCGGGCAGCCTCGACAGCGTGAGTTCGCCATCGGAGTTCGTCGTATGTACGTGCAGGTCCGCTACGACCATGCCCGTACTCGCCGCCGCACCGTCAAAGCCCCGGCGTTTCGCGCCGGGTCGCGTATAAGGAGCCTAGATGTCCCCATATTGGGGTAGGTCGTTTATAGCAAACATTCATGAAGGACTACTGGCTGGGTAGAGACATGCGACTGCTCACCAACGTCGAGGACGCCATCGATGCCCACTCGTATCCCGCTACGGCCGAGGAACTGGTCGACGAGTACGGTGACCTCGAACTCGAAACGCCCAACGGAACCGAGACGTTCGGCGATGCCCTCGAATGTCTCGGCAACACCACCTTCGCCGACGCCGAGGAGGCCCGTCTCGGCGCCTACTCCGCCGTCTCCAGCGACGCTATCGGCCGACAGAACTACTCGGACCGCGACGCGCCCTGCATCGGCGAGAGCGGTCGCGAACAGGTTTCGTTTTAAACGACGACCCGAGAACGAGTCATACGACGGTTCTCATACCCGTTCTTCGTTCCCCGACACGCACCCGGTCGGTACCGGAGGGGTTTTACATGGGTAGCGGAAAGTTGAGGTAGACGGCACGGTCAGTCAGCCACCTTTCAATTCGCGTGGTTTCCACGTGTAGTTGCCGCTGGCTGACCTACCCCGTCGTTCTAACACCGAGGAGCGACCGCTATTCCCTGCCTGGAAACACCGAACCGAGAGAGTCAGGTTCGCACGGCCGTCCGAGCGACCATCCGTCAAGGAGTGAAATCGATACCGCGTGACTCGTTCTACGGCACCCCACCGGTCAGTTATCGGTCTCTTTCCGTAGCTTCGTCTCCCGGTAATCGACGTTGACCTCGAAGGGGAGACACACCTCGCAGAAGTCGATGCCGAAGTCGGTGAGGTGGATGCTCCCGTAGACGGGTTTCGGCCGTTTGGCCTCCTCGCGGGCGGCCTCGATGTGTGGCTGGGCTTCGAGTACCTGATACTCCTTGAGGTTCTCGACCGGTTCGTCCGAGAAGATGATGAGGCCCAGTCGTTCGAGGTTCTGGAGGTAGATGGGCGTCCGGTCGGGATGGCGGCACCCGGCATCGCTTCCGACCCGTGTGAGGTTCTCGGCGATCAGCGTCGATTTGAACGGGATGTACCCCTTATCGCGGATGTCTACCGAGGGCTGTCGCCCCTCGGTGCCGAACAGCCGGAGGATGCGTGCCTCGTCGGCGGCTAACTGGTCGAGAATCGACGAGAAGGCGGGATGGAGCGTCTCGTCGCGACCGATCTCCGCGGATTTCGACAGCAACTCCGAGCCCCGTTTCCGCAACGATTCGCGGGTGACGGGCCGCCGGTCGCCGGTCCGCTCCTGGTGGGCCTCCAGCCAGTCGACCCGTTCCTCGCCGACGTCGATACCCGCCCGCTGGAGTTCGTCCAGCGCGATGGCGCGCATCTCGGTGAGCAGTTCGGCGGGCGACTCCGACGTCGAGGCCGCATACGCCATCCGTGTCCCCGTCCGGACGCCCGATTCGACCGAATAGCCCGTCGCCTGCTGGGTCATCGCCGCGCCGATGCGGGCCATCCGGAACATATCGAGCGTGGCGTCGTCCTCGATGTCCTCGGGGTCGACGCCGGTCAGCCCCGGAACGGGGAACAGTCGGTCGATGCCGGACCCGTCGGGGTCGGTGATCTCGACGATGGCATCCTCCAGGCCCGTCCGGAACCGCTCGACGTCCTCGGCGTCGATACTGCTGGGGTCGGTGATGCTCGTCCCGACCACGTCGAAGATGTCGCCGAGGGTCCGTTCCGAGGCGGCCGTCGTACTCGCGATGGCGCCTTCCAGCACCGACAGTAGCCCTCCGACGTTCCCCCGGTCGATGTCGTCGGGTTCGACGATGGCACCCTCCAGAAGCGACAACAGTTCGGCGATGGCCTCGGGATTGGTCTCCGAGGGGACGGCGACCGCCGACTCCAGTACCGACAGCAGACGGTCGAGTTGGCGCCCTTCGAGTTCCTCGTCGACGACCGCCTCTTCGAGGAGGTCGAAGGTCCGGTCGATCTCGGCGGGCGGCAGGTCCGGCGGTTCTTCGTCGGGGACGTCGACCGGCGGGTCGTCGACACCGTAGCCCGGCGGCTCCTCGCCTCGCTCGGTATCGTCGTCCGGCGGGAGGTCGGCGTCCCCGGTATCGTCCTCGCGGCGGCCATCGCTCATACCGCGGTCACCACCAGTAGCTGGAGCCAGCCGGCGATGAAGCCGAGGACGGCCCCCAGCAGGACGAGCATCCATTCGTCCTCGACAAAGGCCGGCCGCAGCAGGCCGACGAAATCCGGCGAGGAGAGGTTGCGGATGCGGTCGGTCATGAGTTCCTTGATGGCCTCGCTTCGTTCCTCGTTGAACGCGGGGTCCTGGAGCGGTTCGATGGTCCGTTCGACGCTCTCGCTGGCGAACGATTCGCGGATGCGTTCGTACCCGTCGCTTCCGGTCGTGATACGGATAAACGGTCCGGCCACGCCGACCGCGCGGTCGACCTCCGGACGGATGGCCTCACGGATCATCCGCCGGGTTCGGTCCGACTGGGTGCCGTACATGAGGTTGTGGGCGACGTTGGCGATGGTGATGACCTCTCCGGAGACGAGATCCGCGTATTCCTCGGCGACTTCGTCCTGTCGCTTGATAAAGAGCCCCTGCAGACTGAAGGGGCCGATCTTCCGCTCTCTGATGGGCAGGAAGATGATCTTGAGGGCGATCCAGTTGGTCAGATAGCCGACGGCGACGCCACAGACGGGCAGCACCCACCACTGGTCGATATAGAGGAAGAGGGGAACCGAGAACGCGCCGAGTATCGTCCCCAACAGGAAGCCGGAGTTGATGATGAACTTGAGTTCGTGTTCGCCCACCTCGAGGAAGAGGCGATTGAGGAGTTCGGGGTTGTCGTCGAGGTGGTTGGTGACCATCTGGTTGATATCCAGCAGTTCGTCGATGTTGTCGCCGATGCGCTCGGTGATCTTCTCGGCGATGGCCGGCAGTTTCGACTGCACGCGCGCGTGAACCACCTCTCGGACCGCCTCCGGCGTGTTGTGCCACAGTTCAGGGTGTTCCTCCTTGAGGACCTCCTCGGTGAGTTCCCGGATCTCGTCTTCGGAGTCGGTGACGATGTGGCGGGCGATGCGCTCGGGGTCGAACGCCTGATAGAACTCCCGTTCGGTTGCGATCTTCGCGATGCCCTTCTCGGCGGCGATGGTGCCCATCCGCGCCGACCGGGAGGGGATGATCCCCTGCCAGCCGATTCGCCCCTCGATGACGCCGGGGATCTGCTTGAGTTTGCGCGGCAGCGCCGGAGTGAACTGTTTCAGCCCCGGCATCCGGAAGCCGACGAACTCCGTCGGATAGAACAGCAACCGGATGGCGACCCAGTTGGTGCCGTAACCGATGACGCCCGTGATGAGCGGGATGAGCACCAGCCGCCACTGGAGGCCGTAGGGCAACGGGGGGAGTACTCCGGTCATACGTTGTCTCTCGAACGGTCGTCCGCGGCGCTCGGTACCGCAAGGGGCGTCGCTTCCCGCGAATCCCGCCGACTGAAGCCGGATACCGGCGCCACGCTCGGTTTCACAGTTCGGTATCTCGGGTCCGTAACTTTAAGCCTTTCAAGCGTGCGGCCGCCTGCCACGGGACCGTGGATGCGGGCGATATCGACCGCCTGCCCGACACCCCAGCGCCCGCTTGCAGAACACCCCCAAACCAGTAGAATACATTGAAAGACACAGAATGGTTTTTCGCGGGAAGAGTTAAAGCTCTTGCCGCCGATATATCGAACGGGCACGCTACGAAACGGCGACGCCATCCAGCCAGACCATGAGCGACAACGACTCCCCACTCAGCACGCTGTTCGAGTTGCAACGCAATACCATCAAACAGACCGAAGACCTCCTCGAGACGGCGCTTTCGGTCCCCCGTGACGTCGGCGACAGCCTCTATTCGGGCGTCGAGACCCAGCAGGAACTACAGGAACGGGCGCTCGAACTCACCCGCGAGTCGGTCCACACGTCGCTGGACGCCGCCGAATCCGTCTCCGGCGACTCCGCGACCCTCGAGGACCTCCGAGAGTCCGTCGACGAGACCTTCGATACCCTCAAAGACCAGCAGCAGGAGGCCTTCGACGCCGTCGACGAGGAGTACGACGCCGTCGGCGAGAGCTACGACGAACTCAGCGAGGACGCCCTCGAGAACCTCGGCGAGCAGATCGACGTCCTCGTGGAGTTCAACGAGGGCATCGAGGACCGGCTCATCGATTCCCTCGAAGACGTCACCGAGCAGTTCGAGAAACTCCAGGAGGACCTCGAAGAGAGCACTGACGAGGCTCAGGAACGAGTCGAAGAACAGGCCGAGGAACTCGCCGACCGCTTCGAGAAGCAACTCCAACAACTCTCCGAGCAGTTCGAAGAGCAGGCCGACCGCTTCGGCCAACTCGAAGACCGGATGGACGACCTCGGCTTCAGAAGCCACGGCGAGAGCGAAGACGACAAATAGCGCCTGATCGCCCGCTCTCGCTGTCGTCACCCCTGTCCAATCTTCCCTTTTTCAGCTCGGAGCCGCTGAACCGCCGCGCAGTGGCGGAGACGCTTCCGGTCGGTACGCACTCGTACGTCGACCGCATCGGGAGCGCCAGCTTCAGCTGTTTTATAAATCGCCTAAAACGTGCTTCCCGCCCGTCAGACCCCGGGGACGCCGAAGGCGCCGACGCCGAGATCCAACACGGCGTTGAGGATGTAGAGGATGACCAGCGCCGACACCCATGCGACGGCGCCGATAATCGCTGCGTCGACCCAGCCGCCCGGGTAGCGCCATTTGATGACCCAGACCCACGCGATGAGGGCGATTACGAGCCCGATAAGCGGAATCCACGACGTCAGCGCCCACGCGATCGCCCCAAGTAAGGCGGTGATGACCGCGTGGCTATAGTCATCGACATCGGCGACGACCCTGGCGCTGATGTATATCGCCAGTCCACCGACGAGCAATGCGACGAGAAACGCGACTATCGAACCGACAAACGGGACGGCCATGAACCAATATTTGCCGGAAAAACGCATATAACCAGGGGGTAGTTCGCGCCCGGCCGGTATTCACGGTCGGATACCTATCTGGTACCGCTATCGAAGGAGGTGCTTACTCGAAGTTAGGCTTCGCGGAGCTGTCGAAGGACGTCCGGCGCCTCCTCGAGCGCGTCGTCGAGTTTGTCGGTTTCGGGGCCGCCGCCCTGTGCGAAGTCCGGTGGGCCGCCACCGCCGCCGCCGACCTTGGCGGCGAGTTCGCTGACGACCGCACCGGCGTTGAGGTCGACGCCGTCGGGAACCGCGACGACGAACGTCGCGCCGTCGCGCCCGCTGCCGAGGACCGCGACCTTGCCCTCCTCGACGAGGGCGTTGGCGGTCGCCCGGAGTTCGTCCATATCGGCGTCGACGCGCTGGACGACCGCGGTCGTCCCGCCGAGTTCGACTTCCTCACCCTCGCTGCCACCGCCCTGGGCGCGCACCTCGGCGAGTTGCTCTTTGAGGTCCTCGATCTGCTTGCCACGGGCCTTCCACTCCTCGAAGAAGCGCTCGGCGGTGTCGGGGACCTCCTGCGGCGAGACGTCGAGGGTGTCGGCCGCCTCGTAGAGGGCGTCTTCGGTCCGCTGGGTCGCCTCGATGGCGGCGTCGCCGGCCGCGAAGACGAGTCGTTCGACGCCGTCCTGAACGCGCTCCGTCGAGAGGATCTTGATGGTGCCGATGTCACCGGTTCGGGTGACGTGCGTGCCGGCACAGGCCTGGACGTCCTCGGCGACGTGGATGAGTCGGAGCTGTTCGCCCGGCGGGATACCGCCCTGATAGAGGTCGAAGCCGTGTTCCTCCTCGGCCTCCTGTCGGTGGGGCCACTCCTGTTTGACCGAGAGGTTGTCCGTGACGAGTTCGTTGGCGACGCGCTCGATGCGTTTGACCTCCTCGCGGGAGATGCGCTCGTAGTGGCGGATGTCGAACCGGGAGGACTCGGTGCCCTTCTGGGCGCCGGCCTGCCGGACGTGGTCGCCGAGCACCTCACGGGCCGCGTGCCCGATGATGTGGGTTGCGGTGTGGTGCTGCATCAGGCGCTTGCGCCGGGTGCCGTCGATCTGTCCGCGGACGAACTCGCCCTTGCCGGGGTCGCCGTCGGTGCGGTGGAGGACGACGCCGTCGACCTCCTGGACGTCGATGACCTCGACGGTGGCGTCGTCCGACGAGAGCGTGCCGACGTCGGCCGGCTGGCCACCGCCTTCGGGGTAGAACATCGTCTGGTCGAGGACCACGTCGTAGACCGTCTCGTCGTCCTCGTCTTCTCCATCCGAGTCGGCAGACTCGCGTTCGACGACGTCGAGGACGACCGCCTCGAACTCGGTGCGTTCGGGGTCTTCGTAGAAGAGTTTCTCCGTATCCGGTAGGTCGGCAATCCGGTCTTCGTCGTCGACGGTCCCCTCTTCGTCCTCGAAGGCCTCCTCGCCGCCGTGACGGGCCGCCACGAGCGAGTAGAAGTCGTCCGGAATCTCGACCTCGGCGCCGTGGTCGTCGGCGATCTCCTCGACCATATCGGGCTGGATACCCTGCGAGTCGTAGAGTTCCAGCACCTCTTCGAGGGGGATCGGCTCGCCCTTCTGGGCGTATTCGCTGGCGAGGCGTTCGACCTGCCGACCGCCGCGTTCGAGCGTCTCGCGGTACTTCTCGACTTCGGTGCGGACGATATCGCGGATGGTATCGCGGTTCTCGTAGTCGAGGCGTTCGGCCTGCATGTCGACGAGTTCGTCCAGCGGCGCGTCGACGCCGACGTTGTCACAGAGCCGTTTGGTCCGCCGGAGGACCATCCGCGCGAGATAGCCAGTCCCGACGTTCGAGGGGACGATGCCGTCGCCGAACATGTACGCGAGCGTCCGGCTGTGGTCGGCGATGGCGTAGATGTCCTCGAGCGGTTCGACGAGTTCGCGGAGCCGGCTCGTGGAGACGTCGAGTTTCTCGGCGATGTTGTCACGGGCGGCCTCCACGTCGTCGACGTCGTCGATGTCGAGTTGGCCCGAGAGCCGTGCGGCGCGGTTGACGAGGGCGAGTTCGTCGTCGGTGTAGTCGAGACCGGCGTTGTCCTTCAGGAAGTCGATCATCTCGGGGTAGACCGCCTCGTAGACGGTCGGCGTCCCCTGGGACATCCACGTCCATCGCTCCAGCCCGTAGCCGGTGTCGACGATGTACGTGTCCATGTAGGAGTAGCTGTTGCCGTCCTTGAGTTCGTACTCGCCCTCGGGGTCCTGCTCCATGCACATGAAGACCAGCGTGGCGAGTTCGAGGCCGCGGTAGATGACCTCGATGGCGGGCCCGGCGTTGCCGCCGCCGACCCACGGGTCCTCGATGTAGGTGACGTCCTCGATGTCCGCGCCCAGCTCGTCCAGCAGGGTATCGCAGTATTCGACCGTCTCGTTCTTCCAGTAGACCTCGCCCTGATAGGCGTACTGGTCGGGGTCCTCGAGGTCCTCGCGGGCATTGAAGGCGTGGTGGGCCATCATCTCGAAGGCCATCGTGTGGCGGCCCGTCTTGCCCACGTTGTCGATGTCCTGCATCCGGATGCAGGGCTGGCTGACCGTCAGGGGGTTCGCCGGCGGCGGGGTCTGCCCCGACGTGACCAGCGGCTGGAAGTCGTAGATCGACGCCTGCGTCAGCAGGACATCGTCGCGCCAGCGGTTGGCGGCGACCGGGTAGGGGTCGATGCGCTCGTGGCCGTGCTCCTCGAAGAACGAGAGGAACTCCTCGCGCATCTCCTCCAGCGAGAACTCCTCGTCGAAGCCCGGTTCGCCGATGAACTCGTAGTCGGCACACGGCGGTTCCCCACACAGTTCTCGATCCTCGTCGCGGGTCCAGAAGTGTGCCCCACACGAGGGACACTCCTTCCGTACGAACCCCTCGTCGTGGAAATACTCTAGCTGATATTCCTCGTCGAGGTCACTCATTACCCTCTTTTCGCCCGTCCGCGGCTAAAGGGTTTTCGAGCGACGTTTGGCACGCGAGGCCGCCCAGCGCGCGGCCTCGCGGTTCGATTCCAGTGTGAGACGCCACACAGAGCAAACATTCATCATACCCCCCAGCGAGTGTAACTCAGATGTCTTTTCAGACTATCTCTAGTAATTCCGCAAAGAGAGCCGCCAACCACCACTCAGGTGGGTCCTGACCATGGCAGGGAGAGCAGATCCGTACCGGCAAATGCGTTTCATCCTCGAAATCGACGGCATCGTCAAAGCAGGGTTCAGCCACTGTCGGGTTCCGAACGCCTCGTCGAGCGTGATTACGTACCGAGAGGGGAACGAACTCCCGACACCACGGAAGCTTCCCGGTCTGAACCAGTACGGGCCACTGATTCTGGAGACGGGGATTACCGACAGTTCGATCGAACTGTTCGAGTGGCGGACGCTCGTTGAGCAGGGGAAGATGGACGAGGCTCGTCGGGCGGCCGCCGTCGTCTTGCTGGATGCGACGGGGAATCCAGCAGCCCGCTGGACGTTTCGAGAGGCGTGGCCGTCCCAGTACGAAGGACCTCGCCTGTCCGCCGTCGCGGACGAGGTCGCGATCGAACGACTCGTCATCGTGAACGAGGGCTTTGGCCGAATCGCTTTCGAGCAGTCCGACGAGGAGAGCGAGGCGGACTCCGAACGTACTGGTGGGGTAGAGGAGGTCGCAATCGGAACGCTTCCACGCGGAGTGGGCGTGCCCCAGGGAATCGACTCGCTGGTCGGCAAAAGTCGACAGCAAAAGCGAGTGCGTGACAAGGAGCAAGAGGAGACGTGAGCGCTCGGGGCAGTGATCCCTACCGTGCCAATCGCTTTTGTGTCTCCTGCAAAGCGCTGCCAGCGCTGGGATTCACCGAGGTCCGCGGGCTCTCGGTAGACGTCACCATTGCCGCGGAGAACGCCTCGCGGTCAGCGCCGGATGAGGCAACGAATGACTGCCGTCCAGTGGCCGCCTCGATGGCGGCGAGTACACCCGAGCAGCGGGAGACGGACTCGCCGAAACTCGAACTCTGCCGCGGCGTGACAGACGACCAGGCCCTCTGGACATGGTTGCACGACTGGCTCGCCGGGAAGGTCACCCCGCAAGATGTGCGGATTTGCCTGCTCGACAACCGAGGGACGCCGGCTACGGGCTGGATTTGCCGTACTGCGATTCCCGTGCGGTGGGTCGGGCCGACGCTCGTTGCAGACCGGGCAACCGTCGCGATGGAAACGCTCGAGCTTGCTCATCGCGGTATCGATCGGATCGCCGACCTCGAGACGTGTTGTGACGGGGCTGCGAGCGACTAATCGGAAACGAACGGTGTGTCATGGTGGCCGACTGTGAGAGCTACTACTGACCGTTGACTCCG
>NZ_JAZKTR010000160.1:0-5430 GCF_036625485.1 Natronomonas sp. | reverse complement strand
GCGCTTAGGACGCTATCCCGTAGGGGTCCGCCGGTTCGAATCCGGTCCCGCGCATTTTCGTGACGAACAACACACCGAGTAGCGCGGAGCGACAGCGACGCGCTGCTCGGCTCCCGTGAATCACGAAAATCGCCAGCGGATTCGAATCCTGCAAGACGCGTGCAGCGAAGCGAGCACGTCTTGCTCCGGTTCGAATCCGGTCCCGCGCACTACCACTTTTTGCACGCTCCGCCGGTCTGGCGCGCTACGGCGCCAGACCCGGCTCCGCGAGCGTGGCGGCGAAGCCGCCACGTCAAAAGGTTGCGGGCCGCAGGCCCGCAACCCAGGCAAAAACGTGGGGGAAATATGCGCGAGAGCCTCCAGCCGCGGCGCTTCGCGCCGCGTTAGTCGGCTCTCGCTACCGGCCGCTCACTTCGTTCGCGCCCGGAGAACCGCCTCGGGGGCCTTCTCAGGAAGACTCCCTTCGGTCGTCTTCCAACGCTCCCGCTCGCTTCGCTCGCGGGACCTCCGAAGGCCCCGCTCGTCGGATGCCACTCGCAGAGTACGTTTCACGTCGCTCGATTATGCCCTCGTTTCATCCATCTGGACGGGTTCTCGACCGATTTCCAAAACCCACAGCAGCAGCCCGGATTCCGGTAATTTACGTCACGTTCGGCCGAAACGTGGGGGTTATCCCTCCGAATCCCTGAGGAAGGTTGTGACCGATTCGATCCCCGAACCACCGTCTGAAGAATACCTGCTGACGAGTCAGGGGTACCGCATCTCTGTCGACGAGGGCCGGGAGACGTTCTACGCGCTCAGCATCGAGGACCCCGACAACGAGGACGCGTGGCTCATGTCCGATACGGTTCGTTCTCTGGACGACGTTCTCTAGTTCTCGGCCCGAATTTGGGTGAAAGTCCGAAGGGAGTTCGAACAACGTTCTTGAAGCAAGACTCGCACGAACACCTATGGCACAGGCGAACGGCTCCGAGGGAAGCGATAGGACCCACCGCGAGCGGGGCGTCTCCGCGGGTCGACAGGTAGCAGGACACGCGGTCAGACGGGCGGGCTTTTGGGGAACCGTGGGATTGCCGTTCCTCGCCGTCGGCATACTTCTGACCCAGCCGCGCGGCTGGCTCCCGCTTCTGGTGGCGGTCTTCCTCCTCAACGGTATCGCCGTCCTAGCCGGCCACTGTTATAGCCGCGAGTGTTAGCTGGCCAAGGCCCGTTCTCCCGCACCGGTTAGTGCCTATTCGTCCTCGTCCGGTTCGCTCGTCGGAAGCGTCAGTTTACCGAGCGACAGCATCGGATCGAGAACGAGTCGACCGAATCGGTTCGCAGGGCTGCCGGGATACTCTCGGTCGGTCAAGCGTGTGAGTTGGGTCAGGTCGATCGGTCCGTTCGGATTGAGTTCGTCGGCGATGACGAGGAGGCTCGCGAAGGAATCCTCCCCGACGGAAGCGGTGTCGGAGAGTTTCCGTCCGTCGACGAGTGTGGCGATGTACGGTGAGAAATCGACGGCGTCGACGTCCGGCCACCCGAGTTCGTTTCGGACGAGTTCCTCGGCGGCTTCGATAGCACCGACGGAACTCAGGTGGCTGGCGCCGATGGCGGCCTTGGCAGCGCGGGCGGGGTCGCCGCTCAGGACCAGCGGGCCGATGGTAGCGACCGCGCCGTCGCCGACGCTGACGACCCAGCCGGGACTGTCGTATTTATACGTCGCGAACTGCGGGCCGTCTTCGGGCGGGGCCTCGTCCTCGACGCGGCGGGCGTTGACCACGCGCTGGATGTTCGTCGCGGCGACGCGGGCCTGCCGGACGGCCGTCTGTGCGCTCGCGGGGGCAGTGGTGCCCGCTTCGTCGACGACTTCCGCGGCATCACCGACGACGAAGGTCGCTTCACCGACCGCGAGGTCGCTTTCGGGGGTGGCACGCTCGCCGGCCAGCGCGTCGGGCCCACGGATGCCCCCGGTCCAGACGAGCAGGTCGTACGGGAGCGTGCGACCGTCTTCGAGGTGAACGGTGTCGGTGCCGGCCTCCGCGATGGTGGCACTCGTCTCGATTCGCACGCCGCGGGCTTCGAGTTCCCGACGGAGTGCGTCGGCGAAGGCGGTGTCGAACCCCGGCGCGATGTGGTCCGCCAGTTCGACGAGCGTCACGTCCAACTCGAGGTCCGCCTCCGCGGAGAAGGTCGCGAGTTCGCCGGCGGCCTGAATCCCCGAGAGGCCGGCGCCACCGACGATGACGTCCGTCGTGTCGTCGGCGATGGCCCGGTCGTGGATGCGCTCGGCGTCGTCGAGTCGTTTCAGGGGAATCGCATGCTCCCGGAGGCCGGCAATCCCATAGAAGGCGGTCTGCGCGCCGAGACAGACCGCGGCGGCGTCGTATTCGAGCGTCTCCTCGCCGTCCTCCGTTTCCAGCGTGGCCACACTGGCCTCGGCGTCGATTGCGGTGACCCGGGCTTGCCGGATGTCAGCGCGGTCGAGGGCCTCCTCCAGCGGGACGGTTATCGTCTCCGCCAAGGCCGGTCGGCGGATGACTCGGTGGAGTTCGTGTTGCAAGAGGTGCGTCGTCGATTCGTCGACGACGACGATATCGACGTCCTCCGGCAGGCGACGCTCGAGACGGCGTGTAACTGTCAATCCGGCGTATCCGGCCCCGAAGACGGCGACTCGCATACGTTGTACTTCGTCCCGACGCCGCATAGTCCCGATGGTGACGGAAATCCCATGGCGCTCCCCGGCGGTCGCCTCACCTGTCGTCGGGGTGAAACCACGGCGCATCGGCCAAACACGGCGACGGAGGTACGGTCGGTCCCCTTCGTCGTTGGTGATTTCAGTTTCGTGACGGGGGCAGTCAGTTGTCAGAATTCCCATAAGCCTTTTTCCTACCGTAATCGATAAACGAACGATGAGTGAACTCGGGGACCTGATAGACGATATCGTCGCGGACGTGGACAGCGTGTTTCTGTTTTCCCCGAGCGGTTCGATTTACGAACGGTTCGCCGAAACGGATACGCCGACCGTCGTCGTTTCGCCGGAAAACGCCGTCGACGCCGACCTGTACGTCGAGTTACCCCTCGAATTCGAGGACATGCGGGACCGCATCCGATTCGGTATCGAGGGGGCACTCGAAAACGAGTTCGTCGAAGAGGGCGACCACGTCGCCTGCGCGGCGAAGATGTTCGCCGAGGACATCGACACCGTCACGCGCGTCCGCGTCGGCGATTTCGAACACTCCGGCGTCTACGACCTCTTCGTCAACACCCGGCCCGAACCCGGCGTCATCCGGGACGTGCTGGAGGTCGCTATCGAACTCGGGAAGAAGGGCCAGAAAGGTAAGCAGGTCGGCGCGCTGTTCGTCGTCGGCGACGCCGGCAAGGTGATGAACAAGTCCCGCCCGCTGTCGTACAACCCCTTCGAGAAGAGCCACGTCCACGTCGGCGACCCCATCGTGAACGTGATGCTCAAGGAGTTCTCGCGGCTGGACGGCGCCTTCGTCATCAGCGACTCCGGGAAGATCGTCTCCGCATACCGCTATCTGGAACCCTCTGCGGAGGGCGTCGACATTCCGAAAGGGCTGGGCGCCCGGCACATGGCGGCCGGCGCGATCACGCGTGACACGAACGCCGTCGCAATCGTGCTCTCGGAGTCCGACGCGCTGGTTCGGGCGTTCACGGGCGGCGAGATCGTCCTCGAACTGGACCCGGAGGACTACTGATGTTGGTCGCGGTCCGCGAGTGGTTCTCCGGCCTGTCGCTACCCGAACAGAACCTCACGATTGCGGTCGGGGTACTGTTGGCCGGCCTCGTTCTGGGTGCGGTGACGGCGTGGCTGGTTCGCCGCATCCTGATGGTCTTGAATGTCGACGAGGCTGTTGAAGGGACGCCCTTCGAGCGAACGGCCCGCCGGCTCGGCAGTTCGACCGTACGCATCCTCGCGTGGCTCTGCGGCCTGTTCGTCTTCGTCGTCGCTGCGATGTATGCCGCGGGCACGCTGGAACTGTTGCCCTCGGCGGAGTATCTCAACGCACTGAGTATCTTCCTGCCGAAACTCTTCGTCGCCATCCTCGTCATCATCGTCGGCATCCTGCTGGGCGATAAGGCGGAACTCTTCGTCGGCGAACAACTCCGGAGCATCAAACTCCCCGAGGTAACACTGATTCCGTCGCTGGTTAAGTTCTCCATCTTCTATATCGCTGGCCTTATCGCCCTTTCACAACTCGGCGTCGCAACCGGGGCATTGCTCGTGTTACTTGCGGCGTACGCCTTCGGCATCGTCTTCCTCAGCGGCCTCGCGTTCAAGGACCTCCTTTCGTCGGCCGCAGCGGGCATCTATCTCCTGTTGACCGAACCATACAGCATCGGCGACGAGGTCGAGATCGACGGCAACCGCGGCATCGTCCAGGAGGTCGATGTCTTCGTCACCTACGTCGAAAGCGAGGGAGAGGAGTACATGATCCCGAACCGGAAAGTGCTCCGAGACGGTGCGATGCGGGTTCGGGGCTGACACCGGGGCGGACGACGCACAACGGTCACGGCGTGGGGTATCCTTTTCCGGTCTGCGGGTGATAGTTGAGGCATGCGCTCCCGAATCAAAACGGCAGTCAACCGTGCCAAATACGCAGCCATCGGTGCCGCTATCGGCGCGGCGGTCGGCGGATTGGTGAGCCGAAACGCCGCGAGTACTGGCGGTGCCGTCGGCGGCCTCGCCGGCGCGACGATCGGCGAAACACGAACCAGCGCCGAATCAACGTACACGGAACTGAGGGAAACGCTCCAGAGCGAAGTACCGGCCGACGACTGATACGGATCGCCGAAACGAATTGCCGGCCAACGCCGAGCCGCATCGGACGCTCACCGATGAAAGACGACGAGAAGTATGAACCGCAGCGTTCCACCAATCAGACGCCGTCGCTGGAACTGCTGTCGACCGGTTCGGCCGGCACACCTGCCCACGTCTCGCCCGGCGGTACGTCCTCGGTCACCAGCGAGTTGGCCGCGACCTGCGCTTCGGCGCCGACCGTCACGCCCGGAAGGAGAATCGCGCCAGCGCCGATCATCGCTCGTTCGCCGATGTGTACCTCGCCGGTCCGGTACTCGTCCTGCAGGAACTCGTGGCACAACAGCGTCGCGTCGTAGCCGATGATGGCGTCGTCCTCGACGGTGACGAGTTCGGGCCAGAACACGTCCGGCGTCGATTCGAGCCCCCACGAGACGCCGGAGCCGACGTCGACGCCGATGCGACCCAACAACCAGTTCTTGAGTCGGAGGCTCGGCGAGTGTCGAGCCGCGACGATGAACGCGTAGTTGAACGCGACCCGGAGCGGATGCTTGGCGTCGGGCCACGACATGAGTGAGTTGCCCGGCCCCGGCGTCGGATGGCGCGCCAGTCGGTCGTGGCGGCGCTCGCCGTCCGCCTCGTTGCCGTCGTCGCCGGTGTCGTCGCCG
>NZ_JAZKTR010000012.1:0-26767 GCF_036625485.1 Natronomonas sp. | reverse complement strand
ATGAGCACGTCGACTGAACTCAAACAGGGGATTCGCGAACACAAAGGACAGTTCTCGCTACACGTCCTGCTGGTCTTCGCGACGGGGTTGACCATCGGTTCGGAGCGTGCGGTCGTTCCGGTCCTCGGACGGGACGTCCTCGGCGTCGAGTCGCTGTTCGTTATCGGCTCGTTCGTCGTCTCGTTCGGGGTCGTGAAGTCGATTCTCAACCTCTACGCGGGCAAATGGGGCGAGGAGTACGGCCGCAAGCCGGTCCTCGTCCTCGGGTGGGCGACGGCGCTGCCGCTCCCGCTGATTCTGATATTCGCACCCAGTTGGGCGTGGATCTCTGTCGGGAACGTCCTGCTCGGTATCAACCAGGCGCTAACGTGGAGTATGGCGATCAACGCCAAGATCGATCTGGCGAGTCCGAGCGAACGTGGCCTCGCGGTCGGTATCGACGAGGCGTTCGGCTACTCGGGCGTCGCCGTCGGCGCGTGGATCACCGGCCTAATCGCCGGCCGGTGGAACCTCCGGCCCGAACCGTTCTACTTCCTCGCCGTCGTCGTCGTGCTGGCGTTCCTCATCTCGATCTTCCTGATAAAAGAGACCGTCCAGTACGCACACGCGGAAAGCGACGACGACCACCACGACGCGAACCTCCCGTTCAACGAGGTGCTGAAGCGAGCGACCTACGGGGACAGGACGCTGTTCGCCGCCGCCCAGGCCGGCCACGTCGAGAACTTCGTGGACACGCTGTTCTGGATCGCCGTCCCGCTGTATCTCACCAGCCAGGGACTCGGCATCGCGGCGGTCGGTGTCGTGGTCGGCGTCCATAGCGCGATGTACTTCCTCCAGATCGGAACTGGTGGACTCGCCGACCGCATCGGTCGCCGGCCGCCGGTAATATGGGGAATGTTCCTCGCCGGGGGCGGCGTCCTCGGGATGGTACTCGTGGATAGCTATCTCCCGTGGGCCGTTCTGGCCGCCGCATCCGGTCTGGGAATGGCGTTGCTGTATCCGAACCTGATGACCGTGCCGAGCGACGCAGCACATCCGACCTGGCGGTCGGCCGGCATGGGCGTCTACCGGATGTGGCGCGATTCCGGCTACGCCGTCGGTGCGGTTCTGATCGGGCTTTCGATGCAGTTCCTCGACATCGAGGCCGCCTTCTACATGACCGCGATCTTGATGTTCATCTCCGGGGGCGTCGTCTACGTCTGGATGGAAGAGACACATCCCGACTTCGGGACGCACGAACCGCCCAAACCGGCGCCTGAAGCGGCGGATTAACTGATACGGGTTGTCGTAGTCTTTTATCAGTGCTTGTTGACCCGTACAGGCGATGACCGGTGAATCGTCGCACCGATTCGAATGACCTCGCCTGCTCGGCGACGGTCGAAGAAACGGCGACGCTTACTCCTCTCCGTCTTCCGGTGCGAACTCGACGAGCGTGAGGTCACGCTCCAGCATACAGTAGTCGTGGGGGGGCTCCCCGACCACCTCGGTTATCTGGTATTCCTCGTCGAACTCGGCGCCGGCGGGTTCGCAGAACTCGTGGCTCGGGCATTCGGTGTAGGGACAGGGTCCGGCGAGTTCGGCCTTGCTCCCGGCGTAGGCGGCGTTGGAGGGAACGTTCGCCAGCACGGGCGCGGGCTCGACCTCGACGGCGGTGACGCCGGTGTCGTGGACGCCGCATTCGAGGGTGCCGGAATCGCGGACGCCGGTCACGCGATAGCGGCGGCCCTCGACGAGATTGAGACATTGTCCCCGGTAGGGACAGCCCTCACAGGCGGGCGCTTCGCCGCCGTAGACGAACTCCGTCCCCACCGACGCGAGTCGTTCGCCGATGAGCGTGACCTTCGACATGAAAGGGAGTTTCGTCGGCCTCCTGTTAAGCGCGTCGCCCCGAACACGTCGGAGAGTATGGATGGTGTTCCGATGCGGTGTATATCCATCAGTAACGCTGCCGTCGATTCTTTTCGAAGATACCTCGAAAAAGACCGAGTGGTGAACTGACTCGTCAAACCCCGCCCGTAATATGGCCCCGGGCGATCGCGACGAATCCCCAAACGAAGATCCACGTGAAAATGATCGTGAACGTGACCATCGACGAGGAGAGCAGGCCCATCGGTTCCGTCAGGTCGAACAATGCCGGGTACGAGAGCAGACCGATGACAACCGCGATGATGCCTCCCATGATACACTCGAGACACCTCCAGAGCGTGTTGAAACGGGGCTTAACACCGTGGATTCGTCGGGGACGCCCTCCCGCGCTGTTTGGTGTGTTCATCCATACCACTATCCTGAACGTTAATGCTAAATGGTTATAAATACGCCGTACAGACTGAGTCCTGCTGTGTCGTCTAACCCACATGAACTATCCGAAAACTCGTTTTTCCGCCTGATTCGAGCACCACACGCTGAAAAGAGCAGTTATGAATCACCCAGTAGCGGGAAGACAAGCTAACGACCAGCCATGTCGGAAGAATGATTCCGGATACGTCCCCGAGTCCGATGCTCAGGCCGTCTACGCGGGCTCGGTGCCCGGCGTCGTGGCGACGACTTTGTAGACGGCATACCCGGCCCACGTCAGGAGTCCGAGGAGGATGATGTAGGACCGTATCGCCAGCGGCACCAATGCCGTGTGTTCGATCTGGCCTTCGGCCGTCACGGGGTGGGGGCTGCCGGCGACGATTTCGAGCAGTCCGATACCGACGACGCCGAGTACGATGAGGCCGCCACCGACGTACGCTGCGATCTTGTCCGGAGTGGTGAAGTCATTCATTGGTGATCACCCGATGAACCAGCGGAGTTTGGGATGGTTCTGGAAGAACGCGGTCCGTGCGAGGTAGGCGTCGACGCCGAGAACCCGCCCGGCGCCGAGCGTGGCGATCATGGCGAATAGCAGGAGGCCGAGTAACTCTCCCGTGACGAGGCCGTGGGCCCACCCCCCGGTCTCGCCGTTGATGAAGTAGAAGAACATCATCAGAAACGCGCCGAAAAAGGACGCGAGACGGGTCAGTGCCCCGACGACGAGACCGAGTCCGATGAGGGTCTGGCCGACTGGAATCATGACGTTCACGAACGTCAGCGCCGCTCCTTCGGAGAACAGCGTCACCAACGGCCCGAGACTCGTCTCCGCTGCGGCGCCACCGACGAACCAGCCGGCGTTGAACGGCCACCCGAGGAACTTGTCGAGCCCTGCGTGGAGGAACCACCACCCGACCGCGAGGCGCATGATTACGAGCCAGTAGGCCAGCCACGCGGCTGACACGTTGAACGATACATCCCGTCCTAATAGTTCCGTGTTAACACTTGTCGACATTGCTCCAATTGGTCACGTTCACGTTCATCTGTTTTAAAGTTACCTCTCATTCATATAAAAAATAAGATAGGATTGTTGCCACTTCCGTCCGGCAGAGCATCGGGGAATGGTCAGTTCTGGACGAGTGTTACAGATCAGTCAGATACAGTCGCCCGCAGACGGTAGCCTACGCTTCGCGTCTCTTGAAGAGGAACTTCATGTCGCCCTCGAACACCGACTCGCCGTCCTGATTCGTCATCAGCGTGTCTATCTCGATGTAGCCCGCGTCGTCGCGGCTGTCGAGTTCCCGCTTTGCAGTGCACTCGTATTCGGCGCTGATTGTGTCGCCGATGAAAAGCGGGTTGGGCACGTCCATGTAGTTCATCCCGAGGAAGGCGACGACGGTGCGTTCGACGATGCCGGTCCGCTGGAAGAGCCCCGTGGCGATTATAAAGGTCATCGGGCCGTGACCGATACGAGCGCCGAAGGGGCCCTCTTCGGAGTACTCTTTGTTGGTGTGCAGTTCCGTCCAGTCGCCGGTGAACATCGAGTGGAAGACGAAATCCGTCTCGGTGATCGTTCGTCCGGCGCTTTCGAAGGTCTTGCCGACCTCCATGTCCTCGAAGTGATGCGGCTCGTAACTGTACGGCATACCATGCTACTCACACCCGGAGTTGATAATATTTGCCTGTAATCTACCGGAGTCGTTGGCGGCGCGGGCGTCGGAGTCGCTCCCCGGAATCCTCGTCGCTTTCGGCGGCCGTGATGCGGATATGCCATTCGTTCGGCGAGATCCGTTCGGTCTCGTAGTGCCAACCGCGTTCGTCGAGGTGGTCGTACAGCGGGACAGGGGAGATAGCGGTGATGACGACCACCGTCTCGTCGCGGTCGACGTCCTCCAGCGCCTCGATGACCGGGCCGAGTCGCGGGCGTCGCATCCGCTGGGTATCGAGTATCCAGTCGGGTGCCTCCTCGCTCACGGTCTCGGCGTCTGCTGGCCGTCGTTCCGGAACTCCCGGGTCGAGTTCGGCGTTCCTGCTGCAACCGTCGGTCTCGATATATAAAGCGCCGGACACCGTGTCTCAGCGAACGAGACGCCGGGCCGGTCGGGCGGAAAACCCTTTTGCACCGGCGTGTTAGACCCCGATATGGTTCAATGTGAGATGTGTGGCGCCCAGACCAGCGACCCGAAGACGGTGAAGGTCGAAGGCGCGGAACTCGACGTCTGTGACAACTGCGCCGACTTCGGCACGGAGGTGAAGACCCAGGAGACCTCCTCGTCCTCGACGAAGTACTCCACGTCCTCCTCGGGTAGTTCCTCTTCGTCCTCGACGAGTTCGTCGAGCAGTAGCGGCGGCGGTGGTGGCGGCACTCGTCGCGACATGTTCGACGAGATGGACGAGGTCGTCCAGGATTACGACGAGCGCATCCGAAACGCCCGCGAATCCGAGGGCCTCACACAGGAGGAACTCGCCGACCAGCTCAACGAGAAGGCGAGCCTCATCCGCAAACTCGAACGCGGTGACGTCCTCCCGAGCGACAAGGTCCAGTCCAAACTCGAAAAGGCCCTTGGTATCTCGCTTTCGACCGGTGGCTCCGGCGACGACAGCGAGTGGTCCGGTGGGTCCTCGGCGGGGAAGACGACTCTCGGCGACGTGGTCAAGCGGAAGGACTGAACGTCCAGAACGACCCTAGAGTTCGTGTTCGTAGAGGACTTCGTCGACGTTCGGATTCACGACGACCTGCTCGGTGTCCCCGACCGGTTCGTCCAACTCAACTGCCAGTAGTTTCGCACCGGTCTTCGGCGCGTAGGTGTACCGTTCGACCGTCCCCAGCCGTGGCTCTCCCTCGACGGTGACCCACACACGGCGTCCATCCATACCGAGTTCTTACTGCCCGGGTCCCCTGTATCCGTCGGTTCCCTGAAACGCTGCCGAACCCCTACCGTGCCCGGGCGGACCGCCATAGACAGTTATTTTTCGGTGGCAACCACCCTTCCGCTATGTTCGTTCTCGTCAACCTGAAGGCGTACCCCTGCGACCCGGTCGAAGTCGCCGAGGCGGCCGCCGAAGTCGCCAAAGACACGGGTGTCCGAATCGCCGTCGCCCCGCAGGCGGCCCACCTCGACCGCGTCGCCGCCACCGGCGTCGAAACGTGGGCACAGCACGTCTCACCCGTCGACCACGGCTCGCATACCGGCTCCACGCTCGCAGAAGCCGCCGCCGAGGCCGGCGCCGTCGGCACGCTGTTGAACCACTCGGAGAACCGCCTGAAACTCGCCGATATCGACGCCAGCGTCCGCGCCGCCGTACGTGCCGGCCTCGAAACCGTCGTCTGTGCGAACAACCCCCGACAGATCGCGGCCGCGGCAGCGCTTGAACCCGACGCCGTCGCCGTCGAACCGCCGGAACTCATCGGCACGGGGACCCCCGTCTCGCAGGCCGACCCGGACATCGTCACCGATTCCGTCGATGCTGCCGCAAGCGTCGGTGACGTGCCCGTCCTCTGTGGTGCCGGCATCTCGACGGGCGAGGACCTCGAAGCAGCGGGCGACCTCGGCGCCGAGGGCGTCCTCCTCGCATCGGGCGTTGCCAAGGCCGACGACCCGAAGGCGGCGCTTGAGGACCTCGTCTCGCCGCTGGTCTGATACGGATTGTTGTAACGATTTACCGGTCATCGCCTATACGGGTCGGCGATGACCGGTAACAGACTACAACAGTCCGTATAAATCGCTAAAAAAGAACCCGCGTTCTCAGTCGCTGGATTCGGTGCCGCCGTCGGCCGCGACTTCGGCGGTTGCGTCGACCGTCTCCGGCGCATCGACGCCCTCGACGAACGACGATTCGACGGCCTGCACCAGCAGCGCGTGTTCGGTCCCGTCGACTGGTTGGTCCGGATTGAACGGGTCGACGGTCTCCTCGGCGACGAGCGACGGGAGGGCGTACTCGTGACGCCCCCGACTCGCGTGGGCGACGAAGCCCCGCTCGCGGAGCTGTCGGTTCATCGAATAGGCGCCCGTTCGGTCGCCCGACCCGCCCGCGGCCTCGTGGGCTTCCTGCGGTGTCATCGGCCCGTGGGCCCGGTAGGCCCGAAGCATCTCGACAGCCATGTCGTCGAGTGCGTCGAGTTCCGACCGGAGCCGGTCGACGAGCCGTTCGCCGCCCGAGAGGGCGGGTGAAGCCGTCGGTTCGCGGGCGCTCCCGTTCGCCACGTCGCTGACGGTCAGCGAGTCGTCGTCGCCGGTTCCGCCGGTATCGGTGCCAGTCACGCGGTCGATACCGCCGAAGCCGAACGACTGGGCGCCCGTGTCGGTGCCCCAGTCGCTCGTCTCGGATGTAGTGTCCGCGTCGGTCGACGATTCGGTTTTGGTTTCGGCTTCTGTTCGGGACTCGGCTTCCACCGGGGATTCACCGTCGGTGTCTGCCTCGTTCGAAACGGTCGTGGTCTCGTCGTCTTCCTTCGTTTCGGCTTCGTCGCCGTCGTCGCTACCGGCGACGGGAACGGGACTCGATTCGCGTTCCTTCTCGCCGTTGCGGATAGCCTCCAGTTCGGCTTCGAGTTCGGGGTCCCGGCGGACGGGTCCAGCGACCTCGTCGAGTTCGCTCTGTCGGCCGGGGGCGGCCGAGAGGGGCCGGCCCGTCACCTGCTCCATCATCGCCCGCGAGAAGCGGTCGGCCATCTTCTTGAGGTCCTGGGCCTCCTTGAGTTGGCGTTCGAGGTCGCGGATGCGTTCGTCCTTCTGCTTGAGCTCGCGTTCCAGCTCCTCGATGCGGTTCTCGCGGCGCTCCTGGGTCTCGGAGATCTCTTCGAGTTCCTCGACGAGGTCGCCGGAGACGCTTTTGAGTTCGGGCCGCTCGAAGTCGTCGAGCCCGGGCGTCGCGCCCGCGTCGAACGTCTTCTTGCGCTCGAACTGAACGACGCGGATGTCCTCGGCCCAGTCGGTCATGAGGAAACACTCCCCGTCGTCCATCTCCTCGATGTGGTCGGCGTACTCGTTGCCGAGGATGCGGCCGACGACCTTGGTGTCGTTGTTCCACGTCAAACGGTGCCAGACGAGCCAGTCACACTGGGTGATGAAGTCCTTCTTGACGTCGGCGGGCCGCTGGCTGATGCCGACGATGCCGAGGCCGTGTTTCCGGCCCCGCTTGGAGACCTTGATAAGCATCCGGCCGCACTCGTCGACGCCGCCGCCCTCGGGGATGTACTCGTGGATCTCCTCGACGAGCATGAGGAAGGGCTGCTTGACCTTCTTCTCCTTCGCGAAGAGGTGTTTGGTCACCTCGGTCAGGAGCGCTCGTGCCTCCGATTCGTCGAGGAAGCTGGAGACGTCCAGGATTATCGGGACGTTCTGTTCGAGGGCGAGCTCGGCGATCTTGCCTGCGTGTTCTTCGGTGACCTGCAGGTCGCATTCCTCGTCGCCGCCGACGTGGAGGATCTCGTATTCCTCCTTGAGTCCGTAGTACTCGCCGTCGATGTCGACGATGAGGATGCCGAACCCCTTGTCGAGCATCTTCTCACAGATGACGCTCGCGGTGTTCGATTTGCCGGACCCGGACTTCCCGGTCACGAACGAACGGCCCGTCAACACGTCCACCACGGGGAGTTCGACGGGGGTCCCCTCCTCGTCGCCACGACTGATCTCTCCGACGGTGATCGTTTCCTCGCCCATCGACAGTCACCACTCGGCCGCCCCACATAGTTGTCCGTCAGACGGGCGTCTTGCAGGGCTTTTCGAGTATCGACCGGAGCCAGCGATTTATAAGGGTTCGTGTGGTCAGTTCCGCCGAATGCCGCTGAATACCGTCGACCTGTTCACCTACGGTATCGCCCTCCTCATCGTCGGTGGCGTCTTCTGGTGGGTTCTCAGCCAGTGGGTTCCCGAAGGCGGCCTCAAGGCGCCGTATAAATACGCCGCCTACCGAAGCGGCCTCACGCGCCGGGAGTCGGTTCCGGCGACCCTGCTTGCGCTGTTGGTTTTCGTCCCGGTTATCGTGAAGGGCGACAGCCTCTCCGGGTTGGGCGTCGGAATCGCTGGTGGACTGTATATCGGCGGGCTCTACATCGCCGCCATCGCCGTCGCGAATCGCCCGCGCGACGAGTACATCGAAAAGGCCGGCGGCGACCCCGACGAACTCACCTCCGAGGGAGCCAACGTCGTCGCCGGCGAGGCGAAAGTCCCCGAAGACGAACTCCCCCTCGAATCGCCCGTCTCCGGCGACCCGGCTGTCTGCTATGTCGCCTCAGTCGCCCAGTTCAAATCCCGACCGATGCGTTCCTCGGGCACCTACTTCATCACGTCCTACGAGGTCGAAACCCGGCCGTTCGAGGTCGACGGTCCCTTCGGCACTGCCGAAGTCGACCCCGAAGGGGCGTGGGTGAGCCTCGTTTCGGGGTCGCCGACCGACGTCGAACCGAACGTCGAGGGCGCTTTCACCGGCGGCGCCGCCGAAACCGAATTCATCGTCGAGGCCGGCGAACCGGTCCCCCAAGAGTTCCGTGAGGCCGACGTTTTCGAACCGTTACCCCTCACGACCGACGGCCGTGCCGAGCGGGAGTTGCGGTTCAAGGAGACGACCATCGCCCCCGGCGAGTCGGTCGTCGTCGCCGGGGAGGCCGAACAGGGCGACTCGTTCGGCTCGACGGTCCTGCGCTGTACTGCACCCGGGACGTTCATCGCGAAAGGTACCTTCGAGGACGTCGCCGAGTCGCTCTCGAAGGCGACCGGGCGCAACCTCGCGGTCGGCGGCGGGCTCGCGCTGTTCGGTGGCATCAGTCTGGTGTGGATGGCGATTCCGTAGCTACTCGCGAACTACGTCGCCGGAATGGACGTCCTCGGTCACCGTCACGCCGGCGCCGACGACCGCGTTCTCGCCGACGGTGACGCCCGGCAGGACGGTCGCTCCGGCACCGAGAAAGGCGCCGTCTTCGAGGACAACCTGTTCGAAGGTATCCTCACGGAACGTCATCCCGTCGTCATCGAGGTCGTGTGTCACGCCGACCACCGAGCAGTTCGGGCCGATCTGGACCCGTTCGCCGATCTCGGCGTTTTCGACGTAGCTGTTGGCGTTGATATCCGTCAGCCCGTCGATGGTGGATTTCTTGATGGACGTGCGCTCGTAAACTCGGACGCCCGCGGCGATCTCGGAATCGTGTATCGTTACGTACTCGCGAATCTCCGCATCCTCGATAGTCGAGTTCTCGATGCGGGCCGTCTCGTCGATTCCCATACCGTCGCGTCCGGCCGACGGTCAATCAGCCTGTGGGTCCGCCCGGATGACCCAGTGGTTCTCGTCCTGTCGGATCAACACCGACGGCTCCCGCAACTTGGCGATGTAGCCGGTCGGCTGGTCGAGGAGTTCGTGGTCGGCGTCGACCCGGACGAGGTTCCCGATGAGCTGTGCGGACGGAGGTTTCTGGGCCGCGCCGCAGTCGTATATCGTGATGAACTCGTTGCCGTCGCTGGTCTCGTGGACGATAACGTGTGCGTGGCGGGCCAGTCGCCACGTCTCCTCATCGACGACGGCGAGGTGATTCATATCCCGGCCTTCGGGGGCGGGCGACAAAAGGCTACGCTACTCGAAATCGGTGAGGCTGGCCTGCCCGCCCGACGAGCGCTCGCGGTGGCGTTCGCGGATGTCGTGGTCCCGGGCGTTCTCGGCTTCCGAACCATCGCCCTCCCACGTGTCGAGGCTGGCCTGGTCGCGCTCGTCGAAGGAGAGGTTCGACACCCGGACCCCGAGTTTTCGGACGGTCGCGTCCTCGAACTCCTCGAGCAGGTCGAGAGAGATTCCCTCCACGAGGTCCGGCGCGTCGACCGGCCCCGACAGCGACCGGGCGCGCGTGTTCACCTCGAAGGGTGGTTCGACGACCTTGATGCCGATGGTCTTGTAGAGGGCGCCCTTGGCGGTCGCTCGTTCGGCAACCTCGTCGGCAAGCGCCCGGACCTTCTCGCGTTTGGCCTCGGTGTCGTCGGCCGCCTCGACGAAGGCCGACTCGCTGGAGAGGCTCTTGGGTCGGCCCTTGGGTTCGACCTCGCGGTCGTCTTCGCCGCGGGCCTGGGCGTAGATGTCGCGGCCCCGTTCACCGAAGGCCTCGACAAGCGTCGCCTCGTCGGCCTCGGCGATGTCGCCGGCCGTCTCGAAGCCCATCTCGCGCAACTCGCGGGCGGTGACGGGGCCGACGCCGTGGAGGTCAGCCACCTCCATCGGCGCGAGGAACTCCCGTACCTCGTCGGGTTCGACCACGACGAGGCCGTCCGGCTTGTCGGCGTCGGAAGCCAACTTCGCGGTGGTCATGCTCGGAGCGATACCGACCGAAGCGACGACGCCCGCCGCCTCCTCGATGTCCGTTTTGAGTTCTCGACCGATGGCTTCGACCTCGTCCCACGAGGGGTCGCCCAGATCGAGATACGCCTCGTCGATGGAGACGTTCCGGACGGTGTCGGCGAACTCGTCGAGGACTGACTTTACGTCGGCGCTGACCTCCTCGTAGAAGGCCATGTCGACGGGCCGATAGACGCCCGTGTCCTCGGGGTCGTCCGCTGTCGCTCGACGTGGAAGCTTTTCAAGGGCTTCGGAGATGGCCATCGCGGATTCGATGCCGTACTCGCGGGCCTCGTAACTCGCGGTGGCGACGGCGCCGTGTTCCTCGCCGTCCTCGTAGCCCATCCCGACGACGAGGGGTTCGTCTTCCAGTTGTGGCTCCTTGAGGCGCTCACAGGCGGCATAGAAGCAGTCCATGTCGACGTGACAGACCACCTGCTCGGGCGCTTCCACGCCCGGGAGCCGTGCCATACCCGTCGATAGCGGGACGGTCGCCTATAAGGTTGCGAGAGCGCGGCGGAAGTAAAGCCGACCGAGTCCGTCGCGGCTACTCCAGGGAGTACCGCGTGACCGACTCGCCGAACAGCGATCCGAGATACAGCGCGTCGTGGTCCGGCTTTGGCGTCGCCGAGGTGACGCCGTAGACGTCGCCCTCGGGGTCGTGGAGGCTCTCGACGACGGTGCCCGTCTCGTCGAGGCGGAGGACGAGGCCGTAAGGGTCGCCGCTGACCTGCTCTAAGACCGCGGTCGGGAGTTTGCCGAGTTGCCGTTTGACCCACGGGTGTTCGTGGAGGCCGTCGAGAAAGTCGTCGCGGAGGGCGGGAATCGCCAGCCAGTAGGTGCCGTCGCTTGCTGCTTCGATGTTGTCGGGATAGCCGACGAGGTTCTCCGCGAAGGGTCGCTCATCGCCCTCGGAGTCGCCGTCGATCCAGTAGCGCGTCACCCGGTATCGTGAGGTCTCGGTCACCAGCACCGATTCGCCGTCGGCGTGCGGACAGATGCCGTTGGCGAACCCGAGGCCGGTCAACTCGACTGTCGTCTCCCCGGAGTCGGGGTGATAGGCCAGCAGGCGGCCGGTGTCCGCCAGCTCGAAGAGTTCGTCCTGGAAGATCACGTGTTCGGTGGCGTCCGTGAAGTAGACGGTTCCATCGTCGGCGATATAGAGGTCGTCGGCGAAGGCGATCTCGCGGCCGCCCGCGGAATCCGACAGCGTCGTCACCTCACCGTCGGGGTCCACGGAGATGAGGCCGGCGTCCTCCGCACAGACCAGCAGGTCCTCGCCGGCGAAGGTCATCCCGAGCGGCCGGCCCCGGGTCAGGGCGAAGGTCTCGATATCGGCGTCGGTGGTGTCGGGGGTGACCGGGTCGACGGTCCGGATGACGCGGCCGTCTCCGGTACCCGTATACAGGCGGTCCTCGGCGTCGAAGGCCACGTCCTCGGGGCCATCACAGGAGAGGACGGTGTCGGCGCCGACCAGTTCGTCGCCGGATGCCAGCAATCCCTCCATCGCCGGCGGCTCAGGGGGATACCATTCGGCGGGGTCCAGACGCGACTCGGCGACCCAACCGGCAGTGGCGATACCTCCCAACAACGCGAGCCCGGTCGCGACCGGGTGGCGCTTCGCGGTACCAAGCGGCATACCCGTTGTGAGACGCGGGCCTCCCAAGTAACTGTGTGTCAGTGACATTCGGTAGCACACAACGCTAAGTGGGTCGCCGGCCTACCTTCGGCATGCGCCTCGGCTTCGTCTACACCCGAATCCGTGAGGACGAGAAGATGCTACTGGAAGCTCTCCGGGGTCGGGGCCACGACGTGGTGAAGGTCGACGCGGCTGACGTGGCGTTCGGCCTCGACGGCCCCTACCCATCCGATGTCTTCGACGGCCTCGATCTGGCCTACAATCGGTGTCTGGAATCCAGTCGCGTCCGGTACGTCTCCCGGTTTCTCGACCACTACGGCGTTCCGGTGGTCAACAGCGCCGAGACGGCGTGGATCTGCGCGGATAAGGTCCGTGGAAGCCTCGCTCTCCGACGGGCGGGCGTCCCGACGCCGCGAACGGAGGTGGCGTTTACCGTCGAGACCGCCGTCGAGGTCGCCGAACGGTTCGGCTATCCGTGCGTCCTCAAACCCGTCACCGGGTCGTGGGGGCGGCTCATGGCCCGCCTCGACACCCGTGCGGCCGCCGAAGCCGTCCTCGAACACAAGGACACCCTCGGTGGCTTCGAGCACAAGGTGTTCTACATCCAGGAGTTCGTCGAGAAGCCGGGCCGGGACATCCGCGTCCTCGCGGCAGAGGGCGAACCCATCGCGGCGATGACCCGGTCGTCGGACCACTGGATCACGAACGCCGCCCGTGGCGGCAGCGTCGACGCTTTCGAGATTTCCGACGAGGTTCGATACATCGTCCGGGAGGCCTCCGACGCGGTCGGCGGCGGCCTACTGGGCGTCGATCTGATGGAGACGAAAACCGGCTATACCGTCCACGAGGTCAACGCCACCTGCGAGTTCAAGGCGCTCAACGCGGCCGTCCCGGAGGTGGACGTACCGGAGCGCATCGTCGACTGGCTGGAGGCCCGCGCCGCCGAATGATCACTCGAACCCGGCGCTGGGTTGCCGGTCGTTCTCGTCGGTCCCCTGTGGGACTCCACTGAGTGGGATGCCGCCTAAAAGGGCGGCGACGACGAGCAGGGCCGCCGAGAGGACGACGAAATCGCCGCTGACGTTCGCATAGCCAGCCAGTCTCGCCCCGGTCGAGACCACGAAGACGGTGACGTAGAAGGCGAGCGTGCCGAGGATTATCAGTACCGCGAACGTGATGACGGTCTGTACGAGGCCGCTCAGGGCGCGTATCACACGACTCATGGTGTGGCTTTCAGCGGCCCGCTGTAAGAGTCTGGTTGCCGATTTATAAGCACGCCCGCCGATTCAGGCGAGGAACTCCCGGACGGCATCGTTGAAGACCTCGGGCCGTTCGAGCATCGGCATGTGGGCGGTATCGTCGATCTTCCGGAACTCGCAGTCCGGGAGTTCGGCTTCGAGGAACTCGTGGAACGCCGGCGGCGTCATCGGATCGTGTTCGCCGCACAGCGCGAGCGCGGGGACCGTGATCTCGTCGACGCGGTCGCGGACGTCGAAGCGGTCGCACGTCTCGAAATCCCGGACGGTGACGGCCTGGCCGGTTCGGAGCAGCCCCGCTTTCGAGACCTCGACGAGGTCGTCGTCGGGCTCGTGAAACAGCGTGTCCGGAACGTGCAGCGAGGCGACCGCACTCTCGTAGTTGCGGGCGAGCGATTCGAGGAACCCCTCGTCGACGCCGAGTTTGGCGCCGGTGTCGGCCAACACGAGCGCGTCGATATCGAGGTCGCGTTCGAGGGCGATCCACAGCGCGATGGCGCCGCCCATAGAGTTGCCACAGAGAACCGTCGCATCGGTCTCCTCGCAGACGGCGACCACGTCGTCGGCATAGGCGTCGAGGGTTTCGGTGCCGGCCGCCGTGTCGATATCGTCACTGTCACCGTGGCCGGAGAGGTCGACGGCGACGGCGGGCGGGCCCTCGCGGTCGCCGTACTGTTCGACCCAGACGTCGTGGCTGCCGCCCGCGCCGTGGATATAGCAGACGCGGGGACCGTCGCCGAAGTCCGTTCGTCGATACGCAGTCGTTCGGCCGTCGTGTGAGACGGTGTCCATACCGGCTTCTCGACCGGTCGGCCGATAAACACGGCGACTGCGGTGAAAGACGGTCTCCCGAGCCGTTTCGATGCGACAAATCGAGCCAAAATTTAATATCTGACCTGTGGATTCAGGCCGCATGGCACACCGTGGCCTGCAAGCGCGGATGGTCGTCGCGATGAGCATCCTGTTCGGGTTCTACGTGCTCGTCGCGGCGCTTTTCGCGCCCGTCGTTGGTATCCCCGTCGTCATCGCTGGTAGTGTCCTCTTCGTCGGCGTGCAGTACGTCGTCGGCAAGAAACTCGCCCTCCGAAGCGTCGATGCGACCGACCTGGACCCGGACGTCCACCCGGAGATTCACGACCGCGTCGAGACGCTGGCCGAGTCGATGGAGATCGACAAGCCCCGGCTGATGGCCGGCCGGATGGGCGTTCCGAACGCTTTCGCCATCGGGCGGAAAGGCGCCGGAACGGTCGTCGTCTCCGACTCGATGCTCCGGATGGTCAAGGAGGGCCATATGTCGATGGACGAACTCGAAGGCGTCCTCGCTCACGAGCTGGCGCACATCAAGAACCGCGACGTCATCGTGATGTTGCTGGGCCAGTCGGTCGCCTCCATCATCGGCCTGACGGTGTTCTTCGTCGTCCAGTTGGTCACCGACGACATTCCCATCGTCGGGTTCATCGTCGCATATCTGCTGAGCATCGTCACCCAGATGCTCGTGATGGTGTTCGTGCTCGCCATCTCCCGGTACCGGGAGTACGTCGCCGACGAGGAGGCCGCCGAACACACCGGCAACCCCGACGCGCTCGCGCGGGCGCTGGCGGTGATCCAGGAGGTCGGTACTCACGAAGAAGCCCCCGAGGTCGACGGGGCGACGGCGTCGATGTGTATCTTCGGCGGCGAGCGCGGACTGCTCGCGGCCGTCTTCTCGACGCACCCACCGACCGAAAAGCGCATCAATCGACTCACCGAGATGGCCGACTGAACGGTCGGCTTCGCGGACCGTTCCTCCCTGTTTTCCCCTTTCGTAGTCGCCCGTTTCGTAGCCGCCGTGGCGGTCATCATAGATGTGAACCGCAAAACAACCGTTCGTATGCAACCCCCACACGTAAGAGGGGTGTCGAAGAAAGGTTTATATACTTTGACGGCTAACTCTGAGTTAGTATGACAGAATTTACGAAGGCGATTCGCGGCGACACGGACGGTATGGCACGTACCTACGAGTACGAGGATGAGACCGTCCTCGTCGCGGACTTCGGTGCCACCGACGGCCACGTCGACGTGGTCGACGGCACGGCTATCGTCATCGTCGACGACGAGCAACACGAGTTCGACGTCCCCGCCGGTGCGTCCCGTGCTATTATGAACAACGGAATCGTCACTATCGAGGTGGAGCGATAACGATGAAACTGACGGTCAAACCCCTCAAGCAGAAGGACGCCGGCCGCGGACTCGCCGCCATCGACCGAGCCGCGATGGACGAACTGGACCTCGAGAACGGTGATTACATCGTTATCGAAGGTGACGCCCGCGCCGTCGCGCGCGTCTGGCCCGGATACCCCGAAGACGAGGGGAAGGGCGTCATCCGCATCGACGGGCGCCTCCGGCAGGAAGCCGACGTCGGTATCGACGACAAGGTCACCGTCGAGGCGGCGGACGTCAACCCTGCAAAGCAGGTGACGGTCGCCCTGCCCCAGAACCTCCGCATCCGCGGGAACATCGGCCCACACATCCGCGACAAACTCAGCGGACAGGCTGTCACGACGGGCCAGAACGTGCCCTTCTCGCTCGGTCTCGGCCCACTGTCCTCGCAGAGCGGCCAGCGTATCCCGCTGAAGATCGCCGACACGGACCCCGACGGAACGGTCGTCGTGACCGATTCGACGGAAATCGAGGTCAGCGAAAAGCCCGCCGAACAGATCGCCCAGCGTCCCGGCGGTGCCGGCGCTGCTGCCGGCGAGGGCGGCACGCCCTCGGTCACCTACGAGGACATCGGCGGCCTCGACGAGGAACTCGAACAGGTCCGGGAGATGATCGAACTCCCGATGCGGCACCCCGAACTGTTCCAGCAGCTCGGCATCGAGCCGCCGAAGGGCGTCCTCCTCCACGGCCCGCCCGGCACCGGGAAGACCCTCATGGCCAAGGCCGTCGCCAGCGAGATCGACGCCTACTTCACGAACATCTCGGGCCCCGAGATCATGTCGAAGTACTACGGGGAATCCGAGGAACAGCTCCGTGAGGTCTTCGAGGAGGCCGAGGAGAACGCCCCGGCGATCATCTTCATCGACGAACTGGACTCCATCGCGCCCAAGCGCGGCGAGACCAGCGGCGACGTCGAACGCCGTGTCGTCGCCCAACTGCTGAGCCTGATGGACGGCCTCGAAGAGCGTGGCGACGTCATCGTCATCGGCGCAACCAACCGGGTCGACGCACTCGACCCCGCACTCCGTCGTGGCGGCCGCTTCGACCGCGAGATCGAGATCGGCGCGCCCGACAAGGAAGGCCGCAAGGAGATCCTGCAGGTCCACACCCGCGGGATGCCGCTGGCCGAGGGCATCGACCTCGACCAGTACGCCGAGAACACCCACGGCTTCGTGGGCGCCGACCTCGCGTCGCTGACCAAGGAGTCGGCGATGAACGCGCTTCGCCGCATCCGGCCCGAACTCGACCTCGAGCAGGAGGAACTCGACGCCGAGATACTGGAGTCGATGACGGTCACCGAGACGGACTTCAAGGAGGCCCTCAAGGACGTCACGCCCTCGGCGATGCGGGAAGTGTTCGTCGAGGTTCCCGACACCTCCTGGGACAGCGTCGGCGGCCTCGAAGACACCAAGGAACGCCTCCGTGAGACCATCCAGTGGCCGCTCGAATACCCCGACGTGTTCGAGCAGATGGACGTCGACGCCGCCAAAGGCGTCCTCCTGTACGGCCCGCCGGGTACCGGGAAGACCCTGATGGCGAAAGCCGTCGCCAACGAGGCGGAGTCGAACTTCATCTCCATCAAGGGCCCCGAACTGCTCAACAAGTACGTCGGTGAGTCCGAGAAGGGCGTCCGCGAGGTCTTCGAGAAGGCACGGTCGAACGCACCGACCGTCGTCTTCTTCGACGAGATCGACTCCATCGCGGGCGAACGCGGCCAGCGTATGGGTGACTCCGGCGTGGGCGAACGCGTCGTCTCCCAGCTGCTGACCGAACTCGACGGCCTCGAAGACCTCGAGGACGTCGTCGTCATCGCGACGACCAACCGGCCGGACCTCATCGACACCGCGCTGCTGCGCCCCGGTCGACTGGACCGCCACGTCCACGTCCCCGTTCCCGACGAGGGCGCCCGGAAGGCGATCTTCCAAGTCCACACCCGGGACAAGCCGCTGGCCGACGATGTCGACCTCGACGAGTTGGCCCGGCGGACGGACGGCTACGTCGGTGCCGATATCGAGGCCGTCTGCCGTGAGGCCTCGATGGCGGCGACGCGGGAGTTCATCAACAGCGTCTCCCGCGAGGAGGCCGCCCAGAGCGTCGAGAACGTCCGCATCACTTCGGACCACTTCGAACAAGCCCTCGACGAGGTCGGCGCCAGCGTCGACGCGGAGACCCGCGAACAGTACGAGGAGATCGAGGAGGAGTTCACCCCCGGCAGCGAGCCGACCGAACGCGAAGTCAGCCGGACGTTCCAGTAACGCCGGAACTGGCGTTCGAGTTTCCCGTTTTTTGCGTGTAATTGCCGCTTAGCGACGGCTATCGACCGGAATCGTCCGTTCCCTCGCGGTACTGCTCCATGTTCCCAACACCGACGCCGACGACGAGGCCACAGACCATCAGCACGATTCCCGCGAGGATGCCCCCGATTTTGACGGCGAGGGAGTAGTCGCCCAGAAACAGATGTGCGGCGGGGTCGCCGACTCGACTGCGGAGAAACGCCGTCGATAGGGCGATACCCCCGATAAACAGCACGCTCCCGACGACCGTCGCCGCGGTTTTCGTGTAGCTCATGTCGTCGGTTTGCAGTAGTCTACTCCAGGTTCCGGATGCCCTCGTCGGTGACGATGCTATCCAGTAGGTGCTGTGGCGTCGCGTCGTAGGCGGGGTTGGCCACCTCGAACCCCTCCGCGGGTTCGCGCATGACCTCGCTGGGCGAGCGGAACTCGTTTTCGAAGGCGAAGCCCTCCTCGATGATCTTCGCGTTCGCACCGAAGACGGTGACGGGCACCGCCAGTTCCGCCGCCGTCGCGGCGATGGGGAAGGTGCCGACGCGGTTGTAGAGCGTGTCCTCGACGATACAGGACATCCCAAGAGCGACCCGGTCGCACTCGTCGAGGTAATGGCCGGCGGCGCTGTCGACGATGAGCGTGGCGTTCACGCGGTCGATGCTGGCGAGCGTGCGGGCGGTCTTGCGGCCGAGGAACCGGGGGCGGGCCTCGGTGACGTAGACGTCGAGATGATGGCCCTCCTGTGCGGCGAGTTCGATGGCCTCCAGCACGGTCGTCGAGTAGTCGTGGGTCAGCACCGTCGCGCCGTCCGGCAGAAGGTCGATGGCGTTCTTCGCCGCCTCGTGTTTCGCGCGCTGGACCTCGCCGACCACGTCGTCGATGGCCGCTTCGGTCACCTCTTTCGCGGCGTCCACACTGTCGGCGTCGGCCTCTTCGACCTGGTTGACGATCTCCCGCTGGGTGTTGAAAAGCGAGGCGTGGGAGGGCTGGGCGCGGCGGAGGGCGCTACTGTTGCGGTCCAGCGAGCGGACGTACTCCTCGACGGTGGCGAACTCCCGGTCGAGCAACTCCCGGAGGGCTTCGGCGGCCTTGATGGCGACGGTCGACGACGAGTGGGTCTGCATCTCCTGGATCTCTTCGACGGTCTCGTCTATCATGCACTGAACATCGCAGGGCCAACCCATATGCCTTCGGGAGCGTCCGACGGCCCTATGGCGGTTGCCCGCCTACACGAGGTATGGTCACCGTCTCTTACCACTGCCCCCGCTGCGGTGCCATCGCCGAACTCGAACGGGACGCGTATTTAGATGATAAATGCGTCACTCCGAACCCGCTCGATGGCTGGGAGTACGCGGACGCCTACGAGGACTTCGAGAACGCCGATACCGATGGCGTGGTCATCGTCTGTGGCGCCGCCGAAACCGACGGCGAGGGCTGTGGCGAACCCTACTACCTGAGCTTCGTGAAATTCGAGGATGGCCGCGAGGTCGACACGAACCTCAATAGCGCCGACCCGAATTTCGATTTCCTCCGATAGCGGGCAGCCGAGGAGGTTCTATAATGGCCGAATATCCCCTCCACAGCAGTGTCGGCTATGAGTCTCACAATCCCCGGTAGGAACGGACAGCCCCGACGACGAAGACGAACGTGGTCAGGTAGACCGGGCCGAGATGCGTTATCCAGTCGTGGGAGAACGCATCCGCGGTGTAGTGCATGGGTAAGGCGAGGGCGAGGCCGACCACGGCGGTTACGACTGCGGTCGCCCACGCCCACGTGAGTTGCTGGCGGATTCCGAACCACGAAAGCGCGGTGACGGCGATCCCGGTCGAGATGATGAACGCTGCCGTGGCGACGTGCAAGTGGCTAATGTAGTACGCGACGGCCGGATTGAGATCGGCTGGCGTCATCCCGCCCAGAGTACTCACCCCGATTTCGAAACCACTTCCCACGAAATTCAACACCAGAAACACGACTCCATAGCCGATGAACGCGGCGCCCGCCAACGCCATCAGAAGTGACCCGGTTCGAAGGGTGGATTCGAGTTCGGTCTGTACTTCGTCGACCCCTTGTTCGGTGGTCGCCATAGGTTGTCGCGCTCCGAATCCGCACATTACCTTGCGAGCTAATACCGCACTAACGTTCCGACGGTTTGAGTGACCGGATATTGCTGAATATATATCTTATAATCAGTAGCCCGAACCGATCGACGATACGAAGTTCGAGGGGCCTGGAACACACGAAAGCCGATATTAGTTGGCTGATATCTTCTCGATTTCGACGTCAGGGCCGACTGTTGCAGTGAGTTCCGCTCCATCGACCGTGATCGATAGCCGGGCAGTCAGTGGGTCGTCCCCGGCCATCTCGACCGAAACGTCGTCATCGACGCCGTAGTATCGCCACGACGGGTCGTGCAACACGTCGACGCCGTGTGTCTCGAGGAAGGAGACGGCTGTCGGGTGAAACAACACGGGGAGCATCGGTGAACACCGTAATTCGTCTCCACACCGGCCACACTCGAACAGCGCCCTGACGGGGACGTGGTCGTTCTCGGAGGACCGTTCGAGGGCACCATCGATTCGGCCCCCGCAGTTCTCGCAGAACCCCTGGAAGAACTTCGTCACCGTCGCATGCATCCAGCGGTCGAACGCGGCAGGAAGGTCCGCGCGGGCGAACTGGTCGAGACTGCCGGGCGGAAACGGAAACTCGTTGTGCCACTCGCTACAGTCCGGACAGGAGAGTTTCGCGTTCTCGTCTTCGTACTCCGCATTGAGGGTGTCGTGGCCACATAACGGGCACGGCCCCTCGAACTCGAACGGCGCGATAGACGCGTTCGCGGTGTAGGCACCGGAGAGAATCGCGCCGTAGACTCGGTCCCCCGCCATCGAGAGTGTGTATCCCTCGTCGCCGTGTGTCACGAAATGGTCGACGAGTTTTCGAAGGTGGTAATTGAACTGTCCCGAATCCTCCGCGCCGACTGCGCCTCGGATGGCCGAGAACGACATCGGTTCCCCTGCCTCCCCGAGCGTCCGAACGATCTCGACGCGGAGGTCGTTCGACAGGAGTCCGAACGCTTCCCCGGGTGGCTGGTATTCGACAGCGACTGTCCGGTCGTCGTTCATAGGTCCTACGCGCGACCGAGGAGCAAAGCGCTTCCGACGAGATCGACTCCACGGATTCGAACGGCCTCTTGGTGATATTGTGGCGTGTTGAGCGGTGTCGCTGTTCGACGGTGCGATAACCGAGGCTGGACGCGTGTCTCTCATTGCGAGCGTGTTTCGGTCGCATACACTCAAGCGTCTTCCAACTGTTGAGTGACGTATGGAGACTCGCCGTGAACTCATCGGAGCGGCAACGCTGTTCGTCGGGGCGGGCTGTCTGGGTGACGGTAATGGCAACAGGAACGGGAACGGTGATGGACGCGCTGGACCATCAGTGTCGTCGCCTGCCTTCGATGCGGGAGCGACCATCCCGACGAAGTATACCTGCGACGGCGAGGACGTTTCCCCACCGTTGCGGATTCGCGGGACGCAGGACGCCGTCGAGTCGCTGGCCCTGGTCGTCGACGACCCGGATGCGCCATCCGAGACGTCGTTCGTCCACTGGCTGTTGTGGAACGTTCCGCCTGACACGGAGGAAATCCCCGAGGACATCCCCCAGGAGCAGACTGTGGCAGCACTCGACGGCGCGGCACAGGGGACGAACGACTTCGGTGAAATCGGCTATCGTGGCCCGTGCCCGCCGGCAGACGACGGGCCGCACACCTACCGGTTCACGGTGCTGGCCCTCGATACGATGCTCGACCTTGACCCTGGGGCTGACCGTGAAACGTTCCAATCGGAAGCTGACCCGCACGTCCGTGGTGAAACGACGATTTCTGCGGACTACGAACGGCAGTAGTCGGTCCCACAGTTCATTCAGGAGCATCCGCCGAGTGGGGCGTCCGGTTGGGTCGCGGCGTAGCCGCGACCTTATCACGTGGCGGCCCACGGCTGCCACGCACGGGACCAAGGCCCGTCGTGTCTTTTTCATCGAAGTGGTTCGGGAGTCGCCTTTGAGGACTCTCGTCATCCAGCGAATCGCCGAGGGCGATTTGCATGGATTTTGCCGGGTCGGCGAAGCCGAGCCGTGCAAAAAGTTCGTTAAAAGAAAACCGTTCCGTGATGCCGGGGCCTGTCGTCGCGCTGCTTCGTCCGATAGGTGTCGAGGCGGACTTCGAGTTGCTCGCGGAGATCGCCGGCCGGAATCAGTTCGTCGACCTGCATCTTGCTGGCCTGCTTCTGAATGTCGATGTACTTGTCGAACTCCTGTTTGGCGGACTCGATGAAGGCGTCCTTTGTGTCGCCGTCCATGTCCTCGATCTGACCGCCGAAGAGGGCGTGAACGGCGGCGTCGGGCCCCATCACGGAGATCTCGGCGGAGGGAAGCGCGAGGGTGGCGTCGGGGCCGAAGGAGGGGCCGGCCATCGCGTAGATGCCGGCGCCGTAGGCCTTGCGGGTGATGACACAGAACTTCGGCACCTGCGCGTTCGAGGTGGCGTAGATGAACTTCCGACCCTTGCGGAGGACGCCCTCCTTTTCGACCTGTGAGCCGATCATAAAGCCCGGTGTATCGCAGAGATACACGAGGGGAATGTTGTAGGCGTCGCAGGTCCAGACGAAGCCGGCGCCTTTGTCGGCCGAATCGGGGAAGATGGCGCCCGAAACGTGTTCGGGGTTGTTGGCGACGATGCCGACGACCTGTCCGTCGATGCGTCCGAGGCCGGTGACGAGTTCCGGCGCGAAATCGGGCTTCATCTCGATGAAGGAATCCCGATCGACGACGCGGTCGATGACCTCGGTGACGTCGTAGGCCTTGTTCGGTTCCTCGGGGATGATATCGTCGAGGCTGTAGGGATTCTTCTTCGGCGGTTTGGCGGCCCTTTCAGGCGGGTCCTCGGCGTAGTTCTGTGGGAGGAGTTTGAGTATCTCCTGGGCCTTCTCGGCGGCGGTTTCCTCATCGGGAACGACGAGGTCGGCGCTGCCAGAGTGTTGGGCGTGGACCTGTGGGCCGCCGAGTTGCTGCATGTCGGTCTGCTCGCCGGTCATCGCCTCGACGATTCGCGGCGAGGCGATGGCCATGCCCGAGATCTCCTCGACCATGATGAGGTAATCACAGAAAACGGGCGTGTAGGCGGAGCCGGCGACGTCGGGACCGTAGAGGACGCCGATCTGCGGGATCTCGCCGGACATCCGACACTGGTTGTAGAACATCTTGCCGCCGCGGTAGCGGTCCATGTGGGTGTCGCCGGGTTCCCGTTCCTCGGCGTTGAGGCGGGCGCCCGTCGAGTCCACGAGGCGGAGCATCGGGATGCCGAGGTCCATCGCGCGTTCCTGGATGCGGATGACCTTCTCGACGCCCATCTGGCCGAGCGAGCCGGCTTTGACCGTGTAGTCGTTGGCGGTGAAAGCGATTTTGCGGCCGTCGATGGTCCCGATGCCCGTTATGAGTCCGTCGGCGGGGAGTTCATCGTCGTCACCGTGGCGGGCGAAGGTACCGTCCTCGTATTCGATCTCATCGAAGATTATGTCGAGGCGGTCGCGGGCGAACACCTTCCCGAGGTCGTCGATCTTCTCGAAGCCCCGCTCGGGGCCCCCGGACATGATGGCCTCGATGTCCTCGCGGAGGGCCTCCTCGCGTTCGGTGACGACCGCGCCTTCCTCGCTCCAGTTCTCGCCGGCTTCGGCGAGTTTGCCGCCTCCTTTGTCGACCAGTTCCACGCCCCGGCCCAGATGCTCCGAAACGGCCGTCGCGATGGCCTGTGCGATCTCCTCGTCGGTTTCGTCGTCGATTTTGATTTCCATAGTATCTCGTGGAAACACACCGGAAGTTTAGAGTTTCCAGCTCCTTCGTATGCCGTGATATACCAACGCAGGTAAAAACATTGTGGGTGCCAGAACGCGCCCCGGATAAGCGGCCCACCCTCGGCAGTGGCTGCCGCTCGTCGTCCCCTTTTGAGGCACCTGATCCAAAGGGAAGCGCATGACTTCTGCCCTATTCGTCGTAAGTGAACAAGGGTATTGGGGCGAGGAATGCGTCGAACCGCTGACGACGCTGGAAGACGCCGGCGTCGACGTGACGGTCGCGACGCCGACCGGTGGCGGACCCGTCATCGACGAGGGCTCGGCCGACCCCGAGGAGGTCGGCGAGGAGACGGCCGCCGAGGTCCGCGAGATCGACGAGAATCACCCGAAACTGAACAACCCGATTCCGCTGGCACGGGCCACGCCCGGCGAGCACGATGCGGTCGTCTTCCCCGGCGGCCACGGAACCGAGTGGGACGTGACGCAGGACCGCCACGCTCGCCAACTCCTGCTCGATGCGGTCGCCGGCGAGGACGGCGTCGCGCTCGTCGTCTGCCACGCCGTTGGCATCCTCGGCTTCACTCGCGAAGCCGACGGCTCGTTCCTCGTCGAGGGACGCGAAGTCACCGGCTTCCCGAACGTGTGGGAGGAGGACATCGTCGACGAGTTCGACCGACTGCCCGACGGTCGCAAACTCCCCTACTGGGTCGAAGACGAGGTGAAAGCCGTCGGCGGCGAGTGGGATGCCGAACTCGATGCCGAAACGAGCGTGACGGTCGACGGTGACCTGATTACGGCCCGAGGGCCCGCTTCCTCGGCCGCCGCCGCGCGGACGCTGCTCGACGAACTCGGCGAATAGCTCTCCTTTCTTCCGTTCCTAGATTCCTCGGTCCGCGCCTGCGCAAACTCTAATAGCGTCAACAGTTTACAGGGCGCATGGCACGTGCCGAATCCGAACTCCACGACCTCATCCGAGAATCGATACAGGGCATCGCTGACGACTTCGACCGGGAGTACTGGCGCGAGCATATCGAGCAAAAGGAGTTCCCCGAGGAGTACTGGCAGGCGCTGGCGGAAGACGGCTGGCTCGGCGTCACCATTCCCGAGGAGTACGGCGGCGAAGGCCTCGGTATGCTCGAGATGAGTATCATCATCGAGGAACTGTCCCGGGGCGGGGGACAGGGCGGCATCATCTTCGTTCTCACGCCCGTCTTCGGCGGTATCGGCATCCAGCGACACGGCAGCGAGGCACAGAAAGAAGAGTACCTCCCGAAGATCGCCGACGGCGAGATGAAGTTCTGCATGGCGCTGACCGAACCGGAGGCCGGGACGAACACGCTCAACATCGACACCTACGCGGAGGAGACCGACGATGGCACCTTCCACGTCAACGGACAGAAGACGTTCATCAGCGGCGTCGAGAACGCCGACTCGATGCTGCTCGTCGCCCGCACCTCCGAGTTCGACAAGTCGAACCCGACCCACGGCGTCACGCTCTTCGTCGTCGACGACCCCGCCGAACGCGAGGGTATCAAACTCTCGGAACTCGACACGGCCGTGCCGTGGTTCGAACGCCAGTATCAGGTCACCTACGACGACCTCGAAGTCACCGAGGACGACATCCTCGGCACCAAGGACGGCGGCCTCTACCTCCTGTGGGACACCCTCAACACAGAACGGCTCGCCGGCGCCGCCTCCGCGCTCGGCGGCGGCCTCCGGGCTATCGACCTCGCGGTCGAATACGCCGGCGACCGAAACGTCTTCGGCCAACCCATCGGCGCCCATCAGGCTATCCAGCATCCCATCGCCGAATCCTACGCCAAACTCATGGCCGCCCGCGAGATCCTTTATAAAGGCGCCAACAAGTGGGACGACGACGAGGACTGCGGCCTCGAAGCCAACGTCGCCAAACTGCTGGCCTCACAGGCCGGCACCGAGGCCGCCGACCGGGCCATCCAGGCCCACGGCGGCAACGGCTTCACCCACGAGTACGAGGTCTACGACATCTGGCAGAACCTCCGACTCACCCAGACCGCACCAGTCTCCAACGAGATGGTGCTGAACTACATCGGCGAGCACGAGTTGGGGCTGCCAAGGAGTTACTAACAGCCACTTTTGTACCCACTTTTTGCACGCTCCGCCGGTCTGGCGCGCTACGGCGCCAGACCCGGCTCCGCGGTCATCAGATTCCGCAGGAATCTGATGGGCAATCAGACCGCGCAGCGGTCTGATGACGGCAAAAACGTGGGTGCGTTACCCGACAAGCGTCTGCAGCACCCGGGATTCGGCCTTTCGGAGATGCTCGTCGACCGTCGAGGGGGCACAATCGAGGCGGTTGGAGATCTCCTCGTGGGTCGTTCGTCGCGGAATCTCGTAGTAGCCCAACTCGACGGCGGTTCGGAAGACCTCGAGTTGGCGGTCGGTGAGCATCGAGAGGGTATCGCTGCGGTCCGGCGAGTAGGTCCCGACCTCGTCGACGTTGATCGTCAGGTCGTCGGGCAGTTCGTCGAGGGCCTGCTGGAGCATCTCGTGGCTGCCGATGATGGTCATTCGAAGCGCGCCACGGCCCGTGTACTCGATGGGCGTATCGAGCATCAGAGCGTACTTCTCGGCGAGATGCATCAGCGTCTTCGCCGGGTCGCCGGGCTGGAGGTGGAGGTAGAGGTGGAAGTCATCGTCGTCGGCGTCGAGCAGGTCCAGCGCGATGACGTCGTCGTGGTCCTTGAGGTCCGGCACGACGTTCTCGGCGTCGCCTTCGAGTCGGTAAAGTAACACGCCGGTTCCATCCCCGAGCGTGTCGATGTGCATGATGGCCTACCGAGAAACCGAGGAATCGGCCGCGATGACGCGGTCTACCGGGTGAAACCCGTCTTCGTCCGGCGTGAGTGTGAAATCGAAGTATCGCATGTCGGGGACCAGTCAGGAGCCGTCTGTCATCAT
>NZ_JAZKTR010000159.1:0-5517 GCF_036625485.1 Natronomonas sp. | reverse complement strand
TCGCTACCGGACGCTCCTTCGGTCGCGTCCGGGAAAACACCTCGCTACGCTCGGCGTACACTCTTGTTCTAACGATCGCCCCACCGCCCTCACGATTAATGTGCTCCAGTGCCTCGTATCCGTCCATGCGTCACATCGAGGGGCCTCTCGTTTCGATCGACGTGGGGGACCGGACCGCAACCGAGGTGGATATCGACGGGGTGCTGTCATCATTTGTCGGCGGGCGGGGCGTCGCGACCCGACTCGCTGCCGAGCGTATTCCGACCGACGCTGACCCCTTCGGGGCCGAGAACCGACTCTACCTGACGACGGGGCCGATGCAGGCCTCCCAGATGTCCTTTACGGGCCGGATGAACGCCACGGCTGTCTCGCCGCTGACCGACGGGTTGCTCTCGTCGAACGCCGGCGGCTTCCTCTCGCGGAACGTGACGGGAACGGGGGCGGCGGCCGTCGAACTCGTCGGGGCGAGCGACGAACTGCTGGCAGTCCACGTCCGCGAGGATGGCGTCACCTTCGAGGAGGTGCCCGCACTCGCGGGCGCAGAGGTGCCCGAAGTGGTCGAGTGGGCCGACGAGGAGCATGGCCTCAACGCCGAGCACACGATCTGTATCGGCCCGGCGGGCGAAAACCGGGTCCGATTCGCGTCCATCATGACGAGCGAGTCACGCGCGTTCGGACGCGGCGGCCTCGGGGCCGTTCTCGGGTCAAAGAACGTGAAGGTAGTCACCTTCGACGGCGACGCCGAGTCGTCTGTCGAATTCCCGGCCGAGGCCTCCGAAGTCCATCGCGAGGCGGCTCAATCCGACAACGTGATGAAACGGCAGGGGACGACGTCAGTGGTTGATCTGGGCAACGAGATGGAGGCGTTCCCGACGCGGTACTTCTCCGAACGGTCCTTCGAAGGCCATGAGGCCATCAACGGTGACGTCGTCGAATCGAAGAAATACCGGAAGGGGACCTGTTCGGCGTGTGCCTTCGCCTGCAAACTCCCGACGCGGGACGAGGAAAGTGGTCTCGAGACGGAAGGCCCCGAATACGAGACGGTGATGGCCTTCGGCGGCAACTGCGCCGTCGACGACATGGTCGAGATAATGCGCTCGAACGACCTGTGTGACCGCTACGGGCTGGACACCATCTCCTGTGGCGACACCACCGCCGCGTACCTCTCGGCCGAAGACGAGTTCGGAAACACCGAGTTGGTCCACGAGTTAGTCGAAAAGATCGCCCATCGGGAGGGCGTGGGCGACACGCTCGCCGAAGGCATCGACCGTTGCCACGACGAGTTGGGCGTTGAGAATTGGACGGCGAAAGGCATGGAGTTCCCCGCCCATGACGGCCGGGCGCTCAACGGACAGGGCCTCGGCTTTGCCACCTCGAACCGCGGCGCCGACCACATGTACAGCACCTTCTACGCCTACGAATACCCGCTCGTCGAGCGCTCGGAGGGATTCGACCCCGAAGGTGTCACCGCCGAAAAGGCCGAGAAGTTGGTCGAATCGGAGAACCTGCGTGCGTTCGAGGACTGCGGCGTCGTCTGTCGGTTCTCGCGCGACACGCTGTCGCCCGAGACGTTCGAAGCGCTGTTCGATGCGGACTTCGAGGACCTCCTCTCCGTTGGCGCGCGAGTGGTCTCCATCGAGCGCGCGTTCAACAACGAGCGCGGATTCGACCGCTCGGCCGACGCCGACATGCCCTACGACATCCCCGGATTCGAGGCAGGTCTGGACCACTATTACGAACGTCGCGGATGGACAGAAGAGGGGGTTGTCCCCGATTCGCAGATCTCGGTCGATATCGCTGACTGACGGTTCTGTCGGTTATTCCACGCTTTTGTCGGCGTTTAGAACTCGACGTTTGGATGGGTTTGTCAGAAGCCTTCAAAGGGAGGATAGGGATGGTTGGGACAGAGAGTCATGCTTCCGAAACCGAACATCGACATCGGCGAGAAGACCCGGCGTGCGGTACTGAAGGCCGCAGGTGCGGCCCTCGGCGTTGCGTCCATCGGGACGGCGTCGGGCCACCCCGGTTCCCTCACGGGTGAGAACAACAAGTTCTACGGCGGCACCGACGGCTATCTCGGCGACAACGTCGCCGACGCGTCGTCCGACGACATCTGCCTCGTCGGCTACCACAGCGGCGGCGGCAACTCGACGACCAACCGCCTGTGGCGGAAGGCCAACGCCGCCGTCGAGTCGGTCACCGTCGTCGGCGCCGACAGTACCCTCTGATCGGCCGGTAACGTCCGGTTCCCGGTCCGTTTCCCCACTTCCATTTCTCTCGCGTCTCGCCCGCCACCGGTCCCCTCGCCGGTATCCTGACCGCCACCCTCCGTGCGGGGACGTTTAACACGCTGCCGCCCGTGACGCTCCCCATGGTGGAGCACCAATCGCTCGACGGTAGCACGGCGATCGTCACGGGCGCGAGTTCGGGAATCGGGCGGGAGACGGCGCTGGCGCTGGCGGACGCGGGCGCGGACGTCGCGCTCGCGGCGCGGCGGCGCGAGCGCCTCGAGGATCTCGCGGCGACCCTCGAGGACGACCACGACGCGGAGGCGCTCGTCGTCCCGACGAACGTCCGCGAGGAGGCCGAGGTCGAGGCGCTCGTCGAGACCACCGTCGACGAGCTGGACGGCCTCGACCTCCTGGTCAACAACGCCGGCACGGCCGCCGGCAGCGAGGTCGAGGACATGTCGACCGAGGCCTACCGGACGATGATGGAGATCAACGTCGACGGGATGTTCTTCGCAACGCGGGCGGCGCTGCCACACCTCCGCGAGTCGAGCGGCGCGCTCGTCTTCGTCGGCAGCTTCGCCGGCAAGTACCCCCGGCCGTTCAACCCCGTCTACGCCGCGAGCAAGTGGTGGACCCGCGGGTTCGCCCAGAGCGTCTCCGCGCAGGTCGGCGAGGACGACGTCGCGGTGACGGTCGTCAACCCCTCGGAGGTCCGCACGGAGTTCGGCTCCGAGTACGGCGAGTCCTTCGCCGAGCGCTTCGAGGAGGGCGAGGTCACCGAGCCCGAGGAGATCGCCGAGGCCATCCTGTTCGCGGCCACGCAGTCGCCCTCGATGGCCGCGGAGATCGACCTCTACCGCCGCGACAAGTTCACGATGTTCTGAGGCGCGCCGCGAACCGCGGGCCGGACCGCTCGCGGCCCGGGGCGACGGTGTCGGGAGGATCGACTCCCTCGAGGCCCACTACGCGGCGGCGGATCCGCTCAGGCTTCGAAACCGTCTTCGAACCGGAACGCGCCGTCCCGCTGGACGGTTTCACCGTCGACCTCGATGAAGGAGTCCTCGCTCATGTCGACGATCATGTCGAGATGGACCGCGGACTGGTTGGCCTCGCGGTCCTCGCCGACGCACTCGTCGTAGGCGCGGCCGATGGCCATGTGGACGGTATCGCCCATCTTCTCGTCGAAGAGCATGTTGTAGGTAAAGCGGTCGATATCGCGGTTCATCCCGATGCCGAGTTCGCCGAGGCGGCGCGCGCCGTCGTCGGTGTTCAGCACCTCGGTCAGCAGGTCCTCGTTCTGGTCGGCGCTGTGTTCGACGACCTGGCCCTCCTCGAAGACGAGGTGGGCGCCCGTGATCTCGCGGCCCTGATGGTAGAGGGGCTTGTCGAACAGCACCTCGCCCTCGACGCTGTCGGCGACGGGCGCGGTGAAGACCTCGCCGCCGGGGAGGTTGTGCTCGGCGTAGTCGTTGATGGTCTTCATGCCGTCGACGGACATCGTCACGTCGGTGGTGTCGCCGCTCTTGATGCGCACCTCGCTGGCGGGGTCGAGGATGTCGACCATCTGGGCCTGATGCTCGCGCTGGGCGTCCCAGTCCTTGTTGACGGCGTCGTAGACGAAGTTCTCGTAGCCCTCGGTGCTCATGCCGGCCAGTTGGGCGTGGCCCTGCGTCGGATACTGGGTGAGACACCAGCGCTTCGAGAGGGCGACCTCCTGAACGGGTCGGTTGGCCTTGGTGTGGGCGGCCTGCGTCTCCGGCGGGACATCGCTTTGCTCGGTCGCGTTCGCCGTGCCGCGAACCCGGATGAGTACGTCGCTTTCTTCGTAGAGGGCTTTCGCGTGCGTGGGCGTCTCGATAGCCTCGTCGTCGGCTGCCTGCAGATAGGCGCGGTCGGCGCGGGGGTTGCTGGCGACGTGGAAGGGCGTCGCCCCCCGGTCGCCGACGACCTCGTGGAGGGCGACGGCGAGGTCCTCGGCGGCGGTGGGCGTACTGATGACGACGTTGTCCCCCTGCTCCACCCCGGTCGAGTGGTCCACGATGATCTCTGCGTGTTCACGGATTCGCGGGTCCATACTCCACCTCACGGTTCGCGTCTCCTTATGTTTTTAAATACGGCGCGATCCGTGGGTGAATTCTCACCCGTTAGATAACGCTAAGTGCTGGCCCGTGCTACTCCGAGTCATGTGGCAACGGGGAAGCGGGACCGAGGTGACCTGCATCGCCTGCGGCGAGAGCGTCCCCCGGTCGAAGGCCCGCGAGTACGACAAACACGGGGACCGCTGGGACCGCGAGGACAAGGAGTTCGAACACCTCTGTAAGCCCTGCTACCGGACGCTCTGCCACCAGCCCCGGAAGGGTCTGGAATCGCTGCTGTCGGAGGCGGGCGCCGGCGCCGTCACCCAATCGGAGTTCCTCCAGCGATTCAGCGAGGCGGTCGACGCCGAGGCCGACAGCGAGAACGAACGCGGCTCACAGCAGTAGCCGTCGCACACAACTCCTAACTACTCCTCGCTACTACCTGCCGGTATGACTGACTCCGACGAACAGGCGTATGCCGGCACTGCGGAGGGGCAAGGCCCCGTCGTCATCGGCGAGGAACTCGCCCGGCACCTGGAAAACAAGCGGGAGGAACTCTTCGAGGAGTTCGAGATTCGCGACGAATTCCCGCGGGAAGTACTCGACGAGGCCGAGGAGGTGGCCAGCGACCCTGAGGCCGACATCGAGGAGGAACTCGAAGAGCGAAAGGACCTCCGGAACCTGACGACGTGGACGACCGACCCCGCCGACGCCCAGGACTTCGACGACGCCATCTCCATCGAACGCACCGAGGAGGGCTACCGCCTCTGGGTCCACATCGCCGACGTGACCCACTACGTCAACCCCGATACCACGATGTGGGAGGAAGCCCAGAAGCGCGGCAACACCGTCTACCTGCCCGGGTACACGATTCACATGCTGCCGCCCATCCTCGCCGAGACGGTCTGTTCGCTCGTGCCCAACGAGGACCGACTCGCCCACACCGTCGAGATGCACATCAACGGCGAGACGCTCTCACATGAGTCCATCGACATCTACAAATCGGTCATCCACTCCGATGCCCGCCAGACCTACAACGACTGTGAGGAGCGACTCGACGACCCGGACGCTCCCCTTCATACGGAGAACAAACTCGCCTACGAACTCGCCGAGAAACTCCACGAACAACGGAAGGAGGACGGCTCGCTCGTGCTCAACCCCAAGCGGGACCGCGCCCACACCATCATCGAGGAGTGCATGCTGAAGGC
>NZ_JAZKTR010000158.1:0-5528 GCF_036625485.1 Natronomonas sp. | reverse complement strand
AAAATAAACAGCCACCAAGAGCCATTATCGCACGTAGAGTTTCTCGCCGAGCAGACCGGGAAGCGAAATCGAATCCCTGGGCGAGACGGCGACGTACGGCCTTTCGACGGGCCCGAAGACGTCCACGACGCGACCGATATCGTCGAGGTTCTGGTCGACGACGGGCGCGCCGACGCCGGGATGGTCGTCGTCCGAACACCGGACCACGGCCAGCCCCTGTGCGGTCCGGACGACTTCGCCGATGCGTTTCATTCCCGGAGGGCGGAGACGTAGGCGGCGACGGCTCCGAGGAGGTCGGATTTGGTCGCGTCCTCGGCGCCTTTGACGACGACGCGGCCGCGGGGTTCGTACTCCTTGGGATAGGTCTTGTCGCGTTCGATGACCGCGTCGTAGCCGACCTGCTGGACGGCGCTGGCGATCTCGTCGACGGTAGGCTCGGGAACTGCGAGGTCCTCGGAGACGCGTCGCCCCTCGCTTCGGGAGCAGTTCGCGTCGAGATAGGCGGGCCAGATGACGTTCTCGACCATACCCGAGGGTGGGCGGCGGCGTCGTAAAAAGAGGGCGGTTGGCGGGCGAAGCGGTGTGTCGACGGCTGTCAGACCAGCTATCGGCGGCGGACGAGGAAGACCGCACCGAGCAGTGCGCCGACCGCGACGGCGACGCCGAAGCCGGCACCATCGCCGTCGGTGTCGGTCTGGGTCTCAGTCTCGGTGTCAGTCGCCGTTTCGGTCATCGCTTCGGTCTCGGTCTCCTCGGCGAAGGCTTCGGGGTGGAATGCCTCGGCCATCGCCCGGAGCGGTTCGACGACACGCGGGGCGGCCTGACTAACGAGGTTGGCGTCGACCGTGAGCACCTGGTCGTTCTGGACGGCCGCCGTGTTCTGGAAGGCCTCGCGGCTCGTGTTGATGGCGCCCTGGTTGTCCGTGGTGACGACCCAGTCGGGGTTCTGCTCGACGATGCTTTCGTCGGAGATCTGCTCGAAGCCGGTGATGCCGACCTCGGCGGCGACGTTGGAACCGCCGGCGGTCTCGATGATGTCGCCGATGAACGTCTCGCTGCCGGCCGTGAAGCCGAAGAAGTAGTAGAGGACGCTCGGCGACTCCTCGTCGGCGACGGCTTCACGGATGGTTTCGACTTCGTTGCGCGTCTCCTCGGCCGTCTGGGCACCCTGTTCGCAGTTGCCGGCGAAATGGCCGTAGAGTTCGGTCTTCTGGTAGATGGCCTCGAAGGACTCCTCGAGTGGCGAGCGGTAGACGGTCTGGTTTGCGTCCCGGAGTTGCTGGATCGTGGCGTCGGGCGTGTAGTTCGGCGCGACGACGAGGTCCGCGTCGAGTTCGATTACCGTCTCGACATCGACACCGCTCCCGTCGTCGGTCAGGACGTCGGTTCGTTCCTCGCTGCCCTCGAGATACTCGGTGTACGGACGAACCGGCATCCCGATGACCTTCTCGGAGGCGCCGACCTCCCAGAAGGTCTGGGCGGAGGCCGCATCGAGTGCGACGACCGTCTCGGCTTCTCCATCGAGCGTTACCTCAGTTCCCGTATCGTCGGTGACGGTCAGCGGGAAGTCACAGTCCGCGGCGTCACCGTCGTGGCTCGCGGCCGCGGGTGCGGCGGCGAAGCCGATGAGGGAGACGACGAGTAGCGCTGACAACGCCAGCGCGCGGTAAGTGGCTGTCATCGTATGGGGGAACAAACGAACGCAATAAGTATTTGGCTAAAGCAACTACGGTTGTTCATGGTTCTCCGCCGGACGCTCACGTGGTCCGCCGGCCTGACGACGCTGCTGGCCGGAACCGTCCTTGCCAGCGCGACCATCGGGTCCGCGGAGATCGGACCACAGGCGGCCTTCCTGTCGATTCTCAACGGGCTTGCCACCCCCGTGCCGACGACGAGTGGCCTCGTCTGGGTCCATCCCTTCGGCTTCGATCTCCCGGATACGACCGAATATATCGTCCGCGGACTTCGCCTGCCGCGCATCGCGTTGGGCGCCATCGTCGGCTTCGCGCTCGCACTTGCCGGAACCGTCATGCAGGGCTTCTTCCGGAACCCGATGGCCGACCCGTCGATCATCGGCGTCTCGACGGGCGCCGCAGTCGGCGCCGTCGCCTTCATCGTCCTGCCGGTCTCCGTCTCCTACGGCCTGCCCGCCTTCGCCTTCGTGAGCGCGCTTCTCGCCGCCTTCGGCGTCTACCTCATCGCCAGCGAGGACGGCCGTACGCCCGTCGCCACGCTCCTTCTGGCCGGCGTCGCCGTCCAGACGTTCCTCGGCGCGGTCATCTCCTATATGCTCCTGTATGCCGGCGACAGCCTCGAAACCGCCGTCTACTGGCTGATGGGCCACCTCCAGCACAGCACGTGGAGCCGGGTCCGCATCGCCGCCCCCGTCGTCGCCGTCCTCTTCGTCGTCCTGTTGGCCTACGCCCGGGACCTGAACGTCCTCCTGCTCGGCGAAGAGGACGCCCACACCCTCGGTATCGACGTCGAGCGAACCAAACGGATCCTGCTTGTGGGCTCGACGACCGTCACCGCGGCCGCCGTCGCCGTCTCGGGCGTCATCGGCTTCGTCGGCCTCATCGTCCCGCACATGATGCGGTTGGTCGTCGGCCCCGACCACCGGATCCTCATCCCAACGAGCGCGCTCGCGGGTGCGGTATTCCTCGTCGCGACCGACACCATCGCGCGGATGGGTCCCGGCGAGATGCCGGTCGGCATCGTCACCGCGGCGCTGGGAGCGCCCTTCTTCCTCTACCTGCTCCGGAAACGGGAGGTGCACTCGCTGTGATCTCCCTCGACGACGTGTCGATCTCCTTCGGAACGACGACCGTCCTCGATGGCGTCTCGCTTTCGGTTCCTGAAGGGCAGTTCCTCGCGTTGGTCGGCCCGAACGGTGCCGGCAAGACGACGCTGTTGCGGACGACGAACGGCCTGTTGACGCCGGACAGCGGCCGGGTTACCGTCGACGGCGAGGACGTGGCCGAACTGTCGGCCAAGGCGGTCGGCCGACGTGTCGCGACGGTGCCACAGGAGACCTCGGTCGCCTTCGAGTTCGACGTCGAGGACGTGGTGGCGATGGGCCGGACGCCGCATCGCTCGCGGTTCTCGCCGGCCGGTACCGCCGACCACGAGGCCGTTGAGGCGGCGCTGGAGCGGACCGACACCACCCAGTTCGCCGACCGCTCTATCGACTCGCTCAGCGGCGGCGAGCGCCAGCGCGTCCTGCTGGCGCGGGCGCTGGCACAGGAGACGCCGACGCTCCTGCTCGACGAACCGACCGCCAGCCTCGACATCAACCATCAGGTCCGGACCCTATCGCTTGCCCGCGAACTGGCTGACGAGGGCAAGACCGTCATCGCCGCGATCCACGACCTGGAGTTGGCCGCTCGCTTCTGTGACAGCATCGCCCTCCTGGCGGGCGGCGACATCGTCGCGGACGGCCCGCCGGAGGAGGTCCTCACCGCCGAACGGCTCGAAACCGCCTTCGACGTCCGAACCGCGGTCGCGACCAATCCCGTGACCGGAACACGGGCGGTCACTCCGCTCTCGGACGTCCCGCCGGGCGACCGACGGGTTCACGTTCTCGGCGGCGGCGAGCGCGCTGCCCGGATTATCGGGCGCCTCGTCGATGCCGGCATCGCCGTAACGGTCGGCATCCTCCCTGAGGGCGACGCCGCGCTGGCGACCGCCCGAAGCGTCGCCAGCGACGTGGTGACCGCACCACCCTTCGAGTCGGTCCCCGATGGCCGAGCGGAATCGGCGAGCAATCTCGTGGGCGCGGCCGACGTGACCGTCCTCGCCGCCCCCGTCGATGGGGCGAACGCGAGGGTGGCACGGACCGCCGACCCGATGCTCGCCCTGCCGGGTACCGACCCGCCCGAACACGCGAGAACGGTCGATGAACGGGACCTGTTGACGGCGGTTCGGAACCCGCCGGAATCCCTCTCATCGAGGACTCGACGGTAAGGCTCCGGCCCGAAAAGCGGGTGTAGCAATACCTGCCGGATTACCAATAGTGTTATGTGGTACCAGTACCCACACATAGGCCGGAGGGAGTTCGAATGGCCACCAGCCCGGAATGGACCCATCCAGCCGACGAGCGCATCCTACAGTACCTCGACGATAACCCGCCGGACTACGTCCCGCTCATCGCCAACCGGCTCGGGATGCACCTCGGGTACGTCGAAAAGCGGGTCGAGACGCTCGTCGAACACGGGCTCGTGGAGCCGGTAACCGGTGAAGAGATATACGCCGTCACCGACCGCGGAGAAAAGTACCTCGCCGGTGAAAGCGCTGCGCTCGCCGCCGGCGACTAGTTCTGTCGCGTCGAGCGAGCTTCCCGTACCTCTGCCCCGTCTCTGAGCTTGTCCTCACAGTTCGGACACACTCGGACCGTCGACATATCCTGCGGAGCGAACACGCGTACATAGTTCTCGGTGACAAACCCCTCGCAGTTGCGGCAGTGTGGCATATGTTACACAGCAGATACCAAGTGACAAGTATCTTTTCCCTACCATGTGAAAAATACGTCCACGAGCGGGAAACGCGTCGGAATCAGAACGTCAGTTCGTTTCCGCATTCGAGACAGGTGAACTCGAAGGACCCCTCCTCGGTCAGGTCCATCCCGTGGCCAGTCTCCTCACCGCACTCGCTGCAGTGGAGGACGGATTCGAGACCGTCCCAGTCGTGCGTCGAATCGGGCGCACCGAAGGCGAAGCCGACGACGGGCTCCTCGTTGTCCTCGTCGTTGTGCCCACCGTTGCCGGACGCTTCCGTTACCGTCTCCGTCGCGGTAGTCGTCGGCGTCGAATCGGACGTCGAACCCTCTTGGGACGGCGGCGGGCCGAATTCCTCACGAGCCTCCTGTTCGTTCTCGAAGTCGCCGATCCAGAAGTAGTGGGGGGGTGAGCAGGACCTCCTCGTAGTTGCCCGCGTAGGTCGTGCCGTTGACGTAGCCGGTGAACTGATACCAGCCGGGTTCGCCAGTGTTCTCGACACAGTCGCCCAACACGGCGACCGTCGCGTCGGGCGTATAGAGGTTGATGGGCTCCCCGCCGAGGTCGTCCTCGCCGAAGAGGTCCAGCGTGATGCGGCTCTGGCCGACGTTATAGGACTTCATGTGCTGCAACAGGCTCTCGTCGATCTGTGTCCCGGTGTTGTTGTTCCCGCGGTCGATACCGAACACGCGGGCGTTATCGGGGTCACACGAACTGAAATCCGCCTGCGAGCTTTCGAGCCAGTAGTAGTCGACGATTTCGAGCCCCTGTTCGGCCTCGAACGCGTCGACGCCCGCCGAACTCATCACGTAGTTCGCATTCGTCGCGTCCGGACTCCTGTCCGCGTTGTCCTGCGGATACACCGTGAATTCGCCGGCGACCCGTGGGAAGCAGCCCCAACCGATGCGAATCCCGCCACCAGTACCGCCGCGAAAAGGAGGGCGACAGCAACCGAGTACCGAAAATGGAGCCTTGTCATAATCTCTGCTGTAGCGGCACGTTAGTGTTCTGACGGTTAACGTCTTTGACACTCAA
>NZ_JAZKTR010000157.1:0-5538 GCF_036625485.1 Natronomonas sp. | reverse complement strand
CGATGGAGCCGTTGGTGATCCACATCTTGTTGCCGTTGATGACCCACTCGTCGCCGTCCTTCTCGGCGCGGGTGCTCACGGAGGAGACGTCCGAACCGGTGTCGGGTTCGGAGATGGCGGCCCCGGAGATGGCCTCGCCCTTGGCGACGGGTTCGAGGTACTCCTCTTTCTGCTCTTCAGTACCGTATTCGAGGATGGCCTCGGTCCCGAAGCCGGTCGAGGACAGACACAGGCCGATACCGGGGTCGGCGGCGAACAGTTCCTCGACGATGATGGCGGTATCGAGGACGTCGTAGCCGGCGCCGCCGTACTCGAAGGGAATCTGGGGCGCCAGCAGGCCCATCTCGGCGGCCTCGTCGACGACTTCCCACGGGTACTTCTCTTCGCGGTCGTACTCCTTGGCGACCGGAACGATCTCGTTTTCGGCGAAGCGCTGGACCTCGCTTTTCAGTTGCTCTTGTTCTTCGGACAGTTCGAAGTCCATACCCGAATGTTTGACTGCAAGTATAAAACACCAACTTTTCCTAACGACGTTTGCAGCATCTCTACTGCTGGTTTACAACGATAACCGGCCTGCGCCGGTTCGTTTATCAAAGGTCGACGTACTGTTCTTCCCAATCGCGGCGCGCTTCGATCTCACGGCGGCCACGACGGGTGAGGGTATAGAAGTTTGTTCGACGGTCGCGCTGGCCCTTCTCGACGAGGCCCTTGTCGACGAGCGTATCGAGATTGGGGTAGAGACGGCCGTGGTGGATCTCCTTTTCGTAGTAGTCCTCGAGTTCTTCCTTGATGGCAAGCCCGTGGGGTTCTTCGCGCCCGGCGATGACGTACAGCAGGTCTCGCTGGAATCCTGTCAGGTCGTACATCGGTAAGTTCTATCTGCATGTTACTGTCGAATTAGGTTAAATATATCGAACCGTATTCCGCCTTCACTCCGAATACGCTCCCGAAAAACGTGCTATACACCGCTATAGTGTCTTCCGAACGTACGTACGGAACGTGATAATAAACGGAAGTGTTCTGGCTGTGTTATGTAGTGTCATCTGATACCACAGTTGCCTTACGGCTTATAATGTCTCGGCACGTATCTTCGGTATGGAAGAAGTTCTCTTCGAAAGCGAGCAGCGCCAGTCCCGCAGCGAAACCGCCCAGATGCTCCGATCGGTCGCGGACAAACTCGAAGCCGGCGAGTCGGTATCTCTGTCCGCCGGCGAGCAATCGATCACGCTGGCGGTGCCGGAAACCCATACCTTCGAGGTCAAAGCCGAACGGGAGACCGGCGGCGGTGAGTCGGAACTGAGCGTCGAGTTCGAACTGGAATGGGACGAGAACGGGAGCGATAGTGGTAGCGACGGCTCGCTGGAGATAGCCTAAGCTATCGAATGTTGTTCAGCGAGAGGAAAGCAGCCGACCGGCAGAAAACGCCGGTCGGCCGCTTGCCGCCCTGAATAGGTCCCCGCTGACGCTTCGGCCCTCCAAGCGAAGCGTCACCTGATACAAGCGCGTATTCAGGTATAAATGTACCGCCTACGGCGAAGCCGACCGCCGACCTAGATGTACTCCTCTTCGAGAACCCAGCCGAGGGCTCGCTTATAATAGGTGAACATCTGCCGGACCCCCTCGTGGTTCATGCTCTCGTCGTCCAACTCCTCTTTCAGGAACTCGTACTGCTCGCGGATCTCCTCTTCGTCGCGCATACCGGGTAGAGGGACGCAGGACAAATGAAAGTTCGCGACACGGCGACCGGAACCCACAACTCGGTGCCGGCCCCGGTTGGCGGTATGCACGTTCACGTCATCGCGACCGGTGGAACCATCGCCTCGACTGCGGAGGGCGCCGATTCGGGTGCTGCGCCGACCCTCTCGGGTGCCGACCTCGTCGAGGCCGTCCCCGAGATCGAGCGCTTCGCCGACGTAACCGTCGAAAGCGTCGCCGACAGCCCCGGCTTCGATATGTCGCCGGCCATCTGTGCCCGCGTCGCCGACCGGATCTCCGAGCGCGCCGACGAGGTCGACGGATTCGTCGTCACCCACGGCACCGACACGCTGGCCGAGACCGCGCGCTATCTCGACCTGACGGTCTCGGCGCCGGTCGTCGTCACGGGCGCCCAGCGCCGTCCCGACGAGGCCGGCAGCGACGGGCCGACGAACCTCCGGAGCGCGGTCCGTGCGGCCGCACACGAGCGCCTCACCGAGGGCGCCTTCGTCGCCTTCGACGAGGAACTCCACGACGCAGCGACCGTCCGGAAGTCCCACACCTGCGCGCTGGATACCTTCCGGTCGCCCGAAACCGGCCCCGTCGCTCGCCTGACTCGCAAACGCGTCCACTGGTACCGGGAGCCGTCGGCGCCCGCCGAACGCCTGCCGGTTCCCGACGCCGATGCCCATCCGACGGTCCCGCTCGTGGTCTCCGCCTCCGGCGTCGGTCGCGAAGCCTTCGAGGCCGCGGAGGCGCGCGGCGATGCCGTCGTCGTCGCCGGAACCGGCCTCGGAAACACCACCACCGCCCTCGGGGAGGCTATCGCGGCGGCCGACTGCCCAGTCGTGCTTTCCTCGCGGTGTCACGCCGGCCCGACCGAGCCGATCTACGGCACCCCCGGCGGCGCCGCGACGCTGGCCGAACGCGACCACGTCCGGTTCTCGCACGCGACGCCGTGGGCGACGCGCATCGAGACCATGCTCGCGGTCGCCGCCGACCGACTGGACGAGCGGTTCGACCGCTTCGAGGAATAGCCGAGGGTCGCGAGGGTCACTCTTCGGACGGTCGCGTCTCGATACCTGTCTCCGGGTCGCCCGGAACCGACGGGTCGTAGCGATGGCAGGCGACCGGGTGTGCGGTTTCGACGTCCACCACCGCCGGTGATTCGCGTTCGCAGACGCTCGTAGTGGTTTCAGCCAGCGGCCGTCGGGCGGCGTCGAGATTTCCATCTTCGATGGCGTCGACGGCGTCGGCGAGGGCAGCCTCCACATTCGCGTCGGGCAGTTCCGCCGGGAGGTCGAAGGCGGTCCTGACCGCCGCGTCGATGTCCGAATCGCTTCGTTCGGCCGGCGGCAACTCTCGGAGGACGGATGCTCGAAGTTCCTCTATATCGTCCCACTCGCGCTCCAGTCGGAACCGGAAGGCAACGACGCCCTGCCAGTGGTCTTGGGGAAGATCGACCGATTCGGGCGGGATTATCGCCGGGCAGCGTGGGTGGAACCGACAGCCCGAGGGGACGTCCGTCGCGTCGGGGAGGTCGTCGGTTAGCAGGTCGACGCCCGCGTCCTCGGCCGGGATGGCGGGGTCGAGACTCGGTATCGAGGCGACGAGCGTCCGCGTGTATGGGTGACTCGGGTCGCCGACGACGGTCTCTGTCGGCCCGCGTTCGACGATCTCGCCGAGATACATGACGGCCACGCGGTCACAGAAGCGCCGTACGAGGTCGATGTCGTGGCTGATGAGGACGATGGCGATGCCGAACCGGTCCTGCAGGCCGTCCAGCAGGTCGAGGACTTCGGCTTTCGTCCGGCCGTCGAGGGCGCTGACGGGTTCGTCGGCGACGATGACGTCGGGATTGAGGACGAGCGCCCGCGCGATGGCGATGCGCTGTTTCTCGCCGCCGGAGAACTCGTGTGGGTAGTCGTCGGCGTCCTCCCCGGAGAGGCCGACGCGTTCCAGGGCGTCCGCGACGATCTCGCGTCGGCGCTCGCTATCGGAGAGGCCGTGGACCCGAAGCGGTTCGCCGACGGCCTCCCCGACGGTCATGCGTGGGTTGAACGCCGAATCGGGGTCCTGCAGGACGAGTTGGACGCGCCGACGGAACCGCCGGAGTTCGGCGTCGTCGTATGCAAGCACGTCCTCGCCGTCGAAGCGGACCTCGCCGCCGGTCGGTTCTTCCATCCGGAGCATCGCGAGTGCGGTGCTGGATTTCCCACAGCCGGATTCGCCGACGAGGCCGAACGACTCGCCGGGCCGGACGTCGAAGGAGACGCCGTCGACGGCCCGGACGCGACCGGTTTCGCGGCGGAGCAGGCCCTCGCTCACCGGGTAGTGGAGTTCGAGGTTCCGAACCGAGACCAGCGGGCCGTCCGTCTCAGTCATGGCGGTCCTCCTCGGGGGTGGCGGATTCGGCCACCGTCTCGGCGGCGGTTTCGGTAACCGATTCCGAAGCGGACCCGGGCGCTACGTCGTCGGCGTCGAATACGGCCTCGGTCCGCACTGTTTCGGCGTCGAAGCCCTCGCCGTAGTAGACACAGGCGGCGCGGTGAGCCTCCGTTCCGTCGACCGTTTCGAAGTCGGGGAACCCATCGGCGCAGGCATCGACCGCGTGGGGACATTCCGCCCGGAACCGACAGCCGTCGGTCGGCAGGGCGTCTCGGGGCAGGCTCTCGCGGTCGAGGTCGCCGTCGCCGGTGAAACTCTCGAAGAGCGCCTGCGTGTAGGGGTGAGCCGGGTTCGCGAAGACCTCCTCGACGGGGCCGCGTTCGACGACGGTACCGGCGTACATGACGACGACGCGGTCGGCCAGGGCGGCGACGACCCGGAGGTCGTGGGTGACCAACAGGAGCGCCAGATCGCGGCCCGCCCGGAGGTCGTCGATGAGGTCGATGATACGGGCCTGGATCGTCACGTCGAGCGCGGAGGTGGGTTCATCGGCGACGAGCAGGGCGGGCTCCGCAGCGAGGGCGATGGCGAGGGCGACCCGCTGGCACATGCCGTCGGAGAACTGGTGTGGGTACTCGTCGACGCGGGATTCGGCCGGCGAGATGCCGACCGTTTCGAGGAGGTCGATGGCGCGTTCCCGGGCGTCGGCCTTGCTCACGTCGCGATGGAGGCGGATCGCTTCCACGATCTGGGCGCCGACGGTGTAGACGGGGTCGAGTGCGCTCCGGGCGTTCTGGAAGGCGTAGCCGATCTCGTTGCCGCGTATCGACCCGAAGTCTGTCCCATCGAAGGGGACGAGGTCCCGGCCGTCGAAGCGGACCGTCCCGGCGACCTCGGCGGGCGGCGTCTCGACGAGGCCGGTGAGCGTATCGCAGGTGATGGTCTTCCCGGACCCGCTCTCGCCGACGAGACAGACCGTCTCGCCGCGATCGATATCGAAGGAGACGCCGTCGACGGCGCGAACGAGGCCGCTGTCGGTGTGGATGTGGGTTCGCAGGTCCTCGACGGAAAGCAGCGGGTCGGTCATGTTTCACCTCGCGAGGCGAGGGCGTTCCGAGGGAATGCCTCGGTCGCGTGCTGTCTATTCATGGAGGGCAACTACGCGTGCGGGGGACCCCCACGTGAATAAATGTTGATATCATGCGAACCGATTCGGACGGAAACAACTGTCCGGGCCGTATCTCGACGGCGATACCGTGGGACGACCGGAAAGCGTGCGCGGGAGCGACGGACGCCGTTTATATACGGTTCGCGCGAAACGACCGTCCATGCAGGAGACACGCGAACGCGTTCTCGACGCGCTGGCGGAAGGCCCCGTCTCGGGGCCGAAACTGGCCGCGGAGCTCGATATCTCTCGGGCGGCGGTCTGGAAGCACGTCGAGGCGCTCCGCCAGG
>NZ_JAZKTR010000156.1:0-5626 GCF_036625485.1 Natronomonas sp. | reverse complement strand
GATCTACTCGTTCGTCTCCAGCGGCGCCGAGGCTGATGGCCCGTACACTGCCGACGGTTCCGCCGTCGTCGTCGACCGGGTCGAACTCTCGGAGGACGGCTTCGTGACCATTCACGACTCCTCGCTCCTCGACAGCGCCACCTTCGACAGCATCCGCGGAACGAGCGACCACCTCGAAGCCGGCGTCCACGAGGACGTCCGCATCGAACTGGACGAGGAACTCGACAACGAGGACACTCTCATCCCGATGGCGCACAGGGACACGAACGACAACCAACAGTACGACTTCGCCGAATCCGAAGGCGGAGAGGACGGTCCCTTCATCAACGATCAGGACGAGGCCGTCATCGACAGCGCGGCCGTGACGCCCACCGACGAGACGAGCGTCACGATGAACGACACCGCGACCTCCGGCCACTACGTCACCGTCGACGAGGTTTTCCTGGAAGACGGTGGCTTCGTGACGATTCACGACTCGACGGTTCTCGACGGCGAGGTTTTCGGGAGCATCCGTGGTTCCTCCGAGTACCTCGAACCGGGCCTCCACCGTAACGTGGGCGTCCACCTCGACGAACCGCTCGACGAGGACGACACCGTCGTCCCGATGGCCCACCGCGACACGAACGACAACGAAGAATACGACTTCGTCGACAGCGAGGGCGAGGGCGACGACACCGAAACCGACGGTGACGGTGCCGGATTCGGTGTGGTCGTCGCGCTGCTGGCCATCATCGGCTCCGTCTTCGCAGCCCGCCGTCTGAACTGAGCGCCAACCCTATACCGTCTCTTCTTTTGACGGATGGGCGACACTATCGGCCGTATCTCCCTCAGTAAAGCTTATATGTTGTAGTTGGTGTGAAAACCCATAACACACGAGACGCGGTAACACGAATACCGGCGATAGAGGCCCCAATTCAGGCGTTCGACGTTCAGAATCACCGAAAGCTTTAAGTTCTTTTCGGACTAACAGTATGTTAGGAAGAACGGCGCCGGGATTCTTGGGCTTTCCTCCCCCGGTGTCGGTCGTCATCCATCACATCCATCATGAGCGATACAAGTATCCGAACCTATACGGACGAGAATCGAACCGAATCGACCCAGCAGGCTGAAAGCGAAACCGAAGAGACCAGCGAGAAGACGTTGACGTGCCCCGAGTGTGGCGCCCGCCTCGAGACGGACACCGAACACGGTGAAACCGTCTGTACCGAGTGTGGCCTCGTCGTCGAAGAGGATAACATCGACCGCGGCCCGGAATGGCGCGCCTTCGACAGCGCCGAGAAGGACAAGAAATCGCGTGTCGGCGCTCCCACCACGAACATGATGCACGACAAGGGGCTGTCGACGAACATCGGCTGGCAGGACAAGGACGCCTACGGCAACTCCCTGTCGAGCAAGCAACGCCAGAAGATGCAGCGGCTCCGCACGTGGAACGAGCGCTTCCGCACCCGCGACTCCAAGGAGCGGAACCTCAAGCAGGCCCTCGGCGAGATCGACCGGATGGCCAGCGCACTCGGCCTCCCGGACAACGTCCGAGAGACCGCCTCCGTCATCTACCGCCGTGCCCTGCAGGACGACCTCCTGCCGGGCCGCTCCATCGAGGGCGTCGCTACCGCGTCGCTGTACGCCGCCGCCCGACAGGCCGGCGTCCCCCGGAGCCTCGACGAGGTGAACCGCGTCTCGCGCGTGGACAAGATGGAGCTCACCCGGACGTACCGATACATCATCCGGGAGCTCAACCTCGAAGTCAAGCCCGCCGACCCCGAGAGCTACGTCCCGCGGTTCGTCTCGGACCTCGAACTCGAAGACGAGGTAGAGCGCCGTGCCCGTGAGCTCATCGAGGCGGCCCGCGAGTCCGGTATGTTGTCGGGCAAATCGCCCGTCGGCCTCGCCGCTGCGGCCGTCTACGCCGCCGCGCTGCTCTGCAACGACAAGGTAACGCAGAGCGAGGTCAGCGAGGTCGCTGACATCTCCGAGGTCACCATCCGGAACCGCTACAAGGAGCTCCTCGAAGCGGCCGAAGTCGCCACCGCCTAACGCGGCTACTCGTTCGCTTCGGGATGTGGTCGGGATGTGGTTTGCGGTTTTACTGTTATTTTACACGCTAACCGTCAGGTATAGCGGTTCGACGAACCGTCCCCACCCGCGGTAGCCGCCGGCCCGCTCACATCGGATGCCGTGACAAAGGTTTTCATACCTGCCCGACGTTGGGCCGGTTATGGAAACGTACGTCCGACTGTTGTGCCCCGAATGTGGTAAGAATTGGCAGGATTCTCCAGGCGATCTTCCCGAACCAGCCCGGACGTTCAACTGCCCGAACTGCCATGCGAGCCGGCCGCTCTCGGAGTTCGCGCGTACCGAACACGACCTACAGAACCTCAAGAAGTTCTAACCACGAGGAACGGTCTCTTCCCCCGGATTCAGAACGTCGTTAGCTCGCCGTCGATGACGCGCTCGGTGATCGAGGTGACGTTCGCGAGTTCCCGGTCGATGATGTCGGAGACCTCGGTTTCGATATCGCTTACCTCGATGCCCGCTTCGGTGACGAGGCTGGCATCGGCGACGTGCGGTTGGTCGATGGGCTGGCCGATCTGCGAGAGCAGGCGGATACGGATCTCCCGGATGCCGTCGACCTCGTCGACGACCGTCTCGGCGATGTCCGTCGACAGAAGGTTGTAGATCTTCCCGATGTGGTTGACGGGGTTCTTTCCGGACGTCGCCTCCATCGACATCGAACGGTTCGGCGTAATGAGGCCGTTGGCGCGGTTGCCGCGGCCGACAGAGCCGTCGTCGCCCTGTTCGGCGGAGGTACCGGTCGTCGTCAGGTAGATCGAGCCCTCCTCGTAGTCGTCGGCGGTGTTGACGTGGACGTTGACGTTCCGATCGGTAAAGCGGGTAGCCAGTTCCTCGACGAACTCCCGGACGCCGCGGACGGCGTCGTCGTAGTCGTCGATATCGTCGATATACCGGTCGACCATCGCCGCGGCGATGGTCACGTCGATGTCGTCGCCCTCGCGTTTGCCCATGACCTTGATGTCCTGACCGATAGCAGGGTTCTCGGCGCTGTAGTGGCCGTTGAGCTGTTTTTCGGCTTCGAGGACGATCTTCTCGGTTTCGGTCAGCGGCGCGTGGCCGACCCCGAAGGAGGTGTCGTTGGCCATGGGCACCTGCGCGCCGTCCTCGCTGAAGACCTCCTGAAGGTCGCCCGACCCTTCGCCGAGCTTGACGTCGACGATGATTTCGGTGCCGAAATCGACCAGCGGGAAGTTTTCGGCGAAGTACTCGCGGGCGGCCCGGAGGGCGATGGTTTCGGTCGGGATCTTCTGGCCCTGATACTCCTTGGTCGCCCGCCCGGTGATGAGAAGGTAGATGGGTTCGATGACCTCGCCGCCCTCGAAGGCGGGTGCGGCGGAGCCAGCGACCAGTTGCGTCTCGTCGGTGTTGTAGTGGAGGACCTTACCGACGCGGTCCAGATACTCGCGGGCCAGCGCCTGTGAGACGTGTTCGGCGATACCGTCGCAGATAGAATCGGGATGCCCGAGGCCCTTCCGCTCGACGATTTCGACTTCCTGATCTTCGACCGCACGGCCGACGACCGGCTCGACACGGATGTTTCGGTTACTCATTACGGTATCGTATCCCTGCGTCGGTTCTATAACTTACGGAAACCAAACGCACACAGCTAATAACCCGAGGGTATAATCTTAGTCGTCTTCCGCCAATAGCAGGCCGAGATAGGAGGTCCGGATCTGCTCTTCGGGGTCGAGTCCCAGTTCCTGGAGCAACTCGATTGCGCCCTCACGGGCTGGTTCGATAGCTTCCGATTCCGTCTCGACTTCGACGTACTCGCCGAGACCGACGACGTTGTCGAGCGTCACCGTGTAGCCCTTCCATTCGAACCGTTCCCGGATCTTCTCGACGGTCGCGGCCGGCGAAAAGCCGAGTTCGTCCAGAATCTCGGCCATGGTCTCGCCATCGTCGACGCCCGTTTCCCACTCCTCGCGGGTCTTCGAAGCCTCCTCGACGAGCGGGCCTTTATACGTCACACGAGCGGTCTCCTCGTCCTCGTCGGTTTCCCGACGAATTCGGAAGGATTCGTCCGTCTCAGCGAAATCCCGAACCGGGTGGTCGTAGTAGGTATCGATCTGCTCGACCATCCCCTTCGGATCGGCGTCGAGTTCCGCCAATCGCTCCCGGACGGGTTCGTGTTGTGCCCGGACTTTCAGTTCGACTTCGTACATAGGCGGGCCGTCGCTCGGCGCGAGTAAAAACGCCGTGGCTCGCCGAACGGGAAACGTGATTGTTAAGGGTGCGACGACTGACGTTCCGAGTATGAGTGATGAACCCGATGAGGTCGAGGAGACCGACGACGCGGCCGAGGAGGCCGCCGAAGAAGTGACCGAAACCGAGACCGAGGAGCAGGACGCCGAGGCCGAAACGGAAGACGCCGAAGCCGAAGAAGAGGAAGCCGAAGGGCTGCAGGACGGCGACTTCATCCGTCTCGCTTACACTGCCCGGACCGTCGAGGGCGACCAGCTCGTCGACACCACCGACGAAGAGGTCGCCGAAGAGGAAGGCGTCGCCGACCAGGGCACCTTCGAGCCCCGCGTCATCGTCCTCGGCGAGGGCCACCTCTTCCCCGAAGTCGAAGACGACATCCGCGGCAAGGAAGTCGGCGACGAGGGCACCGTCGTCGTCCCCGGTGAGGACGCCTTCGGCGAATACGACGAAGAGCAGGTCCGCACCGTCACCGCCGACAAGATCGACGAGGACGACCGCTACCCTGGCGCCCGCGTCCAGATCGACGGCGAACAGGGCGTTCTCGAAACCATCATCGGCGGTCGCGCACGCGTGGACTTCAACCACCCGCTGGCCGGCGAGGACATCGAGTACGACTACGAGATCCTCGAACAGGTCGAGGACGACCTCGAGAAGGCCAAGGGCCTGCTCGGCATGTTCCTCGACGTCGACCTCGAGATGTGGGTCGAAACCGACGAGGTCGAGGAGACCCGCGTCGAAGAGCCCGACGAAGACGACGAAGAGGCCGAACCCGAAACCGTTACCGAGACGGTCGAGAAGGAGACCCTCTACGTCGAGTCCACGCCCCAGCTGGCGATGAACCAGCAGTGGATGATGCAGAAACAGCAGATCGCACAGCAGGTCATCGACCTGACTGACATCGACCGCATCCTCATCCAGGAAGTCCTCGATGGCTCCGGCATGGGGATGGGCATGGGCGGCATGATGGGCGGCATGGGTGGCGGCGGCGCCCCCGACGACGTCGACATCGAGGAAGCCCTCGAAGAAGCCGACATCGACGCCGACGAGATCGCGGACGAACTCTAGAACTCCCACTTTTTGCACGAGAACGCGGGTCGCGCCCGCGCTGGGGCGCGACCCGCGTTCTCGGCAAAAACATGGGGAAAATATGCGCGCGTACTCCTTCCGCGCGGCCTGACGGCCGCGCTCCAGTTCGTGCGCGCTACCGGACGCTCACTTCGTTCGCGTCCGGCGAACCGCCTCGGGGGCGTTTTTCAAACGCCCCGCTCGGCGGATACTAACCTGAATTCTTGCGTAGACTACTGAAACAGAATTAGTGGAGATGTCCGCGAGCGAACGAAGTGAGCGA